>JAFAZK010000273.1 GCA_019239825.1 Verrucomicrobiota bacterium | reverse complement strand
GGGCTCGTGCTCGAAGTCTTGAAGGTGAGCAGTGATCGGTGAGAGGCCTGCCTTGAGCAAGCTTCGAGCGCGTCGAAAGGTGAGAAGGAATGTTCTCCGCCTCGGGAAATGTGCGTAACCTGGGTAATCTGAGGATTTTTTCTCCGTTTTACTTTCTGAGGTTTCGGTTGCAAAGCCCTCTGAGCCTGGCATCTTTGGCGTTCCTAGAAAAATCGGGCCGTAGCACAGCTTGGTAGTGCGCTTGAATGGGGTTCAAGAGGTCGTGGGTTCGAATCCCGCCGGCCCGATAGCAAAGAGCTTAATCATCTGTTGATCAAGGACTTAGCTTCGAATCAGCAAGATCGTTATAAGAGCGTGCTGGTATCCATTTGGAGCGCTCTGAAAACCGAATGCTTCTTGATGGCCTGGATTTCGATGTTTGCGGCCGACATCGGACCAGGCATCTAGCCTAAACGACCTAGTAGACTTACTGCTTTTTGGAAGCGAGAGGTGTACTCAACCTTCCAATTTGCCCTCGCCAATCACGATGCGACGTGACTCGATCTTAACGAACTCCTGGTCGCGGTGTCTTCGTTTTAAGTAAAACTCGCTAATAACAATCTTCACAAATGCTGCGGCCGGAACGACGAGGATCGCACCAATCCCTCCGAACAATGTTCCCATAGCCAGGGTGAAGAATATAATGGTCACCGGATGCAGATTCATTTGCTTACCCATGACAAAAGGGATCAGGACATTCGTCTCCACCTGTTGCACGAATAAAATCGCCAAAAGCGCAAGACAGAACTTTCCAAAGCCGAGACTGGCTGCGACAAATAAGGCAGGAATCGCCACCACCACAGGGCCGATGATCGGAACGAATTCGCCGAAAAAGGCGATGACGCCAAATACGAGAGCTGGCTGCACACCGACTAAGGCGAGCAATAGACCGGTCGAAGCACCGGTAATGGCTCCATTAATAAGCGTGCCGCGCGCCCAGACACCCATTTGTTCCAACATGCGGATCAGGGTTCGGCGCGCAGGTTCTCGTAACCTGGACGGTGTGAGCTCCAGATAACATGCCACCATCGGTTCAGGATCCAGGAGCGTGAAAATCAGAAGCAAAAGGCACAGAGCGGCGATAACAATCCCGTCAAAAAAACCGATGGTCGAGCGCACAAGGAAACTGGCGACTCCGCCCACTTGGGCACTTGCGGTATTGATCAGGTCGGAGGGTTTGGCGGGAATAACCTGTTGAAGAACAGGGTACGCTTGGATCAACCCGCTAAGTTGCTTATGAATCTTTTCCCAATCGTCGGGAATACCTTGAATAAATTGTTGGGCTTGTTGCAGAAATGGCGGCAGCAACAGCTTAGCGGCGAGCGCCATTAGTCCCAAACCGACCAGGATTAAAAGGGCCACGGCGAGACCTCTTTTAACGCCGCGCCGTTCCATCGCTGCAATGACCGGATTCAAAAACATTCCCGCTATCAGCGTGACCGCGAATAGCAAAAGAATCCCTTTTAATACAAGCGCGAGCGCGAGCGATAAGATGACAAGGACGACCAAATTCGACCAGCGTAACAAGTCCGAGTAACTTAACGGCCGCGTGGAATCATTGCCGTTGTTTTCATTCATGCTTCAGGTGAAAGAAGACGGCTAAGAAGTTGCCTGTCAAGCTTCTGTAGGTTGGGCAAGCGGCGCTTATCAGGGCGCGTTTCGCAGATGGATCGGACAACAAGCCCAGACCTTGGGGCGGTCATAGGAGAAAGCAAATTCTCAGGAACGATAGAGCAATGCTTGTGCCGGAGGCAGACCCAATCCATCAGCAAACCGAGAAACGAATCAAAAGTGTGCTAATTCGAACCGGTTACGACATTGTCCTTCGGCTATTTAATGCAAGCCCGGTCATTTTCTTGCTACGAATCCATCCCTCTCTTCACGCCAACCTGGTTGTCCCAGAGGAGTTTCAAATCGAGCCCGATCTGCCCGTTGACTACTACCTCGATTCTTTCGGCAATCGTTGCGGACGGCTGAATGCGCCGCCTGGCAGTCTTCACTTACGCAATCACGCAGTAGTCTGGGATAGTGGCGAACCTGACCCTTTACTGCTGGACGCGGAAAACGAAGGAGTCTGTCACACTCCTCAGTCGGCTCTTACCTTTTTGTTACCCAGCCGTTATTGCGAGGTCGATAGTGAACTGATGGCCTTTGCGTGGAAGAAATTTGGGCGGATCCGGCCCGGTTGGGCGCAGGTCCAGGCCATTTGCGATTTTGTCCACGAGCACATTCGGTTTGACTATCAGCGTGCCCGTTCAAATCGGACGGCTTTAGAAGCGTTTACGGAGCGGGTTGGTGTCTGTCGCGATTTTACCCATTTGGCCATCACGCTGTGTCGGTGCCTCAACATCCCCGCCCGGTATGTGACCGGTTATCTCGGCGACATCGGTGTACCGCCCTTGCCCGACCCAATGGATTTTAGTGCCTGGTTCGAAGTTCATCTCGGCGGAGGGTGGTATAGCTTTGACGCGCGACACAATCGGCCGCGAATCGGCCGAATTGTGATCGCGCGAGGACGTGACGCGGCCGACGTCCCGATCACCATGGTGTTCGCGAATCACCATCTTGAAAAATTCAGTGTGATCACGGAAGAAATCGAAATGCAGGAAGAACATCTCGCTGCAATGAAGGATAATATTAACCACTCACAGGTGGCTCGGTCTGAAGCGTTGCCGATGCGCTAATCTCTCGCAAAAAAAATAAAACCAATCGTCTCGCCCACCGATCTATGATACCAATCCGTTAGGATCGGGTTTTGATCGTGGGTCGCGAGTTAAAGGGCGGTATTCTGTAATAGCGTTCACTCGACCAGCTCGCCGCGAATTGTAAATGAGGTAATAGGAGTGAACGGACGGTCAAGGTTTGAATTTTTGAAATTCTTCCTTCAAAATTTCAGTTCAAGCCAAAAGTTTAGAACCGTTCGCGCTAGCGAGCGCGAACAACAACTTGGACCAGCGCGACTGTCAAAATGGCTAAACCTAAACCCCCAAAACAAGAAGTTCCGGAGCACGACGCCGACGCAGATCGCGTGCTCAGGGTTAATCAAAATCTGCAGTCATTGAAAAGCGAGATTGACGACAAAGCGAAAGTTAATGGCCGGCTTCTGCAGCAAGTGATTCTACTGGCGGACGTTGTTGACAGCCTCCAACAGAAGCTGAAAGCAAAGTAGAGATCAATGAGCCGTTTTTATCGCCTCACCGAGGTGAAGGTCCTTGAGGTGATCGTTGAACTTCACGACATCGTTGTAGAAGAATACCCCTCAGAATTTATAAACAACACCCTAAGCCAAGCAGCCACTGATGCGATCTGCCAACGATGGAAGATGATCCACCCCAATACGGATTACCCGCCAAATATCCCCGAGCATTTTCAAATCGAACCGCTTGCAGATTTTGATCGAAACAGCGTTGGTCCTGGCTTCGGTCCTTTTCATTTCAAGGCCCCGATCGGAGCCGTTGCGTACATAATCAAAGCCCCTCCCGAGCTCGTGTTTTAGTCGGGATTTCAACAATCTGGGACTATGGCAGAGGATAAGGAATCGATAGATCTCGAGCGTCGACTCGGAAACGTGGAAGAGGCAGTCAATGACGACGCCGCAGAGATCAAACAACTAAAAAGAGAGATTGCAGGTCTGAAGGAGAACGTGAAAGACGTTTTACGAATCTTGGGCGTTGTTTACGGACAACCTTATGTTCAGCCGAGAATGTCCATGTTACCCGAGCAAACAAAAGGCTATGACGAAGCCTTGGCCAGATTACGGGCGCAATACGTCGATTCTCGTGAACGGCCGTCGCCACATTCTCGCTAGGGATCAATTGCGATAGGCAGGGGCGTTACGACCCCTTATGACCCCGAGAATGATTCCAACCATGGTCTTATTGTTCGCCTCGGTCGGCAAACAGGGCCGCCTCCAAAAGTCGATTTAGCGGTAGGGCGACGCCCCTCGCGAGAAAACCGGTGGTGACGTAAGATTCGAACTCCGTTTTGTGGAACCCAAAACAAAGCACACGGAATACGAAGAGAACGGAACCAGGATTGAGCGTACGACAGTCGATGACCCTGATACCAATACTCACTCCGAAGAGATAGACATCGAGCGGAAGGGACAGGAAAAGCAAAATCAGCCCGATGAGCCTCAAAAGTGAAGATCCACCGGCGCAGTTGCAGGAGTCGAATCGACCTCAGGTCTTGTCCGCTAGAATGCCTTTTCAAGAAATTCAGGCTACGGTCAATTCGTATTGTTCCTGGGCCCTAGACGGCTCCAGCAAAGAAACCTCTTCCGCGGCCACTCAGAACAGCATCCGAACGGCGAAGGCGAATGAGATCCTTGTGCAACAAGTAGACCGGCTCACACGCCTCAAGATCATCGACGTTCAATTTGCTGTTCGAAGGTCGATTCATCAACCGGATTTGAAAAATGCCGCGCCGCCTCCGGTGAAGATAAGCTCGGGAATTGCTGAAAAAATTCGGCCCGCCCTCTGGCGACTTCCTCAGCGATTTCCTTAGGTTGGTCTGCGAAATACATTCTAACTTGGACCCGAAGGTAAATAGGGAGTCTCCCTCGATGCGCTTCGGCTAAGTTTAATCATCAGCGCCCAGCTATACGTCAAGTCCTGCCAGGGCTAATATCGGGGCTCGCCCTACCTTTGTACCGCTGATGGTTGACTACCGCTTGTTTTGAAAATCGTCGAGCGCCTTCTGGAGCCGCTCTTCCGGCACTCCTTCTTTCACGTTCACTTTTACGTATGGCATTTCCGGATTACGCTGTGGTTGTGGTGGCTCGGGAACCTCAATTCCTGTGCTTTTGAGGTGCTGGAGAAACTGCGGTAAAAGCTCATCTTTAACGTGGAAACACGCGACTCCCTCGTGAGTGGCCGGTAGTAGGACAATTTCTTCGGGTTTCATAAAGTTCTACGGTTCGTGAATAATCGATAGTGGATCGCTGACCGGACTTGTCTGCGGCTGCCAAGTCCTAAAGAGCAGACGCCAATTTCTAAGATGACGGTTTGGGACTTTTTTAGAGCATATGACGATTGCGTTAATAGCGGAATGGCGCGATGAAAGCCGGGCCTTTTAATTCGAAAACCAGGGTCAGCGCTTAGTGGAGAAAATCGTTCGACAGTCTTTTGATTTTTTAGCGAGCCGGGAGCTTCGAGAGGCTCGGTCTGAATTTATTCTTCACGAGACGCCGCAGCCCGGTGCCGAGGAGATTCCGTCTGATCGACAATAAAAGGCGGAGTGAACCTCAGGCAAGCTTGGCTAGCTACTTGCTGGGCTTGCGACTGTCTTTCTTCTCGCAGATTGGTAACGAAGCCAAGGTGCTTTGACCCTGCTCGCTTTTGCTTTGCAGACCGCGCTGGTTACGGCGCTTAGGATCATCGGAGCGATCGAGACCGAATACAGTTGAAAATAACTGGTTGCGCTCCCGACTAACGTCGGATCCATCCCAACCGCCTGCAATATCGGTTTGAAAACATGAAGAACGAAACTGCTGTGGGCAAGCCAAGAGCGTTTACAGTTATTGACCTGTCCCCATCAACCTCCCTTTCGAATCAAAGGCGCAAGTATTTCGGTTGTTCCAAGTCCACCTGAAATGTCGCCAGATTTCGCTTGTTGATTTCACCGATTAATCTAAGGCAGCGAAACTTTCTACTGCGATGTCCTGATTGTGGGGCGCGCCTTCCCGCGGCCGCGGGACGAAGCCGACCTCGAGCGGGTGTCGAGTCTTTACCTTCTTTCCGTTCCTCCGGCATAGGTCTGACCATCACTCCGGAACAAAAGGCTGCCGCACAGTATCGGTTAAAACAAAAGCACTGTCCCGAAGCGGAGCGTTAAAAGGCCTAGCCTTCAGTGAGTACAAGCTTTCCGACTAACCGGGTCAAAGTTTTGTAAGGGTCAAAAGTTTTGCACCGATCCTTCCTGACTCCGTTATGAGCGCAATGCTCTGACAGAGAGGCACAAGCAACGATAACTCCGCATTGGCACACGATATGTTTAACCAGGAAAGCGCCTCAAATTATTCAAAGCTACTAACCAATCAATTACTCCGGGTGAATGGAGGGATCCATGCAGGCCGTAGTAAAGACTAATCAAAACTAAACAACCGAGAACTAACAATTATGAATAAACACATGAAGATCGTAGTGACCGGCGTCAGCGGCCTCGCCGGCACAAGGCTGACCAGCCACCTTCGCCAACAAGGTCAAGAGATAGTGGCGGCGTCACCGTCTTCTGGCGTCAGCGCCATCACGGGTGAGGGCCTAGTCAAGGCGCTTGCCGGTGCCCAAGTCGTCGTCGTTCACGATGTAAAGCAGTCACTCTTTTAGGCGTATAAGTGGTACATCTGATAACACAAAAATGGATCTTTGTTAATGGACCACACTGAAATAAAACTACTAATATGCACGACCTAATTACGGCCTCAACGCAGACAAACGGAACTCAAGCCCGAGTGACAAATGAGACGAACGATCGAGGCTCGACCAACGAAATCACCATGACCAACGCCGTCATCGAATGTATCTTGAGCCGTCGCGCCACCAAGTACTACGACCCTGCCGTCA
>JAFAZK010000264.1 GCA_019239825.1 Verrucomicrobiota bacterium | reverse complement strand
CGGTCAGCGACTGGCCGCTGCGAACTCGCCCGAGAGTGTCGGTAACTCTCTCAGTTTTCAAGATCCAACCAGCTTCGCCGTGGTGTTAGATGTTTCCAGTCGACTTCTTAAGATTTTTAAGGTTCTAATGTGATTTCAGCTTCTAGTCGTCCAAAACCCAAAACCCATGACTCGTCTTATTCGAGGAACGCGAACGGCAGGGACAGCCGCTACGAAGTCGCTCTGCGCGGCTCTCGCAATTCTTCTTACTTTCGTTGGCATCACTGCGGCCGCGCAAAGCACTACCACCGTCAAAGCATCTGGATTTCAACTGTATGTCAACGGAAAGCTTTTTGCCATCAAGGGAATGAATTACTCGCCGGTTCCGATTGGTACATATCCCGGCTATATGCCTTATGGGGACTATTTCATTCCCTATTACGCGAATGTCTGGAAGCCAGACATTGACAAGATCCGGGCGGCGGGCGTCAACGTGATCAAATTGTATGCTGGAAACCCTAAGCTCAACGCTGGCCAACCCGGCAGCGCCGGGAATTGGAAGGACTTTCTCGACTACTGCTGGAACGGCGGAAATACTCCCGTCTATGTGGTCATGTTTTCCTACACACAGGGCGGGGTGATCGCGGCTGGTGGAGAGAATTTCAACAACTACATAAGTGACTATACGAGCCTCGTAGCGAGCACGGTTAATCATCCGGCCGTTTTCGGTTACATGATTGGCAACGAGATCTTCGGCGGGGTAACTCACAACCGGCAGTTCTGGATCAATTTCGGAACATTGATCGATGCAGCGGAAACGGCGGGGATCCAGCAGGGAAAGAAACCCTTTCTCACGACTGCGATCAATGACGAGCGAAATTGGCCTCCCATAGAATTAGGGGAGCAATCGGGTCGGCTGCAAAACATCGACGCGTGGTGCATCAACATTTACCGCGGTCCGGAGTTTGGTGGATCCGGCAACTCGGCCTTTGAGCAGTACGCCCAGCTAATGAAAGAACTCGGTGTGACCAAGCCGTTGATTTTCGGCGAATGGGGCACCCCGCACACGACCCGGCCTGCTCCCGGCGCTTACGGAACAAAATCCAAACGGCCCATCCAGAACCTTGATGATGTGCCCGAGAGCCAGATGGGCACAGGCAAACCTTACTACGCTGCCATACCTGTCGGTGAATTCCTCAAGACACAGTGGAAGGCAATTAAAACTAATCTGGCCAGGAAAAATGGCCAAGTTTGCGTCGGCGGATTCATCTTTGACTGGTGCGACGAATATTGGAAAGCCGGCGCCAACTTCTACAACATCCAAGTTGGTGGCCCGGATGACTCTTTCGCTGGCGGCGCTTTTGCTGGCGGCTATTGGGATGAAGCCGGGTTCGGCGTCACCAGCGCCTTGGATCAATCCGTCTACGGCCAAGGCAAGCCGAACATTTCCCGGACGCTGTATAAGGGTTACGATGCGGTGAAAGAATTCTACAACGCCTCATCGCACTCCGGAGGCGAGCTTTACTAGCGCGATCTTATCTAGAGCATCAGGCTGAACAATTCATCGTTCATTTCGATGTCGATGTGATCGACTTTGTCGATTTCCCGGGCGCGAACGTCCTCCAGCCGAAACAGGGGATGACGTTCGCGGCCGCTTTCGGCGCGCTGCGCGACATTCGGCAAGTTCCAAGTTCGCTGGTTGGTTATCACCGAGTTCAACCCGGATCTGCGTCGGCCCTAACCGCTTAATTTTTTTGAGGCAGGAGAGCCGTTTGGGTAGATCCGCCGGGTATTCCAAATACGAACAATCACTACTGGAAGCTTCGCGCCCGGTCAAAAGCTTGGCGCGAGATCCTCGAACGAAAAGAAAGGACTGTTAATGAAGAACCTAACCCTTCTTATCGCCGTTGCCGGGGTGAGTGTGTCGCTCGTTGCCCTGGCTAAAGCTGACGAGCTTCAATTCACGACGCTGCCGCCGGCGGTCCAAACCTCGGTGATAAAAGAAACTAGAATAACTTCCCCAACTAAGGTTGTACGCGTCGTCCAGGATACTGGAGGCGTATATGCAGTCACCGTGATGAGCGATACCGGTCAGCAAGTGGTGTATGTACAGCCGACTGGAGTGATCGTCCAGGCGCCGGCATCCACTGTCCAGGAAACCACGACGACCACCACT
The DNA here is from genome assembly GCA_019239825.1 of Verrucomicrobiota bacterium. Lineage (GTDB taxonomy): Bacteria > Verrucomicrobiota > Verrucomicrobiia > Chthoniobacterales > JAFAMB01 > JAFAVN01. The sequence continues at coordinate 34,835 of JAFAZK010000264.1, read as the reverse complement.
GAAGTTCCAGGAGGGATCATTACAACCGACGTTATCCATCAGTATCCGGCGCGTTTTGAATTGCTCGAGAAAAAAGGAGACAAGGAAATCTATCTCGACCATCAGACCGGTCGCAGAATTAAAATGGACAAAGGGAGAGTGGAGAGTGACTAGCGTAATCTAAATTTAACAATCAATCTAAAATAGCCTTAGCGGTGGTTTTGCTTCGTGCAAAACCACCTCTTTTTTAGCGGGCACTAATAAGTGATTAGTGATTAGTGATTGGTGATTGGTGGGGCGCGAAACGCCCAGCGTTCCTTACGGAGCGCTGAGCATACTGACAATGACGGGATAGACAATTTCGGTCTGTTGGTTTTTGTGGGCGGGATCGATCATGTCATGGTCGATCTCCATCGCTTTTGGAAAGTCCACCGCAGCGAACTTGAACAATCCCTTGGACCGCCAAAGACCGATCAATCGCCGGGCCAGAAAGTCACTGACGGTCTCATCACTTTTCGAGGTTATCAGCACTACCTCCTGCACTCGGGGTGCATGGTCGAACGCTTCAGCAAACGTGGCCATGCTGAAACGCAGGATCTGGGCTAGAGCTCTGGTCGAAAAGCCCGGATAGGCATAGCCAGGCGCTTTCGGGTCAACCCCATACCAATCCTTGCGAATATCTGGAAGGAGCAGAAGCGATAGTGCTATCCCTTTTTGTAAGCGGGTGCCCTCGTGGCGCGTCAAGCCTAGCGCTGGCGCGATCAACACCACGCGGGTGACGTCAGCCCGATTTTGGGCGACCCAGGCTGATAGCGTTCCGCCAGCCGAGAGTCCGGCAACGTAAACCTTTCGGCCTAGGCCGCAGGCTATGTCCACGCTCATGTCCGCGCACTCCCGTAGTTCCTCTGCGGTGAGCGGCGAGAGATTCTCTACCTTGCGGTCCGCCAGCCCATGCCGCGGAAGACGCGGAATCAAAACGTTGTATCCCTGCTCGTAGAGCATTTGGCCGAGCTCGCGGAACTGTTGAGGACAATTTGTATAACCATGAAATAGCACGATTGCTTTTTCCGTACTTTGTCCGTGGGTCAATAAAATCGAACGGCAGGCGGTGCTAACCTCCGGCCCATCTTCTTCCTGCATCTTTCCAAAGCGTGCGAGCGCCGCGGAATAGTCTAGTGCCGGAGCCGGGCGACTCCGAAGGGCATCATGAGCCGTGCGTAACAAGTGGTCGAACGTCAGGTAAAGAACTCCCCAGACAATCAAGACCGCGATCAACAGAACGAGCGCCACCCGAGCCAGTCTCCCTAATGCTGTCAAGGGGCGTGCCATAGATGATTTGTTCCAGGTATACCAAATTTCGACGGGTGATTAGTAATTGGTGAACTCGGTCCAGGCAGAGCGTGTAACTCACCATGGTGCCACCTGATCCTGCTCACCAGCACAACTTTCGAAGGGTCAGGCTGATTTCGCCTACTCAACGGCACTTTTGCCTTCACCGGTACCCTGCGCTTTGTCGGGCAGCGTCGAATCACCTAAATCCCAGCCGGGCTGCCTCGGAGTTCTAAAGCAGGTGGACCGGGTTGCTTCCATTGAAAAGACACTTGGTATTTATGAGCTCGCTCAGTTTGCACCGAGGGTATATTTGCTCTTAGTGAACGAAGAACAGCCGGAAACGACTGCCACGATCCTTCATGCCGACCTGGATGCGTTCTATGCTTCAGTCGAGCAGTTGTTCGATCCATCGTTGCGCGGCAAGCCTATCGCGGTCGGTGGCGGAGTCGTACTCGCCGCTTCTTACGAAGCCAAGGCCTACGGGGTCCGCGGGGGTATGCCAGGCAGACAGGCGCGCGAGCTCTGCCCGCAACTCGTTTTTGTGGGCGGCCATTTCCAGGACTACCAGCGACTGGGCGACGCGGCCGTCAAGGTACTTAATGATTTTACGCCACTCGTTGAGCGGATCTCCATCGATGAGGCCTTCGCTGACGTTGCGGGTTGCACCCATCTGTTTGGTCCCCCGGCCGAAATTGCCGGAGCAATCCGACGCCGTGTTCGGACAGAGCTTGGTCTTCCGATCTCCGTTGGCGTCGCCTGCACGAAGCACTTGGCAAAAATAGCCTCCCAAGCGGCCAAGCCCGATGGGCTGGTAATTGTCCATCCTGGCACCAAACTGGACTTCCTTCACGATCTTCCCGTCGAGCTGATGTGGGGCGTGGGCCCGGTTACTAAGGCGCGGCTGGCTGACATTGGTGTGGTTACCATTGGACAATTGGCGCGAACACCTGGCTGGTCACTAACGCGGTTGCTTGGTCCCGCAGCGGGAGAGAAGCTCGCGGCGCTTGCGCGCAATTGTGATCCGCGGGAAGTACGGACTCATCGGCGGGCCGGATCGGCGGACGCACAGTCAGCGCTCGGCCGCAAGCCTGCCGAAGAGCGCGTTTTCCGACCGGCGCTGCGCCATCTTGCGGACAGGATTTGCAGCCGGCTTCGGACCAGTTCTCGACCTGGCCGAACGGTGACGGTCCGGGTTCGCTTCGCCGACCTACGCTCGGTCAGCCGTTCCATAACCCTCGACGCGCCGATTTCGACGACAGCAATCCTGGCCGAGATTGCGGAGGAACTGGTGCGCACGGTGCTCGCGCAGCATCCGTGCGAGAAGACCATCTCGCTCCTGGCGATCTCTGTATCGAATCTTGAGGAGCGCCCGGAGCTGCAGCTCGAGCTTCCACTTGGGCTTGCGGATGAGTCGCGCCGACCCGGCAGCGAGAGAGGTATGGCGCGCCGGGCCGCCGATGGCGCTGTGGACACCATCCGCGATCGCTTCGGATGGGACGCGGTTGGATACGGATCGGTCGCATTGGGGAGCTCCCGTTCTGTTCCCGATGCGTTTCGCAAGCTCGCCGAAAGAGACCTTTAATCTCTCGTGGCTGCCACACGGCTGCCCGATTGCGCTACGAACTCCCACCGACAACCCCCAGGAAATACCCCGTCGAGTTGGGTGTCTTTATGCGGTGGGAGTAGGTGTGCAGCACTTGGGCGAATATTTTTCAAACAGCGGAGGCCTGACAGGGTTGAGGTCGCTTACCGCTATTAACTCATTTATCCGGTAGCCAGAATTCCTCCCGGCTACATCGGCGTTTTTGGGGACTAATCCTCTGGAACTGGCTGTCGGCTGAATTCATCCGCGCATCCCGAAGGAGGTCATTGGGATGGCAACAATTTGTGAAGGCAAGTCTCGAGCAGTGCCGAAGGTCATTCGGCGTGGAGTGTCGTGATTGGATCGAGGCGCATGGCGCGCAGCGCCGGGATATAGCTGGCGGCGAGCGCGACAGTGGTAAGTACAAGGGTGACGCCAGCGAACGTGGTCAGATCGTAGGGCGACACGCCGAAGAGCAATCCGGCCATGAGATGAGAGACAATAAACGCGCCAAGCAGGCCTACGCCGGCGCCGACGGCGGCCAGAGTGAGGCCCTGGCGTAAAACCATCTTGAGGACATCGCGCCTTTGCGCGCCCAACGCGAGGCGAATGGCGATCTCGCGCGATTGCTCATTGACGAGATAGGAGATGGTTCCATAAATTCCCAAGCCCGCGAGCAGCAGGGCTGTACCGGCAAAGAGCGCCACCATTACCATGGAGAATCGGCGCACGGAAAGCGAAGACGAGAGAACATCGTCCAAGGTCTCACCGCGGAAGACAGGAAGATTGGGATCGACGGACTGGATCTGCGTGCGTACCTGCGCGAAGGCGGTGGTGGGATCGATCTGTCCGCGCAGAAAGAAAGCTAGATCTTTTGTGAGGCGCTGCTGGTAGATGTCGAGGTAAACCTGCGGAATGCCGGCATCCGCGAGCGATTCCGTGCGCGCATCGGCGATGACGCCGACGATGGTGGTCCAGTCCGGCTTGGTGGTACTCAACCGGACGCGCTTGCCGATTGGGTCCTGTTTTGGCCAGTACACGCGGGCTGCGGCCTGATTGATGATCGCGACCAGGGGCGCAGCTTCAAGGTCCTGGTCGACGAAGAGCCGCCCGCGCACCAGAGCCATGCCGAGAACGTGGAAATATTCCGGTGAGACGATTGACGCATCGATCAGAGGAGGCTGACTGCCCTGCGCGTCCTGGCCTTCGCGGAACAAAGGAAACAGGTTGAGATCGTCCTGGCGATGACCGAGGGGAAGAGCCGCCCGATCGCCGACGGCCGCGTCTTCCACACCTGGAAGCGTCCGGTTGCGGCGGAGGACTTCGCGCAGCAGCACGGCTTCCTGCGTGGCGGTGCCGTACCTGTCGGTTCTGGGATCGTTGGGAAACGGCAGCCAGGTTTCGATTGCCGTGACGTGGCTGGGATTGAAGCCGAGCGGAACCTTGAACAAGTCCCAGAAGCTGCGCAGCAGAAGACCGGCAGCGATCATCAGTACCAGGGAGAGGGCTAACTCGCCAATCACCAGAGCATGGCGCAAGCGCGAGCGCTGCCGGGAACCGTTGGAGCCACGTCCCAGCCTGAGCGTCGTGTTCAAATCGAGGCGGCTCATGAGCCACGCAGGAGCAAGCCCAAAGATGGTTCCGGCGGCAACAGAGACGACGACGGCAAACGCCAGCACGCCCCAGCTGATGGATATGTCATTGAAGCGCGGCAGGCTTTCAGGAATAAATTGCAGCAGGAGTCTTTGGGCGCAGAAGAGGATTACAAAACCTGCGATTCCGCCAAGCACAAAGAGCAGCAAGCTCTCCGTGAGGAGCTGACGAATCAAGCGCATTCTTGCGGCTCCCAATGCCTGGCGCACCGCCATCTCGCGTCCTCGCACACCGGCGCGTGCCAGCAGCAGATTGGCGACATTGACGCAGCTGATCAGCAGAACCAGGCCGACCGCGCCAAAGAGCAGGACGAGCGATTGGCGAACGTTGCCGACAAGACTCTCGGCCAGAGGAATCAGGCGAATGGTCCATCCGGCTTGCGCAGGATAATCTGCGGGATATTGTTTTTTTAGCGAGGCCACCAGCGCATCGATATGTGCCTGTGCCGACGCCAACGGCAGACCCGGTTTCAAGCGCGCAAAGGCCGTCGCAATTCGCGAGTTGCGCAGCGGAGGTGGAAACGGCGGAGCGGCAAAACCGCCTGCCGACCACATCTCCGTATTCCGCTCCTCGCTGGTCGTTCCCTGGTCGCGAAAACCAGGCGGCATCACGCCTATCACGTGATTCACATCGTTATCCACGCGCACCGTTTTGCCGAGAATGTCCGGGTCGGCACCAAATGCGCGCTTCCAGAGCCCGTCGCTGATCACCACCTCCGGGATGAAGCCCGGTGTGGCATCGTGCGGATCGAAAGTGCGTCCCAACTGAGCGCCCACTCCTAGCATCGCAAAGTAATTCGCCGTCACCGCCTTCGCCGCGACACGCGTTGGCTGTGCGCCGCCGGTTAGATTCGAGGAGCCGGAAAAATCGAGGGACGCATATTGGAAGATTCCCGAGTTCTGAAGGTCTCTCAACTCAAGGATGGAGACACCGATGTCGTGCGCGCCGACGCCGGGAAGGTTGGCTTCAATTCGCACCAGTTGGCTGGGCTCGGGGTAGGGCAAAGGATGCAGCAGCGTGGCGTCGATGACGCTATAGATGGCGGTGGTGGCTCCGATGCCAAGCGCCATGGTGGCGACCGCGATGAAAGAGAATCCTGGAGATCGCAGAACCATGCGAACCGCGTAACTCAGATCCTGCGCCAGGTTCTCGTAGAACGGAAGGCTGTGCTCGGCGTGGCGGCCTTCCCGAATAGTCTCAGCCCCGCCGAGCTTGATCGCAGCCTGCCGACGCGCCTCGGCGGGCGACATGCCCGCGCGCAGCTTCTCCTCAGTCTGCAAGGCCACATGTTCGGCCATCTCCTCGCGGAGGCGCTGGTCGGCGCGCCTCCCGGTGGTGAGGTTCGAGAGACGAATGAAAAAGCGGCGCAGGAATCTCATAGCAGGTCCTAGGAGGGATTTGCTGAACCTAACGGGCAAGTTACATGCCAAGGAAAAGCGGGACCTGGCCGCTGGTTGGAACAGGCCAGAATCTGCATAGCAAAGAAGCCGCCGTCTCAAACTGAAACCGATCATCTCATTCTGAGACAATCCTTACGCTCACGAACGGTTCGTCGGGGCGCTTTTTTGACTGCATGCCTATGCCAAATGATTCCCAAAGTGATAGACTACGAGAGCGTAATTTCGGGAAAGCTCCGGTCCGGCCCAACATAGGATATCCGATCGGCACGTTCTAATTAGTGAGGTCGCGTTCCTTATGGGTATCCGCCAAGAGCACAGCTTAAATGGCGCGGAAAAATTCACCTCAAATAATTTAGAAACTCACACGTTTATCTAACAGTTGCGAGGTCCCCACTCCCTAGGAGGTTGTAACATATCGTCCTTTATGTGACTGGCGTAGTCCGTGCCGGCGAAGAAATCGGATCTCAAGAAATTCGCTCCAGGGGCTGCCAGAGCTTTGGTGACACCGTCGCACGGAGCGAACCGGCAGCGAGGATCACTGCCCCCGTCTAGTTCCTAGTGGACCTCGGGGGCATGATCCGTCGCATGTTGCTACCAAGAATCTACCCAGAGTATGGACTAACGTCAGATCCGGACTACGAGCGGCCGTAGCGACTAACTCGCAGATCGGCTTGGGCCTTGTGCCCTGCAAAATTCTCGATCTCGCAAAGCCTTGAGCAGTACTCGCCGATCAGCGCGCTAGCTTCACTCGTGCAGCGCTGATAAGTAACGGTCTTCAAGAACTTCCCTACCCATAAACCGCCTGTATATCGAGCTGCTCTGGCCGTGGGTAACGTGTGGTTAGTGCCGATGACTTTATCGCCGTAAGCCACGTTAGTTTCCGGCCCAAGAAACAAAGCGCCGTAATTCGTTAAACGCTCTAGGAATAAATCCGGATTTTTCGTCAAGACTTGTACATGTTCAGAAGCGATTTTGTTGGCCTCCGCAATCAACTCCTCATCTGAATCGACCAAGATGACACTGCCGCAATTCTTCCAAGCCGCACCGGCGATATCGGCGGTCGGTAAGGTCTTCAACTGGCGTTGGATCTCGGCCTCGATTTCGCCTGCTAGTTTTTGGCTCGTCGTTAGGAATGTTGCCGGTGAACTTGGTCCATGCTCGGCTTGCCCGAGTAAATCGGTCGCAACCATCTCAGCATCAGCGGTTTCATCCGCGATGATTAAGGTTTCCGTTGGGCCCGCTAACAGATCGATTCCCACCCGGCCAAATAGCTGGCGCTTGGCATCTGCCACATAAGCGTTTCCTGGACCCACCAGCATATCCACTGCTTTGATGCTCTGGGTACCAAGAGCCAGAGCCGCTACCGCCTGGACTCCTCCCATCACATAAATTTCGTCGGCTCCGCCAAACACCATCGCCGCAATGGTTGCCGCTGGGGGCGCACCATTCATCGGTGGGGTAGCAGCGGCGACTCGGGGTACGCCAGCAACCTTGGCCGTAACAATACTCATGTGAGCAGATGCGACCATTGGGTAGCGACCTCCCGGTACATAGGCGCCAACGCTGTTCACCGGAATGTTTTTGTGCCCAAGATGTATCCCGGGCAAGGTCTCAACTTCGACATCTCTTAGCGCCGATCTTTGGGCCTCGGCGAACGTCCTGACTTGTTTCTGCGCGAATCTGATATCGTCCTTAACCGAATCAGGAACTGAAGCGAGGATCTTTTCAATTTCGGACTCGCTCAGGCGATAGCTGGTGCGATCCCATTTGTCAAACTTTGCAGAGAGCCGGCGCAAGGCGTCATCCCCCTCTGCTTCGATCTGATCGATAATGTTGCTAACCGTGCTTTGAACCTCGGTATCGATCTTCCGCTTTTCCGCGCTGGCGACGCCAGCTTTAATGACTTTGATCATAGTTGAAGGGACCGCCAATGGACACGAATAAGTAAAATTTCACCACGAAGACACAAAGGACACAGAGAAAGGCCACAGCCAAAGTTTAGTAAATCTCTGTGAACTCTGTGTCTCTGTGGTGAGTTTTTCGGTTTTTATTCGTGTCCATTCGCGGTTTGTCTTTTGTTTTGTTCGTTTCTTAAGTCGCCCTCTCGCCCATTCGTCCATTCGTTCTTCATTGGGCCGTCCAACCGCCGTCAACGCGCAAGCTTGTCCCGGTGATCGATCCGGCCGCATCCGAGACGAGAAATGCTACGGCATCCGCGACATCTTCGGGGGTAGCACAGCGGCCAAGTGGAATCCGCGAATGAACAAACTCAGAGAATTCGGGATCGGCAAAATAGCCTTCCGTCATCGGCGTCAGCACGAAGGTGGGAGCAACCGCATTAACCCGAATTCCGAACGGTGCGGCTTCGAGTGCCAGCGCTTTGGTAAATCCTTCGATGGCATGTTTGGTGAGGCAATAGACTGTGCGTTTTGGCAGCCCGACGTGACCCATCTGCGATGACATATTAATTATCGAACCCTTGACGCCGGTTTCGATCATCTTACGCATCGCCGCCTGACTAGCGAAGAACACCGAGCGTACGTTCAGGTCGATGAGCCAGTCGAAGTCCTCTCGGCCTGTTTCCAAAAATGGCATCGGACGATTACCGCCGGCGTTGTTCACCAATATGTCCAGTTTCGATAAACTTTTGATCAGTGAGCCCAGCGCTTGCTGGTCACAGACATCACATACCTCCGCTCGCACCTTGGCTCCTTCTGTCTGCAAGGCCGAGCAAACTTCGTTGAGTGTTTTTTGGTTTCGACCAACTAGGATAATTTCGCTGCCGCTACGTGCCAAGCGCTGCGCGCAAGTCAGCCCGATCCCGTGACTCGCACCGGTGACCAGCGCAGTTCTTCCGTCTAGGCGGGATCGGTCTGCATTACTCACATCCATAGTGCTCTCTTAGCGAAAACCACGGGCAACGCCGTCTGCTGCCGATTCCACATTGCTCGGATCAACAATAACGGGCCCGGTGTAAATGTCCTTAGACAAAGTGAATCCGCAGTTGAGATAAAGCCACATCCATTCAACCGAAAGATAACCCTGTAAATACTGTTGGCTATCGATGGTCGCGAGGATCTTTCCTGTTCGTATGGCTTCGAGCTGCAATGGCGCTATGTCGAACGTGAGGTGTCTGGGGAATTCTGGGTGCCCCACCAGCTCGGCGGCTTGTAATACCGCTTCGGCTCCGGGTGGCCCTAAGGTCAAAATTGCATTTACCTCAGGATGCTCTTTGACGAATGCGACGATCTTCCGCGCAGAGGTAGACAGATCTTCGCCTGGAATACGGAGTCGTTGAGCATCGGTATTTCTCTGTTCAAGAATAGTACGAAACCCGATCCAGCGGTCGTTGTGGCAGATATGGTCGTGGAGGTAGTGGTCAACGCAAAGTGCGCTCTTTAAGATTAGGGATTTGCTCAGATAGTGAGCGGCAAGTTCGCCAGCTTCTTTGTCGTTACCCCCGATGTAAAACAGATAAGGTATGCGTTCGCCATCGGGCCGATCATCTTTCGCGTTGATGCAGATCACGGGAATGCCCTGGTCGATAGCCGAACGCAAGGGGCTGTCGACTGCCGCGACTTCGGGAATTGTCGAGATGATGCCATCTGGTTTGGCCGCGGTGGCCGCTTCGATCAACGAGGCCTGGATCTCAGGCGAGAATTTTCCGGGCCGTAGATGCTCGACGTCAAGGTTGTAGCGGGAAGCGGCATCGATAAGACCCTTTCGAAATACTTCCCAGAAAACATCTCCGAGAATGTCATGCGTGATGGCGTAGAGCTTGATCTTTCGTGTCACGTTCGTATCTCCGTAGCCTCGACCTTCTTGAGTTTGGCTTGATAAATAGAGAGAGGGCAGGGAAGTCAGGCGCGTTAAAAACCAATGGAGCGGAGATAATTGAGACTCGAGCGCGCGTCAGTCAATGGGTCCGACGGATCAGTCGGATCAACATCCTGTTCGATGGTGGCGTATCCATCGAACTTTTTCTGGGATAACGCATCCCGTAGCGCTCGCCAATCGGTGACTCCTTTTCCCAGAGGGCAAAATATACGTTGAGAGACCGCTTCCAAGAACGGTATTCTATTTTCGACTACGCGGCGATGAACAACCGGGTTGATGTCTTTGAAGTGGAGATATTTCACTCGTGCGTGATGGCGCTCATAAAACCTCACTGCGTCGATGCCTGCGTACGCCATATGACCGGTATCGACACAAATTCCCACCAGGCCCGGATCGAGAGCAGACAAAACCTCTTCGAGTTCGTCTTCGAACTCGAGATAGCATCCTGCATGTTGGTGTAGCACCGGCATCACCCCATACCGTCGGGCGATGGCAGCGACACGCCGGATCAATTCGATCATGAATCGGAGTCGCTCGGAGTCAAGCCGCACCGCCGCGTCTTTGATGCCGGCGGTGGACATGCGTTCTTCGGAGATATGATCGATCAGGACAAGGAATCGGGCGCCTAAGGTCGATAGCAGCGCAGACGTTTGATCCGCCATCTCAAGGATCTTTTTTTCCGAGTCAGGCTCATGCAAAGGCTGGAAAAGAAATCCCGCGACCACCGCCAGGTTACGCCGCTGCAACTCTTGGTCCAGCAACTCGCGATCAGGTGGGTAGTACCCGTAGGGGCCAAGTTCGGTATAATTGAAACCGGCTTCAGCGATTTGGGACATGACTAGCTGCCAAGGCGGGTTTTGTGGATGGTCGGCGTAATCGACTCCCCAGGATACCGGGGCGTTAGCCAGTTTTAAGGACCAGGTTGGGGGCTGCACGGGAAAAGCTTAGCGCTCCTGCATAGCTATGCAATGACTTTCTTCGCTTTTAACTCGCAGGACCCCGCGCTCGATGTTAACCAAAATTTGTCAATGGCAACTCAGAAACTGAACTCGGCATCAGCTCCGACCAGAAAATACCCTTCTTCAACCGAAGTCGCTAAACTCGCCGGGGTGTCGCAATCGGCCGTGTCTCGTACCTTTACTGCCGGAGCCAGTGTGTCTGAACGAACGCGCAAGAAGGTGATCAAGGCCGCCGAGGCTCTAGGGTATAGTCCGAACATTTTGCCGAGGATTCTTCTCACCAATCGTTCACGATTGGTCGCGATTGTCATTGGTGAAATGTCCAATCCTTATTACGCCCGGGTATTGGAGGAATTTTCGCGAGTTCTCCAGGAGCAGGGGAACCAGGTTTTACTTTGTTCTGTCGGCCACGGAGAGTATGTGGACGACGCCATTCCCTCGCTGGCCGGTTACCGAGTCGATGGAATCATTACCGCGCATCCGATTCTTTCAGAGGAAGCCGCCGAACAGTGCGAAAAGATCGGTGTACCCATCGTCCTTTTCAATGGGCGGGTCCGTAGCAATTGGGTGTCGTCGATTTGTTGCGACAATTCTGCCGCTGGCCGGGACGTAGCCGATTTGTTTCTCAAGTATGGCGCCAAACGCTTCGGCTATATCGCCGGCGGCCAGGAAACTCTCGCCAATCAGGATCGGTCGGCGGGATTTATCAATCGCCTGAAGGAAAGCGGGATCTCCGACATTAGGTCGGTTTCTGGGAATTTTCGTTATGAGGACGGATACCAGGCGGCGTTGAAGCTGATGGAACCGAAACGGCCTCCCCAAGCGATCTTCTGCGCTAACGATATGATGGCCTTCGGTGCGATTGACGCCTTACGTCATGAGGCCGGCGTGCGCGTACCGCAGGAGGTTATGGTGGCTGGGTTTGATGATATTCCGGAGGCCGGTTGGGCGTCATACAGTTTGACCACGGTTCGACAAGAGGTGGGGCAGATGGTTCAAGCCGCCGTGCCGATCTTCCAAACGAAGGCGGCTGGACACGAAAACGTCCGCGGCCTATTGAAGCTGGTGCGAGGTACGTTGGTGCAGCGTGGGAGCACGACCGGCTGGATTAAACGGCGTTAAAAAATGAGAGTTGACAGAGTGCTATCTCATCCTCTTCATTGCATAGCTATGCAGTACGCTTGGCCGCAAATCGCTGAGGTCTTCTTTTACCTGTTCCTTCCGGCCGCCACTGTCATCTTTGGCCAGAAGGTTAGAATGCATTCCCACTAATTCTATGAAACGTGCTCAACCACAAATTGGTGTCGGTCTCCTCGGCTACGCTTTCATGGGGAAAGCCCATTCCATCGGGTATCGTGACGTTCCGGTTATCGCACCCCCGGGTGTGCCCTGGCCGCGCCTGATCTCGATCTTCGGACGTACCGAAAGCCCACTGGAGGAAGCACGGAGTCGCTTCGGCTGGGAAAAAGCGGTAAGCGATTGGCGTCGCCTGATCGATGATGAGGACGTTCAATTGATCGACAACGCAGCCCCGAACCAGCTCCATGCCGAACCGACGATTGCGGCGGCCAAAGCCGGTAAACATGTTTATTGCGAAAAGCCTCTTGGGACGACTATTGATGATGCCTTTCAGATGTGGAGCGCAGCGGAGTATGCGGGCGTCCGCCATATGTGCGCCTTTAACTATCGGTTCATCCCGGCTCTCCAGCTAGCCAGAGAAATTATCGGATCCGGAGAAATCGGCCAGATTTACCATTATCGATCCAACTTCCTGCTATCATCTGCACTTGACGGAACTCGGACTAAAAAATGGAGGGATTCCGGTACCTCGGGTGGCGGTGCGCTTGGGGATCTTGGAGCTCACCACATTGATCTTTCTCGGTTCCTAATTGGAAGTGAGCCCAGGCGCGTTCAAGCCGTCATGCGGATTGTAATTCCGGAGAGCGAGACAGGCGAAACTATCGAGACTGATGATCTTTTTGCGGCAATACTCGAGTACGAGAACGGCTGCGTTGGAGTTTTAGAAGCCTCGCGAGTGGCGGGGGGACATCTGGTAACTAGCCGCATTGAAATTGATGGTTCCAAGGGATCAATCCAGTTCAGTCTACATAACTTGAACGAGCTCCGGATCGCTGGCTGCGACCACGCTTTCAAGTCAGTCCCGGTCTTACGGAATGGTGATCCCGGTCAGGCAAATTGGTTTCCACCAGGCCATCCTCTAGGGTGGGTAGATACTTTTTCCCACGAGGCGGTGCACCTGCTTGGTGCGATCGCCGGCCTGCACGAGGTTGATCCGATCGGAGCAACCTTCCGGGATGGTTACTATTGTGCCGAGATTGTTGCTGCGATCGAGCGTGCCGCTAAGACGGGCGCTGCCGCCGAGGTTCGTTACCGTAATCTGACCAGTCGCGTTAGCTCGGCTAACTAAGCTGAGAAATTTAAGCACTTCCGGCTCTAACTATGAACACACCGCAGAAAAAAGTCTTTGTCAGTTGGCCTGGCTATTCCACCTCCGATCCGGAAACCGGAAAGCGGTTGGCTGATGCCGGTTATGACGTAGTCCTTCGCCCAAAGTTTGGAGCGCGGTCCGCTCAGGAACTCGAGGCTATGCTCGATGGGGCTGTCGCTGCGATTGTGAGTACCGATCCATTCAGTCGCGTCGTCATCGAAGCTCAACAAAATCTTAAAGTGATCGCCCGGGTCGGGGTTGGGACCGATTCAATCGATTTGGCCGCGGCTAGCCAGCAGAAGATATTGGTAACGATTACTCCCGGCTTAAACGCGGACACCGTTGCCGAACACACTTTCGCACTGATGTTAGCTCTGATCCGAAAGGTCGTTGATCAAGATACCCTGGTTAAGTCCGGCCGATGGGAGCGAGTCGGTGAATTCACGCCTGGCGAGCTGGCCGGCAGGACAGTGGGTCTCTTGGGTGCAGGTACCATCGGGCGAAAAGTCATCGATCGTCTGAGCGGCTTTGGTGTGAAAATTCTTTTTTTCGATCCAATCGTCAGGCAGGCGGGTCCGGCTACCAGAATTGACTCACTGCCAGAGATACTGCGAATTTCAGACATTTTATCTTTGCATCTTCCCCTAACGGCGGAAACGCGCTTGATCATTGGCGCCAGAGAAATGGAGGAAATGAAATCGACGGCCCTTCTAATAAACACGTCTCGGGGACCCCTGATCGATCAAGCAGCGTTATTCTCGGCTTTGCGTAAGGGTTCTTTGGCCGGCGCCGCATTGGACGTATTTGAAGAGGAACCCCCTCCGACGGCGACGGTGCGGGATGTGCCTAACTTGATTTGTTCTCCTCATCTCGCTGGCCTTAGCCGGGAGTCGATTCGGAGAATGACCGTCTCCGCTACCGATAGTGTACTAGCAGTACTATCTGGTCAGATTCCTCCCACCGCAATCAATGCACAGGCGGTTACCAACCTTTAAGCGATTATTCTTACGACCGGTCACTAGCATTTAGAGATTTATGTTATCGGCCGTCGGTGGCGGCGGGTCGGCAAACTTATGTGAATCCAAAATCAATGACCTTCAAACAGAGATTGCTCGCCAGGGAAGCTTTGATTGGAACCTGGATAAAAAGTCCATCGCGGACCGTCGCCGAAGTGTTGTCTAAAACCGGTATCGATCTCTTATGTTTGGATGCTGAGCACGCCCCGTTTGATCGCGAAGCAATCGACGCCGCCATTTTGCCTTGTAGAGCATCAGGCAAGCCGGTCCTCGTCCGGACGCGTTCAAGCGCTGCGGTCGAAATTCTCAATGCATTGGATTGCGGTGCGACCGGTGTGCTCTTACCACATGTGCGCAATCGCGAAGAGGCGACCCGCGCAGCGACCGCCGCTCATTTCGGACCGAATGGACGCGGCTACGCCGGATCAACCCGCGCCGCTGATTTTGCTACGAAAAAGATGGCGGAACACCTCCGCGATTCCACTGCTACTACCACGGTGATTGCTCAAATTGAAGACGAGGAAGGAGTCAATGACGCAGAAGAAATTGCTTCAGTGCAGGGAATCGACGCGCTTTTCATTGGTTGGAACGATCTCATGGTTGTCCATGAGAGTACCGACTCTAGCGATGAACGAGTAGTGCAAGCTGCAGCCCGGGTCGCCTTTGCTGCAATCAAGGCAAATAAGGCAGTCGGCATGTTTGTGCCGAATGTGGCGATGGTGCCCGAGTGGATTAAAACCGGCGTCACTTTTTTCCTGCTGGAGTCGGATCAGGTTTTTTTATTGAAAGGCGCAGAAAGCTTAATTAGCGCATTCCGGAGCAAGACGGCGTCATCGTGACCCGCCAAATAGCAAAAGATGCTTTTAGTCGGCGACGCGGGCCATTCCTGGTCCGGTGATTATCCGGCGAAACTTGGCTCTGCCATTCCGGCCACGCCGGGGTCCATGGCGAAAACATCGCCTGCCAATGGTTGAGCGGCTAAGCCACCTTCATTTAAAAGATGCTTGGACGTTACTATAAAGAGGGTTCGTAGATCACTTCCGCCAAAAGCGAGTGAATTTACCTGGGTTACCGGCAGCCCGATCACGCGATCGATTTTTCCTTTAGGTGTGTAACGAATGATTCGACCGCCAGAGAACATTGCGCTCCAAAGGCAACCATCCGCGTCAACGGTCGCTCCATCCGGTAGCCCTTCGTAGGACGAAAGATCGACAAACGTGCGCTGTCGAGAAGGGATACCATCGTCGGTATCGTAATCGAACTGAAATATCACGTGTCGACGAGTATCCGCGAAATACATCGTGCTGCCGTCAGGACTCCACGCCAGGCCGTTCGGCACAGTAATTTGTTGCAGAATGGTGTTTAATTCCCCTTGAGAATCCAATCGGTAAAGCGATCCATCCGGTTTGCCCCGGGTTACCTCGTTCATGGTTCCGGTGAAGAATCGGCCTCGAGGATCGCATTTGCCTTCATTGAATCGATTCTCCGTTAGCTCGGCCTCCGGATTGTGAATCTGGCGAAGATCACCGCTGTCCGGATTGAAAAAGTAGATTCCGGTCTTCAACGCGACAACCATTCCACCTTTACTTCGGAATGCGAAGCTGCCGATCGACGCCGGCAGCTTCCATTGGCTATTGGCGCCGGTAGTAAAAACGTGTCGGATAAGCAATCCCTTCGGAATGTCCACCCAATAGAGAGCCCCTTCGTCCGCCTTCCAAACCGGCGATTCACCTAGCTGATTACCTGCTGCGATGACGCGCTCAACCATGATTAGTGCCCCTGGTGAAAGCGTGTTGTCTTTCGCGTCGCGCGACAAAATTACGGTAAGCCGATTTCACCCGCTCTAGTCCAGAGGTTTGCGCAATTCCCAGGTCCCACCATAAACCGGCGCCCTTTGACTTACCATGCTTGTCAGCCTTGACCACAATGACGCTTGGTCCTGACATTCTTTGGGCGTTAACCAGAACCTCTTTTAGCTCGGCGGCGGATTGCGCAGCAAAGGTGTTACACCCCATGCTCCGGGCGTTGGCGACGTAGTCCACTTCAATATAGTCACCGCTGAGTCGCCCGTCTTTCTTTGCTCGTTTCCGAAATTCATTTCCAAAATTTGCGCTGCCCGTCGTAAACTCTTGAAGATCCCGGATGCATTGAAATCCGCTGTTATCAATCAGCACGACGGTTATCTTGAGATTCTCTTGGGCGGCGGTCACCAATTCGCTGGGCGCCATGAGATAAGTCCCATCTCCGATAATTACGTAAACCTCGCCTTGGTCGGGGCGAGCCAAACGTACGCCCAAACCTGCGGGAATCTCGTGTCCCATACATGAGAAACCAAACTCCAGCAGGACCTCTTCACCAGCGGCGTTATCCCAACCTTTTAGAATTTCACCTGGCGGTGTGCCGGCAGCTGCGATCACCACGTCACCGGCTTGCGCAGCGTCGTTGACTAGATGAATAATCGCGCCCTGGGTCATCAGTACTCCGCTCGGCTTTAGGCTATTCAGATAAGCTTCTCGCCAATGGTTCGCCTTGGTGATTACTTCGTTTTTATAGTTCTCCGATGTCTGAAACTTTTTCGTCGAAAGCTGGCTGGAGATTGCTTCCAAGGCTAATTTGGCGTCAGCAACCACGTTGATCGAGCCCAGCTTATGCGCGTCAGAGCTGTTTACGTTGATGCCGATAAAGGCGACTCCGGGATCCTGAAACGCGGATCGAGAGGCAGTAACAAAGTCATCTAATCGAGTCCCCACACAAAGCACCAGGTCGGCGCGTTCTGAAAGTTCTGCCGCTACTCCGGTTCCGTTCAATCCGCCGCCGCTGAGCCGGTAACGCGCTCCTCGACTTGTGCCTTTCCCGGCGTGCGTTTCCATGATCGGGATACCGAACTGATCCGAAAAATGAGCTAAGGTTGCTTCTGCTCCGGAATAGCGGACGCCGCCACCGGCAATCAAAATTGGCCTCTGTGCTTTCAAGATTGCAGTCACGGCTTCTTCAATGTCGTCTGAACCGGGTGGCCGGCGACGGATCTTCCACACCGTGTGATCAAAAAACGAGGCCGGAAAAGCAAAACTCTCACCTTGGACATCTTGGGGGAGTGAAATAGTAACCGTTCCGGTCTCAGCGGGGTCGGTTAGAATCCGCATTGCTTCAGGCAAAGCGGTTAGTAATTGTTCTGGACGCAAAATACGGTCAAAGAAACGGCTCAGCGGCCGGAAAGCGTCGTTGACGGTAAGATCGCCCTCGACCGGATGCTCGAGTTGTTGAAGCACATTTCCTGGACGGCGATGGCTAAAGGTATCGGAAGGAAAAAGTAGCACCGGAATTCGATTGACGGTCGCGGTCGCCGCACCCGTTAACATGTTCGTACTGCCTGGACCGATGGAGGCGGTACAGGCTAACGTGGATCGGCGACCTTTGGCTTTGGCAAATCCAATAGCCGCGTGGACCATCGATTGTTCGTTCTTGGCCTGATAGAAGGGCAAGCTGCTACCGTACTCCTCCAAAGCCTGCCCAAGTCCGGCCACATTTCCGTGACCGAAGATGCCGAACATACCAAAGATCAATCGCTGGCGATCTCCGTCCCAATCAGAGTACTGACTTTGCAAATAGAGCACGATCGCCTGGCTGGCGGTGAGGGTAATGGTCTTCGTCATTTTTTTGTAAAATCGGAGAGTAATAAGAAACGGGTCTAGAATTAGAATCAGGAGACCTGATTCCTGATCGGACTGATTCCTTAGACTAGTCCAAGCGGAAGCCCGCGCAATTGAAAAGCTATGCAAAAAACGTGGATTTATATTCGTTTTGTGGTCAACTGACTCTAACAGCGGATGCTGAACGTTTAGCTAAATCATCAATCTATGAAGCGTTTTGCAGAAAAAGTTGTTTTGGTCACCGGCGCCTCAACCGGAATCGGTCTTGAGACCATCTTTCGCGTCCAGGAGGAAGGAGGGCTGGTTTACGCCGCCCATCGAGGGAAGCAAACGGAAATTGATTTCCGAGGGGCCCGCCCTTTGCGCCTCGATGTAACCAACGAGCAGGAATGGAGCGCCGCTATCGACCAAGTCATCAGCGAAAGCGGCCGTCTCGACGTACTGGTGAATAACGCGGGTATACGGGAGAGCGGGACGATCGAGGAGACGGATTTGAAGCTTTGGTATCACTTGATTGATACCAACCTGACTTCGACCTTTCTCGGGTGCCGAGCGGCGGCTCCTGCTATTCGCAAGAGCGGGGGAGGTGCGATCGTGAATGTTAGCTCAATTACCGGAATTCGGGGTACCGAGAACATGGTTGCTTATAGCGCTTCCAAGAGCGGCGTAATCGCCATGACATCGTCTTTGGCTCTTGATCTGGCCAAGGACAATATCCGGGTAAACGCGGTGTGCCCGGCGGCGATTCGGACGCGGATGGTAACGAGTTGGATAAGCCAGTCACCAGACCAGGCAACCGCGGAAGCAGCCCTGCTGCAGAAACATCCTATCGGGAGAATCGGCGAGGCGCGAGAAGTGGCCAGCGTGATTGCGTTTTTAGCTAGCGCCGACGCGGGATTCATGACGGGTCTGGCTATCCCGGTGGATGGCGGTAGAAGCATTCGCTGAGGCCGGGAGTGAGAAATAAAAGTTCGCAAAAAAAACTAATTGCATAGCTATGCATCCCGTGTTGATTACTAGCTAGTTAACACCCCCCCTTTGTCCCATGAAAATCAATGTTCCCCTGCTATTAAGCTGCGCTAGTTTTGTGACCGCTAGCTTGTTCCCAGCGGCCGGTCTCAGTACCGCCGCTGCTAAAGAGAAACCGGTTATCTATTCGATTGTCCACGGAACCTTGAGCGATCCTTTCTGGGCTGTCTACCGAAAGGGTCTGCAAGACGCAGCCTCCGCTTATGGTGTCGAATTGCGTGCGTTAGGTACCGAGGTGCACTCGGTCCAAGGCGAAGTCGATTTGTTCAACAGCGCATTGGCAGCGAAGCCTGCCGGTATCATTACAACCATACCGGACGCGGCAGCTTTTCAGGAGCCGTTGGAACGGGCTAAGACCGCTGGCATTCCGGTCATCGCGATCAACGTTACCGACACCCGTCCCAAGGCGGAACGGGATCCCTATTTATTCTATATCGGCGGAGACGAATATCTGGGCGGTCAGGAGGCCGCTCAGAAAGTGCTCTCGGTAAAGAAGCCAGCCGAGGCCGCCTGTTGGATCCATGAACCGGGACATACCGGTCTGGAGGCGAGAGCAAAGGGGTGGACAGATGAGATGCACAAGGCGGGCATCAAAAGCGATACGTTGACTTTTAGGGCGAATAATCCCACGGAAGCTGCTGCCGCCTTGAAGGGATTTCTGACCAGTCACCCCAATGTCGACGCTCTTTTCGCGGTTGGACCGCCACCAGCCTCGGTTGCCTTGGAGGTGCTAAACGAACTCGGTAAGTCTGAAAAAGTCACCCTTATAAGCTTCGATTTAACTCAGGAGCAAGTAGACGCCATCCAGAATGGCAGTCTCTTGGGCACGATTGAGCAACAGCAGTATTTGCAGGGCTATCTGGGAATCGAGTTTATGAAGCTATACTTGGATCATGGCTTTATTCCCGGTGGCTCAGTCCTCACCGGCCCGAACCTGGTCGACAAGGCAAACGTCGCTACGGTCAAAGCGCAGGTGGAAGCTGGATTCCGATAGGAGGTAACCTTCCGAAACGATGACGGTTATTCGATTAGTCTTGGCGCGCCTGGAGACAGGCGCGCTGCTATCCGCGCTGGCAGTCGCATCGATTTTTGCGCTTTGGACCACCAATTTTCTGTCGTTGGAATCGATCACTTCGATTTTGATGGTCACGTCGGAGTCGGCGATTCTCGCGATCGCCGTCACTCTTCTGATGATTGCCGGGGAGTTTGATCTTTCTGTCGGATCGGTCTTGGGTTTGTCTTCGGTGGTGGTGCCGTTAATGATGGTCAATTACCAGGTGCCCCCGCTTGCAGCAGTGATGATTGCCTTTGCGATCGCCATCGGAATTGGTCTCCTGCACGGAACCATTGTCAGAGGTCTACGAATTCCGTCATTCATTGTTACTCTCGGCGGACTACTGTTTTGGCGCGGGATCGTCTTTGTCATAACCCAAGGCTTTCCAGTTAGGGTACCGCGAGGAAGCGGATCGCTCTTTGATTTTTTCTCCTATCGCTTCCCCAACGGTTTTGACGTTTCTCTCGTGTGGTTGATTGCCTGGGCACTGGTCTTTTATGTGTTGCTAACCCAGACTGGGTTCGGGAATTGGATTTACGCCTCTGGCGCCAATGAACGCGCCGCCAGGGCGATGGGCGTTCCGGTGGATCGAGTCA
This sequence comes from Verrucomicrobiota bacterium, assembly GCA_019239825.1. Lineage (GTDB taxonomy): Bacteria > Verrucomicrobiota > Verrucomicrobiia > Chthoniobacterales > JAFAMB01 > JAFAVN01. The sequence continues at coordinate 14,299 of JAFAZK010000264.1, read as the reverse complement.
GAACGATTCTGTTTGTGTTCACCTCCGTCTCGACCTGTCTGGCTGGGTTGATTCAGGTTGGTCGATTTGGCTCGGTTGATGCGACTCGGGGTCAAGGGCTGGAGCTTGAAGTCATCGCTGCGTCAGTCATCGGTGGCACGAGTCTGTCGGGTGGAGTTGGCAGCATAGGAGGCACCATCCTGGGCTGCTTGATCATTGGTATGATCCGCAATGGCTTGGCCATCGCCGGCATTTCTTCCTACTGGTACACGGCCATCATTGGCCTTCTCATCGTGGCGGCCGTGCTCGTAAATAAGGCGACCGAGCGTTTTCGAAAAGGGCGGTTTGATATGAGCGACCCTGAAACTGCCAATCTCATTCCGCTGCTCGAGGTCAGAAATATCAAAAAGAGTTTTGGTAGGGTTCGAGCTTTAGACGGTGTCAGTTTCACGGTCGACCGCCGGAGCGTTGTTGGCTTGTTAGGTGATAACGGCGCCGGGAAGTCTACCCTGATCAGGATTTTGAATGGAATCTATTCGCCCGACGCCGGTGAGATTCTGTGGAACGGACGTGCGGTTCACCTGCGCTCCCCGCGGGATGCATCGAATTTAGGTTTTGCCACCGTCTACCAAGATCTCGCGATGATCGACCAACTCAGTATCTACAGGAATATGTTTATCGGTCGCGAAAAGAACGTGACCTGGAAACTAGGTCCGTTCCGTTTTCTTAATCATAAAAGAGCTAAGCGAGAGACCTCGGCAGCGTTAGCTGCGCTCGGGATCAAGATAAAATCAACGGAAACTGCGGTAGAAGCTTTGTCCGGAGGCCAGCGTCAATCGATTGCGATTGCTAGAGCCGTTCATTTTGGAGGCGAACTGTTGATTCTCGATGAGCCGACTTCCGCGTTATCTTTGCGTCAAACGAAGCAAGTATTGGAGACCATCGAGAAAGCGCGCGAACGGGGAATCTCCGTTGTTTTTATCAGCCATAATATCGGGCACGTATTTGAAGTGGCGGATCGCTTTGTCGTGCTCTCGCACGGCCAAACGGTGGCGAATCTCTCTCGCGTGGAGACGGATGAGAATCAAGTGTCGCATTTAGTTCGAGAAGGGCGTGCGGTAGAGAGATAGGATTTTACCATATGTTTGCTAAAAGAAGTCATGACTAAGGAATTAAGGTTTGGGATCGTCGGAGCCGGTTACATGGCTAAAACCCATAGCCTGGCTCTGCGTAACATCGGTTCGCTCCTATGGCCAAGCATGCCGAGAATCATTTTGCGCCGGATGGCGGATGTGAGTGAGCCGAATGCGTCGGCGGGAGCGTCCCGCTGGGGATGGGAGGAATCAACGACGGATTGGCGAGAGATTACCCGGGCCTCAGATATCGACGTGGTCATCGTGATAACACCAAATGACAGTCACGCCGAAATTGCGATCGACGCATTCGAACACCAGAAACATGTTTTTTGTGAAAAGCCGCTCTCCAGCACGCTAGCAGGCGCCGAAAAAATGGCTGCGGTTGCCGCCAGTTCGGGGAGAGTGAACTTAGTTAACTTCGCCTATCGTTGCTGGCCGGCCATTGAATTTGCGCGCCAGCTTATCCGAGAAGGTGAGATCGGAGAACCGATTCATTTTGAAGGTCATTTCTTTCAGGACTATGCCGCCGATCCAGAACTGCCATTCTCTTGGCGTTTTGATCAAAGCGTATCCGGTGGGGGAGCGGTTGCGGATTTAGGTTCGCACATTTTCGATATCTCCTGCGCTTTAATGGGTGGGATAGCCAGCGTTGCTGCGCAATCCAGGCGCATCTATTCGGAGAGACTGGTTGTGGGCACGGTGCAGCCTAGGCCGGTTACCGTAGATGATCTCACTGCTTCGCTGGTTCAATTCCGCTCAGGAGCTACCGGCTCCGTGCATGCGAGTTGGGCTGCGACAGGGCATAAGAGCGATCTGGCTTTCAGCGTGGTCGGGACCAAGGGTGCGATCGAGTTCCACTGGGAGAGGAATAACGAACTTCATTTTTATTCGAGTAAAGACGACAAGAAAACCGCGGGGTTTAGGCGGATTATGATCGGCGGTATGCACCCGGAAGCCGGGGCCTTTTGGCAAGCGCAAGGGCAGGGACTAGGTTATGGCGAGGCGTTTGTCGTGACGGCCAGGCGACTGATTCAAGCGGTGCAGGCGGGGGATCGGCATTTCGAGCCGAACTTTGCTCAAGCACTTCACATTGGCCGGGTCATCGAAGCAGCTAAACAGGCGGCCGAAACTAACTCCTGGGTACCCATCACTGGGCCCGATCCGTTCGCGCCGAGAACGGAGTAAATCGACTAACTAAGAAATATCAAACAGCTATGATTAACGTGGCCTTAATCGGAATGGGTCGCATCGGGCGAATTCATGCCACTAACCTTTCCAATGAGCCTCGCGCATCTTTGCGGATGATTTGTGATATTCAGGCTTCGTCCGAAAACATTGCTGAACAATACGGCGCCGCTTTCTCGGCCTCGCCGGAGAGTGTGATTCAAGACCCGGCGATTGACGCGGTCTTCATCTGTACGCCAGCGCACACGCACATAGATCTGGCAAAACTAGCCGTACAGAATGGCAAATACGTCTTCTGCGAAAAGCCCATTGATGAAGACTTGGAAAAGGCGCGTCGTTTTGTTGAAACTGATCCAGCCAGCGCAGCTAAAGTAATGATCGGCTTCCACCGGCGATATGATGAGGCGCACCGGAAGCTGAGGCAAGCAGTCGAATCCGGTGCTCGCGGTGGGATCGAGCAGATAATTATTAACTCGCGAGATCCTCAAATCGGTTCCTACGCGGTGCTAGCCAACACCGGAGGCATCTTCCGTGATATGATGATGCACGATATCGACCAGGCCGCTTTGTTGCTCCCGGAAAAGATTGTGGGAGTCTTTGCTCGAGGGACCTGTTTGGTGGATCCGATCTTCGCTAAAAACGGAGATTTCGATAATGCGGTGGCGACTTTTTGGACGAATAGCGGCGTAACTTGCACTATTATTAATAGCCGCAGATCGTTATTCGGTTTCCAACAAGTTATTGAGATCTATTGCTCTGGGGGCACTGTTTCCATCGGGACTCAGGCCGAGGCTACCGTTTCAACCCGCGACGGGGCAGGGGAACACTTATCTAAGCCACCAGGCCATTTTCTCGAGCGATATCAGAGCGCTTACCAAGTCGAGTGTCAGACTTTCATCGAATCGATCGAATCCGGAAAAGCATTTCCGGTCACTGCATTAGACGGCCTTCGAGCCCTAAAGCTGGCTGACGCAGCGGATCGATCGGCTCGATTTGGGCAACCCGTAACCATTAAGGACTGAGTCGCCGGTATGAGTCGCTTTGCTGATCAAGTTGTTATTGTCACTGGTGCAGCGCAAGGAATTGGAGCTGCCACTGCTACTGAATTTTATCGTGGCGGAGCATATGTCGCGTTACTCGATAAGAACGACAAAGTGACAGAGCTCGCCACAACATTGGATCCGACCAAGAAAAGACTCTTTCCCGTTGTCTGTGATATTCGCCAGGAACGGGAAGTGGAAAGAGCGTTTCGCGCCGCTTCGGACCAATTTGGCCAGCTGAATGTTCTGGTTAATAACGCTGGTGTTTGTACGTTGAATCTCTGCGTAGATCTGACCGAGGCCGAGTGGGACCTGGTGCTCGGCGTAAATTTAAAAGGAATGTGGTTATGTACAAAGCACTTCCTTCGCCTAGTAGGCAATGGGCCGGGTGCAATCGTCAACGTAGCGTCACAAGCGGCTAAGCGAGCTCAGAAATTTACCGCCCATTATAGCGCCTCAAAAATGGGCGTCATCGGACTTACCAGGGCGGTCGCGGTAGAAGCGGCTCCGAATATTCGGGTGAATGCCGTAAGTCCGGGAACGATCGACACCCCAATGATTCAACAGGAAATCAATTGGCGGGTGGCTCGTGGGGAAAATGAAGACAGTGAAGCAGTCAAACGTCACTGGTTCGAACGAATTCCACTGGGCCGGTTTCAGACGCCGGCTGACATTGCTAAGGTCATTTTATTTTTGGCGTCGGACCAGGCAAGTGAGATTACCGGCGACACCATCAACGTGAGCGGTGGCGCGGTGATGGATTAGATCGCCTAAATGGAGGAGTAACCATGCCAGACTTAGCACCGTTTAAAGCAACTAATCCGATAGCGATAAATCATATTGGTGTGGGCGTCGATGATCTGGATCGAGCCATTGAGTGGTATTGTACGGTTCTGGGATCTGTCCTTTTGAAAGGGCCCTTCGAGGTTCGATCGACTAGTCCCTATGATGGCCCGATGGCAGTGGACGTGCTCGGCCCGAGTTTTCGTCACATGCGACAAGCGCATCTCCTCTCCGTCAATGGGATCGGCATCGAGCTATTTCAATTGCTAGATCCGCCGCATGTACGGCGGAGTCCGTCAATCCAGTTTTGGACGAATGGATTTTTCCATATCTGCATTACTGATTCCGACGTCGAAGGGATAGTTGCCAGAATTACTCAGACCGGTGGGCAGCAGCTATCGAAAATCTGGCGGATTCACCCGGACGATCCGCTCTATTTGATGTGCTACTGCGAAGATCCGTTTGGCAATGTGATCGAGATCTATTCTCACACTTACGAGCAGATGTACGGCGTTAGAGCACCGTCGCCGGCGCCGCCTTCGGTCTGAAAAATAAGAGACCAACGAATTGGTACTGATCTGCACCAGTATGCATAGCTATGCAAGACGCCAGGGCCGCAAAATTTCTATCCTAAAACTAATACCCATCCAAACCTATGAAACTCCGTTCCCCCATTACCCTGATTGCTTGCTCCATTGGCATATTGACCACTCTGCTAGGCCCAGTTCAGGCGGCTGACCAGAAACTGACCATTCCCATTATTGTAAAAGATACCACCTCTTTCTACTGGCAGACTGTTCTGGCCGGCGCACGCAAGGCAGGGCAGGAACTTGACCTCAATGTACCGGAGCTCGGCGCCCAGTCAGAGTCTGACATCAATGGCCAAATCTCAATTCTTGAAAACGCGGTATCAGGGAATCCGGCGGCAATTGTGATTGCACCGACTCAGTTTGCGGCTCTCGGAAAGCCCATCGATCAAGCCGCCAAACGGGTCAAGATCATTGGCATTGACTCAACCGCAGACTCCAACGCTTGCACGGCTTTCCTTCAGACCGACAATGTTCAGGGAGGGCGTGTCGCCGCGGACGGACTAGCTGCCGCCATCAAAGCAAAATACGGTAAGGCAGAAGGCGATGTGGCATTGATTAATTCACTCCCGGGCGTTGGTTCATTGGACCAGCGTGATCAGGGCTTCAAAGAGGAGATCGCAGCTAAATATCCCGGTCTTAAACTCGTCGCTATCAAAGTCGCTGACGGTCAAGCCGCGACGGGCTTGAATATCATGGCGGACTTGATTACTGCCTATCCTGGACTACGCGGAGTCTTTACAGATGCGCTTTTTATGGGACAGGGCGCCGGTCAAGCGATCGCCGAGAATAAAGCGGGCGATACCATCAAACTGGTCTCATTTGATGCCGACAGTAAACTGGTTGGCTTCTTGAAAGACGGCACGGTCGCAGCTTTGGTAGTCCAAGATCCGTTCCGAATGGGTTATGAGGGTGTCAAAACCGCTCTGGCAGCCTCCAGGGGAGAAAAGGTTGCAGCAAAGATCGACACAGGAGTCAATCTTATTGACCAAGGGAATATGAACAGCACCCGATCTGAGGAACTGTTGAACCCGAAGCTCAAGTAGCACGGATCAAGGGTAGAGACTTGCCTACTCCTTTTTCAAAAGCTGAGGGCGGGCCGAAATTTTTGCCGTTGGTGAAGTTGCGGCTACGCCTTCACCGCCGTCGCTACCTTAACCAGCAGCTTCCCAAAGTTTTCACCCCGAAATAGCTTCAAAAAAGCACCCGGCGCATTCTCCAATCCTTCAACAATATCTTCGCGATATTTGATGCGTTTTTCCCTGATCCAACGGCTCATGTCCTCAAAAAACGATGCTTGCTGATCGAGAAAGTCGCCCCGGATAAAACCGCGGACCGTCAAGCGGTGGCTGAGAATAGCCCGCATTAGTAACGGTACCTGGTTAGGCCCAGCTGGTAACTCGATATCATTATAATGTGCGATCAATCCGCAGACCGGAACCCGGGCGAAGTCGTTTAACCATGGTAAGACCGCTTGAAAGACTCTTCCTCCTACATTCTCAAAATACACATCAATGCCCTTTGGGCATGCCTTCTCCATTTGCTCCGCTAGATCGGGTTCACGGTGACTAACACATTCGTCGAAACCAAGTTCGTTCACGACGTAGGCGCATTTCTCTGGTGCGCCCGCTATACCAACGACCCGGCACCCTCTAATCTTCGCAAGCTGACCAACGACCGCGCCCACCGCTCCCGCTGCCGCCGATACCACCACGGTTTCCCCCGGCTTTGGTTGCCCGATATTGAATAGACCGAAGTAAGCGGTCATACCTGGCATGCCCAGAACGCCTAACGCAGTCGAGATCGGTCCCAGCGCGGGATCGACTTTGCGCATTCCGGCTCCGTCGGATAACGCATATTCCTGCCAGCCCGTTCGTCCTTCGACAATGTCACCCTGAATAAACCCTTCCAGCTTAGAAGCGACTACCTCGGTGACCGTACCTCCTACCATGACATCACCGATCTGGACCGACGGCGCATATGATTTCCGATCACTCATGCGCCCCCGCATGTATGGATCAAGGGACAACCAAAGTGTCCGCAGCAACATTTGCCCCGGTTGCGGATCTTCCAGCTCTATCTCGGAAAGCGCAAAATCGGCCTCGCTGGGTTCTCCGGTAGGCCGGCGTCCTAGCAAGATGCGACGGTTCTTTACGGTAGCCATAGGATATTGTTCGCTTTGGATCGAACAAATGGCAAGGTCCGGCTAGATCGGATTGCGGATAGCGTTCGCTTCCCTCAATAAACGTAAATCACCACTATCGTGGCGGCAAAACGGACAGGCTCGCTGCTTACCGGCGGAATCGCGGAATCCGCGCTCAAAGCGTGGCCGGGCGGAACTCGCCCGAAGTTCGTTCCGCAATAGCCGACAATCGACAGCCAATAGCAATGGTGCCAGGTCCGTGACGGTTTCGTGCAACGGAACTTTGGCTATCGGCTATTGGCTATTTGCTATTGAACGAGCCTCGGGCGAGTTCTGTCCCCAATGAAGGTTGAACGTGTGAAGTATGTGATCTGGGCGGCGGATTGGAAACGTGCCCTACGGTTCTATCGCGAGCTTTTCGGTGCGGAAGTGGTCAAGGAATCCGAGGTGATGAGCGAGGTTTCTGTGTGTGGCGCGACCATCGGTATCCACGGTGGAGGCGAGGGGAAACGAACCTGGACGGGCCTTAGTTTTCAGGTTCCGGACGTGATCGTAGGCGCTAAAGAGGTGGTCGCTGCCGGCGGCCAGCTAACTCGCGAACCTCAGCCCGAAGGAAACGAACCGCCTCACCTGGCGATGTGCGTCGACCCAGAAGGCAACGAATTTATGCTGACCCGCAAGCGGGGAGGATAAGGATACCAATTTCACCACAGAGGCACAGAGAACAACCGCATATGGACGCAGATTTGCGCAGATTAAATCGGAGCCTTGGTTGCCGTTGATGGCAATGGGACACAACCGATTTTCAGGCCCGACGCATTTCGTCGCTGATTCGAAGAAGGCGATTACCGTATCTGCGTAAATCTGCGTCCATCTGCGGTTCGTCTTTTCTGCTCTTTGTGTATCTGTGGTAAATTCGCACGCGTGACTAAGTCAGCTAACTCCGGAAATATTCGTATCAAGGAGCTCATCTATCTGGCGATATGTGGGCTTGCGGCGATCGGTATTTATTTCGTTTGGCAGGCTCTCAGCCTTTCGAATTCTCATGTGAAAGCCGGGCACGAGCTGGATCCCACGGAGTCGCTGAACGACCATTAAAAGCAGACAATATTCACCACAAAGCAGCCTTCGCTCCATCTCCCCTTTCCGCCTTCGCCCGTCTCCCCCTTTAGCAATGTCGGACAAGTTGCTATGTCGGCCAGGGACACTAAGACAAAACGGTAACAGAATTTTGTTCTAACTTTGTGTTCTTGGTGCCTTTGTAGTGAAATCTGTATCCATACTCTGTTTGTAGCAAGAATCAGAATGCGCCTGGGCTCGTGCTAATTATACTCTGATAAAGTTATCTGGTGTTCTGCTAGCCCCATTGAAGGCCAGAAAATTCGCTTACCATGAATCTACAAGAGACGAATTTGCCCCAGCGTTCAATCGAGTCGGAAGCGGGTCGGGTCAGTCGCTATGACTGGCGCCGGATCTATTCTGAGCTCGCTGATTATGGAGGGACGGTACTGGAGAAACTGTTGACGCCCAAAGAGTGCGATCTGATTGCCGCGCTTTATTCGAACGAAGAGCATTTTCGCAGTCACATCATGATGGCGCGTCATGGATTCGGGAAAGGCGAGTACCGGTACTTCAAATACCCGCTGCCGAAGCTCGTTGAGGGCCTGCGGACCGCACTTTACTCACGTCTAGCTCCTATTGCTAACCAATGGAATGAGCGAATGGGAGAGGAAAGACGTTATCCGACTGAGCACGCCGATTTCTTAAAACGCTGCCACGACCAAGGTCAACTGCGTCCAACCCCATTGTTATTGCAATATGTGCCCGGGGACTACAACTGCTTGCATCAAGACCTGTATGGCGAACTGGCTTTCCCGATCCAAGTCGCCGTCTTACTCTCTGAACCGGGTACGGACTTCACTGGAGGTGAATTCGTTTTGGCGGAACAACGTCCGCGTATGCAGACCCGAGCGGAAGTCGTACCGCTGGCGCAAGGTGACGCGATCGCCTTCGCCGTACATCATCGCCCGGTTCAAGGCACCCGTGGAACTTACCGAGTAAATCTACGCCACGGCGTTAGCCGGGTCCGCTCCGGCCGCCGCTATACGGTCGGCATTATCTTCCACGACGCGACGTAGCAAAAAGTAAGCAGTAAGCAGTGAGCAGTAAGCAGCGTGTCGGTGGTCAGCACTAGTTTGGCGACGGAGCCAGCGCTTTTACTGCTTACCGCTTACTGCTCACTGCTTACTACTTACTAAGGGAACAACGACGTTTAGCTCTGCCGTTCTGGACTTTTCCGTTCGTGGCGGCAAAAAGTTATAACTGGACAACTGGTCGACCAGATGCTGTCTTTGCTTTGCATTTATGGCGACTATCGGCATCGGTCTTATTGGTACCGGGTTCATGGGCAAAGCACATGCGATTGCCTTCAATGCGGTTTCTGCAGTCTTCGGCGATATACTGCGCCCACGGCTGGGCCTCTTGTGTGATGTGGAAGCAAAACGGACCGAACAGAAGTCCGAAGAATTCGGCTTTGAGCGATGGACGACCGATTGGCGAGAGGTCGTGAAGGATCCGTCGATCGAGGTGGTAGCGATTACTACTCCAAATCATCTGCATCGGGAGATGGCGATTGCTGCGCTGGAAGCGGGAAAGCACGTTTACTGTGAGAAGCCAATGGCGGTAAGCTTGGCGGATGCAGAAGCGATGGCGGATGCCGCGCTTGGGTCCGATCGAATCACACTCCTAGGATACTCATTTGCGAAAAATCCTTTGCTATCGGCAGCCAAACACTTAGTGGCAGAAGGGCTGATCGGGAAGGTTTTCGATTTTCGCGGGTTTATCGATGAAGACTATGTGGCCGATCCTGATCTTCCCTGGTCTTGGCGGTTGCGACGCGAGAATGCCGGACTTGGCGTTCTGGGAGACATAACCTGTCATCTTGTGTCCGTTGCACATCTGTTGCTCGGTCCGATCACAGATCTGACCGCATTGACGGAGACGGTTCACAAAACGCGCCCGGAAAGCAATGGTTCCAGCGTCAGACGTGCAGTGGAGAACGACGACGTCGCGCATGCTCTGGTTCGATTCGGCAGCAGCGCGCTTGGCGTTCTGGCTTCGAGCCGGATTGCTCACGGAAGAAAGAACGGGATTAGAATCGAGCTGCATGGTTCCAATGGAACCATCGTTTTTGATCAGGAAAGAATGAATGAGTTGGAATTGTATGTCGCTGGCGAGCGAAAGGAAATTAGTGGTTTTCGGCGGATTCTTACCAACGCTGAGCATTCGCCCTATGGTCTATTCTGTCAGGCCCCTGGCCATAGTCTCGGATTCAATGATCTTAAAATCATCGAGGTTGCGCACTTGTTAAATGCGATTGCCGGAAGGGAGAAACCTTTTCCAACGTTCGCTGACGGTATCCTGATTGAACGAGTCATTCATGGATTCGCGGAGTCAGCCCGACGGGGAGAATGGGTACAAATTGCCGCGAGCGTGTGACCTGGTGAGCGGCGCCGAAGGTGAGTTGGGTCACAACAAGGCATTGAAGATTCTTTTTCACAGCAAGGCCGCAAAGGCCACAAAGAGAAGAGATATTAATCAGGTGACGTTTTAAGTAGCCGTCACTCAGGTGCGCTCTGTGGCGGAACTATCTTTGTAAAACAAGAAGACTTGACCCATTCACGCGGCGGAAGCAGCGGAATGCTTGTTCACAGCATGGTCACAACATCCCAAAGATGGAATCTTCCGTCTCAGATCTTTGCGGCCTTTGTGGCCTTGTTGTGAAAGTTGTCTTCGCCTTTACGTCCTTGCTGTGTGCAATTCCGTCTCGCTGTAGCGCCGAAGGCAAGCTGTCTTAGCCGGAACTTCGCGGGGTGGAAGATCCGTCGGCTATCGCCGTCTTAGCCAAGGTTTCATGTAGCGATTTGCTGGCCGATTTCATGTGATTGGCCATGGCATCGGCTGCGGCTTCTGGGTCGCCTTTCTTTATGGCTTCGAAAATCGCTAAGTGCCTCCGGTATCGAACGGGCAGATCATCGGCAGCATAAACCACGCGTCGAACCCAAACATCCAACAGGCTTCTCATCCCCGAAAGAATGTCGCGGAGGGCGGAATTTTGGGAGGCCTCACTTAAGGTAAAGTGGAAGGCGATGTCGGCTTCCACGAACTTCTTTGGGTTCTTATACGCAGCCTTCATTTGAGCGAGGAGCTCTTGAAGCCGAGTCAACGTCTTCTCATCTCGCCGCTCGGCGGCTAACCGGGCCACCGCCACCTCGATGAACCCGCGGGCTTCTACCAGGTCCTCGGTGTGTCGTTCTCCCAAAAGAAGGCCCCATTCGACGGATCGCGGAAGCAAATTCGAGGGAACATCCTGAAGATAGTAACCGCCGCCCGGCTTTACCTTAGTCAGGGACAGCATTCCTAGGGACTTTAATGCTTCCCGAACGATCGAGCGACTAACCCCTAAGCTCTCCGCTAATTGACGCTCGGAGGGTAGTCGGTCGCCTGGTTTCACCTTACCTGAGACAAAATATTCCAACAACTGATGTGCGATTTGCTGAGCTGCTGGCGGGCGCTGGGAGATTGCAATCTTCGGAAGGTTCATCAAGCTTCTAACCCGAGAGTTAATGTTAGCGGTTTCTTTAACCTAGTGTCCTGTCCCATAAATTACATGGCTTTCGCCGTTGGGTGCGAATCGTTTGTTATTTACGTTAGGCACCGAAACTGGCTGCCTGGTTTGATAAGCTTGCTCGATGCATTCGGCAATCAAGGACGCACGTAAGCCATCTGTCCCTGAAGGTTCCATGGATTTGCCCGCGCACAGGGCTGATATAAAAGAAGCCAGTTCGATCCTATAAGCATCGGCGAATCTTTCGATGAACGAACTCTGGGGTCCTGCAGATCGCTGACCTGTGCTATCGGCAACCAAAACCTGCGAACGCCTAGGATTATCTACGGCCAACATCCCGCGCTCACCCTGTACCTCAAGACGTTGATCATATCCGAAAGAAGACCGCAGGCTATTATTGATAACCCCGATGATCCCGGACTGGCTCCTGAGCGTTACGACAGCGGTATCCGGTCCAACATTCAGTCCGGGATAAACAAAAGAACCGCCGGTAGCGTAGACTTCGATTGGTTCTTCTTTAGTCAGCCAACGAAACAAATCGATTTCGTGGATTGTCATGTGTCGAAAGATCGAGCCGGACTGCTGCAAATAGTCTTTTGGAGGAGGTTCCTGATCTCTGCTTGTGATCAGGATTAGCTCGGGCTTTCCAATCGCACCGGAGCATAGCGCGTCATGCAACGCGCGGTAGTCCGGATCGAACCGCCGGTTAAAAGCCAGAAAGAAGGGGACCTTGTTTCTTTCGACCGCTTCCAGTGCGGCCCGCGATCGAGCGACGTCCACGTCCAGAGGCTTCTCGCAAAATATGGCTTTGCCGGCGGCCGAAGATCGTTCAATTAGCTCCGCGTGCGTGTCGGTTGCACTGGCAATAATGACAGCAACGACATCTGGATCGCCCAAGGCAGCTTCGAGCGAGCCCGTTTTCGCTCCCACACTTTTAGCTAATTCGGTCGCTGCCGAAAGATTGAGATCGACGACATATTTTAGAGCAGCATCCGGACTGCTTATCAGATTCTGGGCGTGAACCTTGCCGATTCGGCCCGCACCAAGGAGAGCAAATTTAATCATGGCGCATTATTCCACCGTAAATCTGGTCGTAACTGTGCGAGTAAATCTCGAGGATATTTCCGAAAATGTCCTCGCAATAGCAGATCTTATAGCTTTGGAAATCTGGCTCTACCTGCCAGATGTCGGATAGTTGTTTACCTCCATTTTTGACGATACGAGCTACGGCCGCCGGCACATCCGGATCCGTCAAGCAAATATGGAAGTAACCGTTTTTCCAGAACTCGAGAGATTCCGGACGCTTTTCGTGCGGCGGATCCAGCAACTGGAAAAGTTCGATGCCGACGCCGTTGGCCGTCGTAATATGGGCCATTCGCATACGGCCGAAGCGCGGGCCTAGGACGTTAGCCGCCTGACGCCCACCGTAAGAGCCGTCATTGGCGCGTACCTCAAAGGGTTCGCGTAAAAGCGCAAATCCGAAGACGTCTTGGTACCAGACGATGGCTCGTTCCACATCGCTAACGCCGATTCCGACATGATTAAATGATCGAGGGTAGGGGAGAGGCATGAAGTGAGAAGTGAGAGGTGGGCCTGTTCAGGCTCTGTTCACGGCGATTTCGGCATTCACGGCGTTTCTCTAGGAAGGTTAAATTAGCGAGAGAGATCATTTTCCGATTGCGCGTCCGCGGCGCGTCTTGGCAAAGGTGTCAAAAGCAACGGCAAATACGATGATGATTCCGATAATGACCTGCTGTGAATAGGCGGAGACGTTCATGATGACTAGTCCGTTGAGTAGGACACCGATCAAAAGAGTACCGACAATAGTCCCGCCGATCCCCCCTAGTCCGCCGAACAAGCTGGTACCTCCGATAACGACCGATGCGATGACCCTCAGTTCGTAACCTTCGCCGGCAACGGCCTCCGCGGAACTCAGCCGCGCCGATAGTATAAAGCCGGCTAAGCCCGCTAAGAAACCCATTATGGCGTAAACACTGATTAGAACTCCATCCACATTGAGTCCAGATAGTCGAGCTGCCTCCGGATTGTCTCCCACCGCGTAGACGTGTCGTCCGAACTGGGTGTAGCGGAGAGTAATGAACCCGGAGGCGGCAACGACTGCCGAAATTATCACTAAGAATGGGATTCCAAAGATGTCGCCTCTTCCCCACCAACGATAAAAATTATCGAAGCCGCTGATCGGAGATCCATTACTTAACATCAGCGTCGCTCCACGCCAGAGTGTCATTCCGCCAAGGGTAACGATAAATGCAGGAACCCGTAGCTTCGTGATCGCCTTGCCGTGCAGGAACCCCGCTACCCAACCGACCGTCAGCGAGATGACCAGTGCAACTAACCAACTGAGCCCGCTCGCGTTGAGTCCCGCCCAGGATTTGACCGTGACCGCTCCGCACATGGAGGCGAATGCCAGTAGCGACCCGACCGATAAATCAATGCCGGAGGTCAAAATGACAAATGTCATTCCAACCGAAAGGATTCCGTAGATTGAGACGTCGGAAAGAATATTGAGGATGTTCCGAATCGACAAGAAGCGCTCATTTTGAAGCTGAAAAAAAAGAATGAGCACTAATAGAAATAGGACAACGCCGAATTTCTCGAGAAGGGAGATCCATTCGATCCGTCTAATCGGATTGGCAGGCGGTTGGTTGGTTTCTGCGACGCTTAACATGGATTTTATTGAGGTTATTTGAACCCAAGACGGAATTTAAAATCCGCCGATTATTGGCTAAGGTGGGCGTGCCTCTCAGCGGGTCCAAGCATCATGAGGGTCATCAACTTTTCCTCCGAGGCTTCTTCGA
>JAFAZK010000079.1 GCA_019239825.1 Verrucomicrobiota bacterium | reverse complement strand
GTTCGGCAGGAGCCCAACGATCAGATCGAGAGTAGATCGTATGCGTTCTGTCGCTAAATTACGAATTCGCTTATCACTACGGGCGACATCGCCAGCCAAGGCGGCAATGAGGCACCCGGACCCTGGACGGTCGCGATGCTTGTCGCTTAGATAATCGTCGACGAGGCCGGCCAAGCCCACAGACGGTCCACCGGACGCTGACTGTTGGGTTGGGCGTTGCCAGGACGCAGCCCGCAGCGCTTCGACAACGAAATCGTCCCGGGAGTCGAAATGTTTATAAAACCCGCCGACGGTAAGGCCGACTTCTTTCATAACGTCGGCAATAGCGACGGCCTCGAGGCCCTTCTCACGCAACCGTTTGGCAGCAGTGCGGACGATGCGCTCATGGTTGCTTTTCTTTTCTGACTGCGAATGACCCATGAAATAATTGTACTACACCGGAGATCATGAGCGTACCAGCTCGGCAAGCAGAATTATGCAGGCAATCCATCTGGATTACCGCAGTGATCTCCCTTCAAATGCGATCCTTCAAGCTTTAACGGTCACAAACGATTCCCCACGAGACTCAAGAATCAGGAATAAAGTGAGCCCCTGCGAGTCTTATTTGGTGAGGTCGCTTCCCGGGTGATCTCGTGCCGAGACCGGAGCGGTCAATGAAGAGAGATTCAATGAAGGCGAGTGCTATACAATCGAAAGATCAAAACGATCCTGTTGCCGCCTGTAACTCAACCCTGCCTTGCTCAAATAATGAGCAACTCTCGACGGGCTCTGAATTGCAAGACCTGGAAACAGCTGAATCGAGCCTGATTGAGAACTGGATCGATGCGTGATGCGGCTTTGTCCGGCAGGGACAAGCCCCTGCTCGTCCGGGTTCTGCGAGCTAAATCGATGCCAAAGCCGGATGAGCGGGAGCTCATCCCTACCGTCGCTTGAGCTCCTCTAATTCTTCCAGGGTACGCGGCCATTCGGAACCGAACAATCGAGACAGACTGCGATCGGCCAGGACCACCCCACCGGTCTGGCAGCGTGCGCAGTAATTGGTCTCGTTGTCGGCATAACGAATCCGTAAAACCTTTTCTCCGCAACGCGGACAGGGTTGGCCGTAACGTCCGTGCACCGCCATTTCCTTACGAAATGCCGTCACGTTTTCGGGGAAACCTTCACCCGCTTCGCTTTGCAGCCGATCGATCCAGAGCTCCAGCGTTTGCCGGGCAGCTGCAAACAGCCGAGACCATTGTTCAGGCTTTAGCTTGTGCGTCATTACAATCGGCGACAGTTGCGCGGCGTGGAGAATCTCATCTGAATAAGCGTTACCGATGCCGTCGATCACCCGCGGATCGGTCAGAGCTCGTTTCAGGGTACGGTTTTCCGCGGTGAGCGCAGCGTGGAAGCCTGCCAGATCGCTCTCAAAGATGTCGATCCCGCCGGGATTCATTGAGTGAAGGGCATCCTGGCCGCGAACCAGATGTAGAGATGCGCGGCGTTTGGTGCCGGCCTCAGTCAATACCAGTGAACCTTTAGGAAAATCGAATGAACCTAGATTGTTGCGTCCGGCCAACGAAGCTTGCGGCGGTCGCCAATGAAGCCGGCCGGCGATCATCAGATGGAGCACCAGCCAGAGATCGTTTTCCACCCCAATCGCGATCCGTTTTCCGATTCGTTTCAGATCACGTACAACGCGACCTTCCACTTCGCGAATCGGTGGTTCAGCAGTGCGAAGCAGAAACGTGCTGGCGATTCTAACTCGACTCAATGGCTCACCCAATATTCGGGGCTCCAACGCTTTGAGGTAAGTAACAATATCCGGTAACTCCGGCATTTCGGGGAACTTGCATGCGCCGCCGTCCGTTTGCCAAATCTATCTGGAGAAAAGGATAGCCGCGAAAAGGCGCAAAAAAGGTACCGATGGATTTTAGATGATTTGCTCCGCGTCCCCAGCCCTACCTAGGAGTAAATCAGTCTGCCCTCGGCCCATCTTCCTTTTTACGCCTTTTGCGCTTTTTCGCGGCTATTTCTTTTCCGTACCTGACGATTGGGTTGACCGCGTGAGTCTCGGACGTAGCGTCGATCTTGCATGAAAGCAGCCGTAAGCTACGTCGTTAGTTTGTCACTCGCGATAGCGTGTCTGCCAGGGATGGCACAAGTTCAATCTCCCCAACCGACTCCTTCACCACAACCAAGCGAAGCCCTGCCGCCGGGTCCAAACCCGAACTCGCAGTACCGACTCGGGCCAGACTCACTCCCTCAGGAAGGCGTTCCGAAAGGCGAAGTCCGCGGTCCTTACACCCTGCCTTGTAAAGTCTATCCCGGCACGCAACATACCTATTGGATTTATGTGCCGGCACAATACGATCCTTCGGTGCCAACAGCTCTGATGGTTTATCAGGATGGACAGGCTTTCAAAGACGAGCAGGGAGACATTCGGGCTCAGAACGTGATGGATAACTTGATCTACCGACGAGAAATCCCGGTGATGATTGGCGTCTTTATCAACCCCGGACGGAGGCCGGATCAGCCCGAACCCTCTCCTCAAACGACTTGGGGCGATGATACAACCAATCGTCGAATCGAATATAACAGTTTGGACGACAAGTATGCGCGGGTCATCACGGAAGAGCTGATGCCCGTGCTGTACAAGGAATACAACATTTCGAAAGACCCGGATATGCATGGAATCGGGGGATCGAGTTCCGGCGCGATTGCAGCTTTTACTGTCGCCTGGGAGCGCCCGAACGATTTCCGAAAGGTCTTGAGCAACGTAGGAAGCTTCGTCGACCTTCGGGGAGGGTATGTCTATCCGGAACGCGTCTTAGCGAGTGAGCCAAAACCGATCCGGGTATTCTTATGCGATGGCCGTAACGATCATCGAGGCACTCTGCGCGGGCCATATGATGAAAAGCTGGATTGGTTCCTTCAGAATGTGCGGTTGATGAAAGCCCTTACGCAAAAAGGATACGACGTGAATTACACCTGGGGCATGAATTTACACGGTCAAAAATTTGGCGGCGCCATTATGCCGGATATGATGCGCTGGCTTTGGCGCGATACTCCCGTCTCAACTGACCCGAACGACATGGTTGAACGCGCGTTCAGACAACCGGTCGGCAAAACGAATTAAACAGGCCGGTTTTGCTCGATGAATCTCCCTCTCAGGATTTGGGTTGGCCTAGTCACTATTGGGTTTATTACCGCACCTAATGGGTTTGCCTGGGTACCAGTGACCGGCCATATCATGACGAAGTACGCGGTCTCGGTGAACCCGAACTCAGTCTGGCCAGAATATCCACGGCCACAGCTAGCCCGGTCACAATGGACGAACCTCAATGGATTTTGGGACTATGCGGTCACGCCGGACCAAGCCAGCCCGCCGACTCATTGGGAGGGGCAGATACTTGTGCCTTTTCCGTTAGAATCCTCACTGAGCGGTATTTGCCGGCCACTCCGAGCGAGCCAAACCCTGTGGTACAAACGTCAATTCGAGCTTTCCAGGCCGGCGAACGGGCAGCGCGTACTGCTACACTTTGAAGCAGTCAACTACATCACCGAACTAATGGTGAACGGTCAAGCCGTTGGCCAGCATCAAGGAGGCTACGATCCGTTCAGCTTCGATATCACTGACGCTCTAGTTGAGTCCAAAACTCAAGATCTTGTCGTCAAAGTCATTAACCCAACCGGCGAGGGAAATTATCCTTACCAGCCACGCGGCAAATTGAGTCTAACGCCAGGCGAGATTTTTTACACAAACGCCAGCGGCATTTGGCAAACCGTCTGGCTTGAAACCGTTCCCGCAGCCTACGTTGCTGGTTTGCAAATTGTCACGGACATCGATCAACAAAAAGCAGGCATAACCGTGGAATCAGGCGGCGCAAACCCGGCAAGTCCGCAAAGTGATCGAGTAACCATTGAGCTCTTAGATGATGCAGGGAAGAGCATTTCAACCACCAAAGGAACGGTCAATACACCAGTCACGCTATCAATAGACAACGCTCATCTCTGGTCTCCGTCCGACCCTTATCTGTACGGCTTAAAGGTTACTTACGGTTCCGATACGGTGACGAGCTATCTCGGGATGCGCAAAGTGGAGGTTGGAAAAGATCCCAGCGGCAACCAGCGGATCTTTATTAACAATGAAGCCCTGTTCCTGTTTGGCCCGTTGGATCAGGGTTTTTGGCCGGATGGAATCTATCTCGCTCCCACTGATGCAGCTCTTCGTTCCGATCTCGAGTACGAGAAAGCGATCGGCTGCAATATGGTTCGCAAACATGTGAAGGTAGAACCGCAACGCTGGTATTACTGGGCAGACAAGCTGGGCCTTCTAGTCTGGCAAGATTTCCCGTCGCCTCAGGATTTCAATCAAAAGCGCGGCGCTCCGGACCGCACTCGGCCGCAGGATCAAGCAGATCAAATTGAGAAAGAAATGAAGGCGATGGTCGACACCCATCGGAATCATCCTTGCATCATGATGTGGGTCGTTTTCAACGAAGGCTGGGGACAATACGACACGGTCCGCATCGCTCATCTCTTCAAGTCTTGGGATCCAACGCGCCTGGTCGATGATGCCAGCGGCTGGAATGATTTCGGGGCTGGCGATGTGCTAGATGATCATACTTACCCTTGGCCGAGATTGGTTCCTCTCCAACCGGATCGAGCGAGTGTGTTGGGAGAGTTCGGCGGAGCGGGCTTCCCGATCCCCGGCCATCTCTGGAATCCTCAAGGCCCATTTTCCGATGAGCACGATCTCCCATATGCCGCCGCCCAGGCGCCGTGGATTCTCGGCCGGTTAGAAACCCTGAGAGATTTGGCCGCAAAAGGACTGTCTGCAGCCGTTTACACTCAACTGAGCGACGTAGAAAACGAAGTGAACGGATTTTTGACCTATGACCGGACGACCGTGCAAAAAGTAGACCCGGATGCGGTTCAGCATGCAATCCGCAAGTTGTACGCGCCTTAAACGTTTGGCGTTCGGCGTTGGCGTTCGTGGAGCCGTAATCGTCCACGTACTTGTCGTCGTCCTCGTTCTCGGCAGCAGCAATTACCGATTACGTTGGATGTGCTAATCGCCTTGGAAACGATCAATGCGAAAACACCGAACGACCGGTCGATTCGAGGACGACGACGAGTACGAGGACGATAAAGTGCGTTTCGGCGAGCGCTCTCTGTATAAAGAGCTGAGCACGGGTTATGCTTTGCTAACCTTTATGAATAAGAACCTCGGGGGGAGCCCGGGCCGGCAGGGCTTATGGTTGGCAGCATGCTTAGTTTTGGTTGCAACCAATCCCGTGTCCGCTGGAACTACGGTGGGTCGTCCTGAGTCTCAGATTTATCAACTTCCTCTGCCGGATTACGGGGATAGCACTCCTTGGGGTAAATATTTCCGCCAACTGCAGGACACGGTTGCGACTCGCTGGTACCAAGAGATTGTTTATTACACCCACCGATATGACTATAACTGGGGCACGGTAACAGCCCGTTATACGGTCACTCCGGACGGAAGCTTTCACAATCCGCAAGTCCTTTCGAACACCTGTGGCCCGGCGATGCCTAGCGCGGTGATTCGCTCGATCCGGAAAACCTGGATCCAGCCGTTTCCGGCTGCGGTCGTGAGCATGGCTACAGCGGGTTTGGTGGTTGAACAGACATTTCGCTACTGGCAGTACGATGGGACCAATTACGGATTGGCTAGTTCTTATCCGCAATTGTTAGTTAACCGAGCCCCAGAGATCGGCGGAGGCCAATATCTCAACCTTCGAAAATTTTTCGATCTGAGCAGGTTCCGTTTTCAGTCGAGGATCCTTGAAGCGACGCCGGTAAACAACCGGTTAGCGGAGCGGTAAGACCGGCAAAGCCTTGGAGCGGTCGTTTTAGCCCCGCAGTCTGGAATCTGCGGTTCTGATACGCTCAAAATGACTTAGCCGTCGCGACTGCTAGTTCTTCTGCCTTGGCTAAGCCGGCCGCGACTACCTCTGGAGGACCGAGCATTGGCTCGACAAAGATGTTCACCAAGTCAGTGAGCCCGATAAATCCAAGAATGCCAGTAAGCGCTTTGCTTTGCAGATCGTAATCTTCCATTCCCGTACCAGGACCATAAGCGCCTCCACGGGCATAAACCGCGACTGCCTTTTTGCCAGTTACTAAGCCTTTGTAACCCGTCTGGGGGTCAAACGAAAATGTGAGGCCTGGCTGAATCAGGACATCGATATAGTGCTTAAGTATGTAGGGCAATCCAAAGTTCCACATCGGCAACGAGAAAAGATATTTGTCAGCCGACTTGAATTGTTCAGCTACGTCTACGACAGCGTTCCAAGCCTGCGCTTGTCCGGGGGTATGGGTCTGTCCTTGCAATATCGCGTACTTGGCTTCGATGGTGGCGCCATCGAACCGTGGAAGGCTGGTTGCCCAAAGATCTATTGTCTGAATGGAGTCGTCCGGGCGGCTTTTCTGATACGCGGCCAGGAATGTCCGTGCGACCTGCGTTGATCTGGACCGATCTTTCCTAGGGGAAGCTTCAATATAAAGAAGTTTAGCCATGATTAAAATTAGTGGTTTAAGCGAAACCTATCAACGTACGGTTTCCACTGATTATCTTGACGTCAAGATATTTTTAATTCTGCGCGGTGATGGCTCGAACGATTCCGCATGTCGGCCAACTTTCTTGAGAAGTTCCTCTAACAATAGCCGTTCCTGATCCGACAATGGAGCGAACACTTCCTCCATCCGCTGCGCATGCCGCGCGAAGATTCGCTGGATCAACGCGTGGCCCGAGCCGGTAAGAGAAACATAGATCACGCGGGCGTCATCGACGGATGGATCACGACGCACGAGTTTCCGCTTTTCAAGCCGATCTACTGCCGTGGAAATAGATCCACTGGTTAGCATGATTTTGCGGCCAATGGTGTTGACGGGCAGGGCTCCTTTGTGCAACAGGATCTCCAGTATCTGAAAGTCCGATGCGCCGAGATTGGAATCCGCAATGCTTTTAGCGGCGACTGATTCAATGGCTCCGAATGCCTTCATTATAATCAGCCAGACATGAACGCCAGGGCGGGTGGATGCAGGGGGGTTCGGCATGCACTATATCTTGACATCAAGAGATTTTCGAAGCAAGCATTCCGGCATCGAGATACGCCTCGCCTGGCAGCCCATGTTGATAGCAAGGAAAGCCATGCTATTTATGGCACAGGATACCGGAAAGGACACCTACTATGCCTGAGCTGCCGTCCCCTCTGATTGACGTTCTTTCGGCGGAATCGTTCGCTGCCGAACATCTGCCCGGCAGCGTTAATATCTGTGTCTATGAGACTGCTTTCATCGATAAGATTCGCGCTGCATTCCCGGACCCGAACACCGCTCTCACTGTGTACGGCCTAAGCGATTCGACGTTGGAAGCTCGCCTTGCTCTAACAAAATTGGGGGCCGCAGGCTACGGGCGGGTTACGGCGTTACCGGGTGGGTTAGAAAGCTGGAAGGCGAGCGGGGGCAAAATCGAGCAAAGCGCGGCGGCAGAATTGCCTTCCGGTCAGTTCCAGGTCGAGCAAAGCGCCAGCCTAGTCGAGTGGACGGGCCGGAATCTCTTTAACCGACACGCCGGGACGGTACAATTGGGACCCGGACAGATCCTGATAAAGGAGGGCCGGCTAGTGGGTGGGCATTTGACCGTAGATATGACCAGCCTCCGCTGCTCAGACATCGAGGACCCGGCAATGAACGCACATTTGATTGCCCACTTGGAGAGTGACGACTTCTTTTCCGTCGACAAATATCCGCGGGCGGAGCTCGAGATCAAAGCAGTCAACTATCGATCGGAGGTCAGGCCGGATGAGCCGAACTACGAGATCAGAGGTGATTTTACGTTACGTGGGGTGACAAATCCGATCGAGTTTGCCGCGGTAGTCGCAAGAAAAGGCGACGGCTCGTTCACTGCACAGGCGTTACTGGATTTGGATAGAACCGTCTGGGGCGCTACCTATGGTTCCGCAAAATATTTCGCGAGATTGGGGCAGCACCTGGTGAACGATGAATTTCATCTTCAGTTGAAGGTGGTGACGAAGGCTAAGCCGGTGGCGTGAGGATGGCATAAACGCGTTGTTGCCGCGCGAACACGCGGTGTTCTGCCCCGATCCTGTCCGCCGTAGTGCAGGTGACGAAGGAGGAAAGGGCTCCGGTTTCAATCGCAGGTTCGTTTTTCTTTGTAGTAAACGCTGGTTGCTATGGCGGCTAGAGAATCCAGCCCCCCCAGGAGCTAACCCGCTTCACACTTGAGTCCGTGTTGGCTAATATCGCGCTGTTCTAGCAGAAGTGCTTACCTTCGCAGTTATCATTCCTATGAGCATCTCCTTTTTTCGTGATAACGTCCGCAAGTTATCTACCTTAGTAGCGGCTTGCTTGGTAATCCCTGCGGTGGCCTACGCTGGGTCGGATAATGGTAAGGGGAATGGTGGCCATAATCATGGCCGGGGCAAAGTTTCTTCAGTTCCCGACGAGACAAATACGGCCTTAGTTTTGATTCCCGTTCTCGGCGCACTCGTGCTCTTTTCATCGGTACAGACTCTCCGTAAGAGATCAGGCGAAGCCAATTAAGGGCAGCGATGGGCGGGGGTCGGGGCATAAGCTCCGACCGCCTCATTCAACAAGCCAGCTGGCTCAAGAACTCGCCGACCTTGCGCTTAGCGTCATATAATACAGGTTGTCCATCGCAGAGCAGCAGGACTTCAAACTGATAGTCGAGTATTTTAGGAAGCGACTCTCTCAGCGTCTTTGGATCGTCGAGCTTCTCTTCCGGGATAAGCCCGAGCGCTCCCGGTGGATGCCCGATGATCGCGTCTCCTAAAATGAGGATGCCACCCCGCTCCCTGGATGAAGCGTGATAGGCTGGCTCAAGGTATAGTCCAATTTCGCCAGGTGATTTACCTGGCAAATGAATAACCCGCAGAGCGCTGCCAATCAGGTCGCCTTCCTTCACCAGCGCATCAACCTTGAGCGGCGCGAATTGAGAAACCTCGTCCTTACCGACAACGATATGAGCTCCATTCTTCGTCCGGAACATCGCCGCGTCGCGGATATGATCTCGGTTGGTAAGGACAACCGTCGTGATCGGCTTCGGTAGTTTTTGCCAATCGGCCTCCTCGAGCGGCGGCGGATCAATAAGGACAGTACCTCCCGTAAGAGCGATGGCGTAACCATTTAAATCCCACGGCCGGTCGGCATAAGTCGAGCCCCAGGTGAAAATGCCGGGCAGAATCTCACGCATCCGCAAAAATGCATGACGATGAGCGACAAGGCCAGCAGGAACGGGAACTCGAACACGCGTTGGACTGGAGGGGAGCCGCTTTGGAGTATCGCTGAGCATCTCGACCTTATTCCATTCTGGGTGAGTACAACCGGAAAATGTGTATGCAGGCGGCTCCTGAGAACGTCTCAACGTTTCGCATCTCCATCGCTCTCGTAAGATTAAGGAACAGAAGCGCTAGGTGAAAACGTTACGCTGGGTAGTTCGCGGGAGCCGCCTGCTTTTACGGTTTCTGGTTGGACTCGCGATGAAAGGAATAACGCGAGATGCCGGGCCACAATCTAAAGCGGCTCCCCTCCAGACTTTTGGCGCGGGCGAAGTCAGGACGAACGGCCCCGTTAACCGTTACGTTTTCGGCGCCCCGATCTTATTCGCTTCGGGGACCTCGATGAGTTTGCCGGTCTTCACATCGTAAACGAACCCGTAGATCGGGATCCGGCCCGGAACCAGAGGATGATTTCGGATACGGCGAACGTCCGTCACTACCGCCGAGGCCGGATCCGCGAAGGTTAACCAGTCGACGAATTCTCCCGCATCCGATCCAGGCCCGCCGCCGATATCGCTCCAGCCGTTTTGGTCCACGACCGCGGTCTCCAGACTGTGAGACAGAAGGTCACGTATTATCGCATCGGTGAATAGCGCCATGCCGCAGTCGGTGTGGTGAATCACAAAGAATTCCTGGGTCCCTAGAAGCTTGTAAGAAATCACTAGCGACCGGATCGCATCATCGCTAGCGCGGCCGCCTGCATTCCTGATCACGTGGGCATCACCTTCTGACAATCCAGCAAATTTCGCTGGATCAAGCCGAGCATCCATACAAGTGAGAATTGCAAATTTTCTAGCCGGGGAGATCGTCAGGGCACCCTTATCGCCGAACCCTGCGGAGTAGCGTGCATCTGCTTCTAGTACTTCGCTGAGAATCTTTGACATAGGCGGAGTATAACTCTACTAAATTAGTAGTCAAAGCCCCTCGCGCCATGACGGTTGGACTATTTCAGGTCGGTTCCGGCCTCGACAATTGTTCAGAGAGAAAACAATTTCCTCTTGTCTACTAAATAAGTCGGGTATAGCGTCGTCCACTTTTATGTCCTTGGCCACTGTTCACCCACCAGAACCGGTCTCTGCTAATTCCAGGTCTGTCCCTATCCTTCAATCCGAAGCACAGGCGTTAAGTGTAGCGCGACATCTCGCGACTGAGTTCGCCAATGAAGCGGCCCAACGCGATCGAACTCGTCAGCTGCCCCACACCGAGCTGGAGCGATTTTCCGGGTCTGGTCTTTGGGCAGTCAGCGTGCCGAAACAGTACGGTGGTCTCGGGGCATCGATGGTTACCATTACCGAGATTTTTAAAGTCATTTCGGCAGCGGATTCTTCGATCGGACAGATTCCGCACAACCACTTCTGCGTCGTCGACGCCATTCGCTTGGATGGCACGGAGAGTCAGAAGGAGTTCTATTTTGGACAGGTGCTGGCTGGTCACCGTTTCGGCAACGCTTTTTCCGAAGCAGGAACAAAAAATGTGCAGGATTTCCAAACCCAGATCCGGCCAGATGGAAGTCAGTTCGTCGTTAACGGGCGGAAGTTTTATTCAACTGGCGCGCTGTTTGCGGATTCAATTCCAGTCGGCGCACTGGATGAGGAGAAGCATGGGCAGCTAGTGATCGTACCTAAAGGGACACCGGGCCTCAGTGTAGTTGACGATTGGTCAGGGTTCGGTCAGCGCACGACCGCAAGCGGATCGGTCACCCTCGAGAATGTGCGAGTACAACCGGAATGGATAATTCCCGCTTATCGCGGCTTTGATCGTCCAACTTTCACCGGACCACTTTCCCAGATTATCCACTCCGCTATCGACGCCGGGATCGCTCAGGCCGCGATTGAGGAAACCATCCGCTTCGTCCGTGACCGATCGCGGCCCTGGATCGATAGCAAGGTGGATCGCGCGGCCGACGATCCGCTGACCATCAGCCAGATCGGCGACCTCCAGTTACGCTTACACGCGGCGGAGGCTGTGCTGGAACGAGCCGCTCGCATTTTGGACGCCGGCAGAGAAAAACCAGACGACAAAGAGGTCGCTTTCGCAGCGGTAGCGGTTGCCGAAGCAAAAATTCTGACGACCGAGATCGCGATACTTGCCACTAACAAGCTTTTCGAGCTGGCCGGAACCCAATCGACGCTGGAAAAGCACGGTCTTGACCGGCTTTGGCGAAACGCTCGAACGCATACGCTGCACGATCCGGTTCGATGGAAATACCATGCAATCGGGAACTTTTACCTAAACGACGTGCTTCCTCCTCGCCATCCCTGGAACTAACCATTGGCCACCGGTATGTTGTCACCAGCGATTTCCAGTCAGGTCGCATCAGACCAACCAGGAGCCAGCCGCGCACTATTGCATGCTGGCAGAGTCCAGGATGACCAGGAAGCGCTCGCGATCGCCCACGAGCTCGCCGCTCATTTTCGCCCGGAGGCATCCTTACGTGATGCCCGCCGACAACTACCATTCGCAGAAATAGAGAAGTATTCGGCTTCCGGTTTATGGGCGCTCACGGTTCCTAAAGAATACGGCGGACCGGCTGTCTCAATCGCCACGTTAGCTGAAGTCACCGCGATCATCTCCGAAGCCGACTCCTCGATCGGTCAGATCCCACAAAACCACTACTACATGCTGGAAGTGGTTCGAGCGAACGGCACAGCGGAGCAAAAACAGCAAATTTACGAGCTCGTTTTGTCTGGCGCACGTCTGGGAAACGCGCTCTCCGAGGTGGGCACAAAGACCGTCGGACACTATAACACTCGGATTTACCGGCAGGCTGATCACTTCATTGTCTCGGGGCGAAAGTACTACTCGACCGGCGCACTCTTTGCACACTACATCCCGATAGTCGCCCGAGACGAAACCGACGACTTACTATTAGCAATCGTCCGTCCGGACGATTCCGGTGTGCAAGTGATCGACGATTGGGAGTCGTTTGGTCAACGGACAACGGGCAGCGGAAGCACGGTCCTAGACAATGTTTCCGTTCAGCCGGAATGGGTCCTGCCTTATGAGCAGGCGTTTCGGGTGCCCACGGCAGTCGGTCCAATCGGACAAATCATTCATGCCGCGGTTGATCTCGGCATTGCTCGCGCTGCTATCAGTGAGTTGCGCAATTTTTTACGTTCAGTCCGGCGCGACCAGAGTGTGACCGCTGATCCCCTCGCTGTCTCAATCTACGGCGATCTGGTCGTTCAGTTGCACGCGGCAGAAGCTCTCCTGGAAAGAGCTGGGCACATCGTGGACTTTCTATTAGCCGACACCTGCGAATCCACGCTGGCCCTGGCCTCGGTCGCGGTTGCTGAAGCTAAAGCTGCGACCACCCAAATCGCCTTGTTTTCGGCTAACCAACTCTTCGAGTTAGGTGGTCTCGATAGCACGACGGAGGTGCTCAATTTAAATCGTCATTGGCGCAATGCTCGAGCCCATACCCTACACGATCCCGTACGGTGGAAATATATGGCGGTGGGCAACTACTACCTCAACGAACTCTATCCACCGCGACATGGCGCACTCTAAGCGAAGTGGAAAAATATAGGAGGGATTCACCAGTGTCTCGCCAGATTCATTTCAATGCGTTCGACATGAATTGCGTCGGTCATCAGTCGCCCGGCCTCTGGACGCATCCCCGAGATCGTTCTCGTGACTATAAGGACCTCGACTATTGGACTAGCTTAGCTCAACTCCTGGAGCGAGGTAGATTCGACGGCATTTTTCTAGCCGACGTCCTTGGTATTTATGACGTGTATCGAGGATCCGGCGAACACGCTTTTCGGCAAGCGGCGCAAATTCCTGTGAACGACCCATTGCCGCTAGTACCGGTGATGGCTCAGGTTACTCAAAACCTCGGTTTCGGAGTAACTTGTTCGTTAACCTATGAACATCCCTATCCGTTTGCCCGCCGCCTATCCACCCTGGATCACCTAACCAAAGGCCGGGTCGGTTGGAACATCGTTTCCTCTTATCTTGATAGCGCTGCTCGCAACTTCGGTCTCCCTCAACAGACGAAGCATGACGATCGCTATGAAGTCGCCGACGAGTACATGGAAGTCTGTTACAAGCTGTGGGAAGGGAGCTGGGAGGACGGTGCGGTTATCGTGGATAAAAACCGCAAACTGTTTACCGACCCGGAAAAAGTTCATGAGATTCAGCATTACGGCAAGCACTTCACCGTACCCGGGTTTCACCTTTGTGAGCCCTCTCCGCAGCGAACACCGGTTCTGTACCAGGCCGGCGCCTCTCGCCGCGGGAAGGATTTCGCCGCACGCCATGCCGAATGTGTCTTCGTAGCGGCGCCGACGAAAACGGTGCTGAAGAACTATGTCACCGATATCCGGAACCGCGCTACCGGCTTCGGAAGAGATCCTAGAAGCCTGCTCTTTTTTAATCTGCTAACGATTATCGTGGCGCCCACCGAGCGGGAAGCGCGGGCGAAACACCAGGAGTACAAAGAATACATCAGCTACGACGGCGCGCTGACCTTGGCATCCGGTTGGACCGGCATCGATTTCGGCCAGTACTCCCCAGACGATCGCCTGAAGTATATCGAAAACGACGCCGTCCAATCCGCGACCGAATCTCTCACTATATCGGACCCTACCAAGATTTGGACTGTTCGAGAGCTAGCGAACTGGGTAGGAATCGGCGGCCTGGGTCCTTTGTTAGTTGGATCGGTAGAACAGGTGGCCGATGCGCTTGAGGAATGGGTCGAAGAAACTGACGTCGACGGATTCAATCTCGCCTACGCCGTCACTCAGGAGACCTTCGCCGATATCGTTGATTTGTTAGTACCGGAACTTCAGCGCCGAGGAGTTTACCCGACTGAGTACTCCGAAGGGACGCTGCGCCAAAAACTATTCGGACGGGGCGCACGTTTGCCAGAAGAACATGCGGCCGCTTCCTACCGCGTCCGCCATGAACCTCCCGTGTTAGCCTGATTCGATTCCGCCGCCAATCTCTCACCCTTAGACGTCATGATCATCTATAGACCATTCGCACTTGCTGTCCTAATGCAGTCTGCCCTACAAACGGGATTGGCTTTAGCCATCGTCCTTAGCTTCGAGACCGGGCTCGCTAGAGCCGAAGAAACCTCCGCCGCGCCGTCTCCGTCGGCAACCGCCGCGGGAAACACCGATACGAGTGGTCTGTCTTTACAAGGCAAAAAGATCGGCATCACCGTGATCGGGACGGATCATTATTGGGATCTGCGCGCCTATCAGGGACAGATTGATGAAGTAAAACGTCTCGGCGGAACACCAATTGCGCTAGACGCCGGCCGAAATGATAGCCGCCAGGTCACCCAAATTCAGACCCTGATTGCACAAAAACCTGATGTCATTATCGAGCAACTCGGCACATTGACCGTTTTAGAACCGTGGCTCCAAAAAATTCGGGCGGCCGGAATTCCGCTCTTCACCGTCGACACCGCGTCTCCCTCATCCATTAACGACACTACCTCTGATAATTTCTATATCGGTGAACAGCTGGCGGTACAACTGGCTAACGATATCCACGGCGAGGGCAACATTCTTGTGTTCAACGGATTTTACGGGGTGCCGGTGTGCGCGATCCGATACGATGAACTAAAGGAAGTGCTCAAGTTCTATCCGAAGATCAAGATCGTAGAACCGGAACTGCGAGACGTCATTCCAAATACGATCCAAAATGCTTACGCCCAGATAACTGAACTGCTCAACAAATATCCGAAAGGTTCCATCGCTGCGATCTGGTCCGCCTGGGACGTACCGCAGGTAGGTGCTACCGAAGCAGTCGATACAACCCATCGAAGCGAAATCAAAACTTACGGAGTTGATGGCAGTCCGGACGTTGTCGCGTTGATAAAAGATCCTAACTCATCCGCCGGAGCCGTCGTTGCACAACAACCGTATTTGATCGGCAAAACCGCGGTTGATAACGCAGCGCGTTATTTAGCCGGTGACCATAGTCTGCCGCCATACACTTTTGTGCCAGCGGTTTTAGTTACCAAACAAAACGCAGCCGAAGCGCAGACATTTCTCGGCCAACGACCATAGACGCTCACCGCCCCAATCCCATTTGCCCGTGGACACTGCAGCCACCGTCTCAGGTTTATCGGTTAGCGGCCTGGTCAAAGACTTTGGCGGTATCCGCGCGTTAAATGGGGCAAATCTGGAGGTCGTTCCCGGCACCGTACACGGTTTGGTGGGTCAAAACGGCGCCGGGAAATCGACTTTAATTAAAATTCTTGCGGGGATTTACCAACCCGATGCCGGCACGATCAGAATCAACGGTGAGAGTCGCTCTCGCTTGAACCCGCCTCTGTCTGAGAAATTAGGCATTCAATTTATCCATCAAGAACGTTTGCTGGTGCCGACACTCACCGTGGCAGAGTCACTTTACTTAGGGGCAGAACCTCGCGTGGGTTCCTGGATCAACCGGCGCTCGATGAACGAGCAAGCGGTGATCGCCTTGCAAGAGTATTTCGGATTGGCTATATCGCCAAACAAATTAGTACGCGAGTTAACTGCCGCCCAGCAGCAGACGATTCAGATTACCCGGGCTCTGTTGCGAAAGGCATCGATCCTGGTCCTGGATGAACCAACTGCGACGTTAGTAAAACGGGAAGTCGATCTGCTTTTCCAGACTCTGCAAAGGCTGCGACAGAACGGGCTGACGGTTATCTATATTTCCCATTATCTGAACGAGATCGAGACGCTGTGCGATCGAGTTACGGTCCTCCGCAACGGGGTCGACGTCGCCACGGTTGAGCCTCGGCAAACCTCCATGTCGGCGATCGTTTCTCTGATGATCGATCGAAACATTGAGGACCTTTTCCAAAAACGCCCTGTGGCTCTGGGCGATCCGGTTCTCCAACTTAGAAAATTGTCGCACCGAAGCGCTTTTTCTGATGTGTCTTTCACCGTTCACCATGGCGAGATTTTAGGTGTCACCGGATTGATCGGCTCCGGAGCCAAAGAAGTCGTGCATGCACTATTCGGCCTCGAACGCATCCGCGAGGGCCAGGTACTGGTAAACGGTCGGGAGGTCAGGCTATCAACACCCGGCCAAGCTGTCCGGCGGCAAATTGCCTATGTACCTGAACATCGACGCGAGCACGGGGTGGCGTTGAGTTTCAGCGTCCGCGAAAACATGACGCTAGCCAGCCTACGGGAGCATAGCAAAGCCGGCATCCTGATCGAGAGAAGCGAACGGCGTAAGGTAGCTGAATTGATTGCTAAGTTGTCGTTATTGGCGCCCAACCAAGATAGTCCGGTGCACCAACTCAGTGGCGGCAATCAGCAGAAAGTCGTTCTGGGAAAATGGCTGAGCCGGAAATCCGCTCTGTACATCCTGGATGAACCAACCGTCGGCGTTGATATCGGAGCGAAGACTGAGATCTATCGGATCATTAGTGAGTTAGCCAGCCAAGGCGCCGCCATCCTCATTCTTTCCAGCGATCTGTTGGAATTGTTAGGTCTAACCGATCGCATTCTAGTATTTTTCCGCGGCAAAATCGCTCGTGAGTTTGATGCGCCCACCGCAGACAGCGACGCTCTGTTGTCCGCGGTCACTGGGGTTACCGATCAGAAAGCGGTCTCTCCACGGCCCAAGCCTAAAAATCCGCAGATTACGCCGATCACACAGATTTAGGACTTCAGAGCTGAGAGCGCAGCAACAAGCAACCACAACCAAATTTCTGATGTCCGACTTAAGCCTCTTCTAATCTGCGTAATCTGTGAAATCGGCGGATCTTAAATTTCGGATTGCGGTCTGAAGCATATGTCCACTTTGATACTAACGGAACATCAGGTCCGACCAAGCAGATGGACGATGTGGAACTCACAACTGCTCGTCCGATCAACCTCCTTGCTCGTCTTTCTGGGAATCATGATTTACTTCGGTTTGGCCGCTCCGTTATTTCTCAGTTACGCAAACGTACTGAACGTCGTGCAACAATCAGCAGTTCTAGGAGTGTTGGCGTTTGGCATGACCACGGTTTTGATATCTGGAGGCGCGCATGTCATTTCGGGCGGGATTGATCTATCAGCCGCCAGTAACCTAGGTCTCAGCGCAGCGATCTATGCGAGCATCATTCAAGCCGGGGGCACCGATTGGATCGCCTTGCCGGTGACTTTATTAACCGGTCTGATTATTGGAGCGATAAACGCCTGGGCAATTGTCGGGTTAAAAATTTTTCCGCTGTTAGCAACGCTGGCTACGATGAATATCTGTGCCGGCTTTGAATTGGTCCTTACCCAAAACACGGTGGTTCCAGCAGCGAGCCCGTTATTAGCCGCGGTAGGAGCAACGGGCTCGTTGGCTGTGCCGAATATTGTCTATATCTTCTTTTGCTTAGCCGCCTTTCTGATAGTCCTGATTGAAGCTACACCCTTTGGTCTCCGCTTGTACGCAGTGGGAGGATTTCGGGAAGCAGCGATCGCCGCGGGTATCCGAGTCAATCGCTATGTGGTTGCCAGCTACTTGATCAGCGGCGGGTGCGGCTCAGTGGCAGCGATCCTGTCATTGTCGCTGCTAAATGGAAGCTCACCCGGCGTCGGCGAGATACTTTTGTCGGTTGTTTTGGTCGCGTTACTAGGCGTCATCGTCTCCCGGCGAAGTGTACCCACGATTTCCGGAACGCTAATTAGCTCCCTGTTTATTGGGTTCCTGGTGAACGGATTTCAACTGACCAACGTATCAAGCTATTGGGTAAACGGTGTCCAAGGTGGGTTGATCCTCCTGGTGGTCGCCGGAAGCTCTTTTTCTCGACGGGCAGCTTATTGACTCATGGCTTCTGCAATTACATCTGCGCATGATCATTTTCGGCGCGGCGTCGTCCGATGGATGCTGCGCAATAGCTTGCTGGTCGGTTTTGTCCTGGTGTTCGCGGCGTTAGGAATCGCCGCTCCCGGCTTTCTGACCTGGAACAATCTCGTCAGTGTGATTTTGAACGAGTTTACGTTGGCCGCGATTATCTCGCTGGGGATGACCTTAGTGATTTCGGCTGGAGGGATCGATTTATCGGTCGGAAGCGCTGCCGATATCGCGAGTCTCGCCTTCATCGGTCTGGTCGGCGTACACCAACCATTCTGGCTTGCAGTGATCGCCGGATTAGGTGGCGCGCTGCTGGTCGGGGGACTGAACGCGTCGCTGATCGCTGGCCTACGGATTTCGCCGCTATTGGCAACGCTCAGCACTCTCTTTATCTCAACCAGCGTTCAACAACTTGCCTCCAACGGCGGCCAGCCGATCTATCTGATCTCAGGTAACCTTCCCGAGGCGTTTTCTTTCCTGGGACGCGGTCAATTGTTCGGTGTTCCGGTGCAGATTTATATCGTGGCCGTCCTGGCCATCGTTTTTTTCGTTATTCTGCACAAGAGTAACTTCGGTCGTTACGTTTTTGCTTTGGGCGCGCAACCGGGGGTCGCCTGGTACTCGGGTATCCGAGTTTCGTACACATCGGCGCTGGTCTACATCTTGTCCGCCGCCGTTTGCGGCATCGCGGGAATTCTGCTCTCGGCCACGGTAAAGGCTTATGTTCCGCAGTCTGGGAACGCCTATTTGCTTTGGACCATCGGTGCGGCTTTTATCGGAACAACGCTCCATCCGGAAGGGAGACCATCTATACCCGGCACGCTTTTGGGCGTCTTGTTACTGAGCATTGTGAGGAATGGCCTCCTTTTGATCGGGTGGAATTTTTATTGGCAACAGGTGGCGACCGGTATCCTCATTTTTTTGGTTTTGGCCTTCAGCAGTAGGCGGTCTCGGGCCGTGAGTTAGTACGAGAGGCGCGGGCCCCATGCCATTGCCTACTTGACGTGTCGGACTTAGCCGCGAAGCGGCTAAACAGAACAGCCCATAAGAGAAATCAGAACAGAAAAATCTCACGCAAAGGCGCAAAGCCGCAAAGAAAAGACAGGATTGCAGGTTCCTTTAGGGCTTTAGCCCTGGGTCAGGCGGTTAGCAAAAGGTGCCCTGAAAGTGGCACCCAATGTGAAATGACGCACGACTCCCAAAAGACGCCTCTCGGCCGCCACCTTCAGAGCGGATTTCGCATTGCGTATAAACCCAGGGCTAAAGACCTGGGCTGTTCCGTATAGCCGCTTCGCGGCAATGTCCGACAGATCCGGACGAAACTTTTGGGGGACTACCCCTTCGTTACCTTCGTTTCCTTCTGTAAAAACCTTCTGTCTTTGTGCCCATTATGGTCTTTCCGTATTGTGATTCGAGGGCCCCTCATCGTTAATTCACCTCGGATCGATATTTCGCTGCGGCCTCCGCCACGAATGATCCCGCGGCCAATAGATGGCGGCGAAGGGAATCTTTAGCTGCTCGCAGGTTTCGCTTTTTGCAATTTTCGAAGATCTCCCGATGAGCAGCCTGGCATTGTTTAAGATGGGGCGGCGCACTCATCTGCAGATAGTAATCGCGGTTGCTAAGAATCCTCAGGGAATTGATCAATTCGAACAATTTTGCTTTTTGGGCGGGCGCGTAGAGTGCCGCGTGAAATTCGCGGTCAGCTTCACCGAGCCGTGCCGGCTCGGTCTCAAGCTCAAATTCGCGTAACCGCAGTTCTGCTCTGGTTAGACTGTGAGCATCGTGATGTCCAAACGCCAAGCGGAGAGCTTCCAGCTCAAGTAGGACCCGGATCTCGTAGGTCTCACGGATTTCGTCCGGGTCAGGATTCGCCACGAAGGAACCTTTGCTAGGCACAATGTGGAGCAAGCCTTCCGCCTGAAGCAGATTCATGGCATCGCGGACCGGTATCCGGCTAACGCCGAACCGAGCAGCGATTTGTTCCTGAGAGACAGCTTGGCCAGGGCCGAATTCGCCGTTGAGAATCGCGAGCCGAAGCGCACGGACTACCTGGTCACTAGCACTCGAGATAGACTGATTTGACAACGGCATGGGTCCTGTATACCGGTATACAGGATTCGGGTCAAACCCAAATCCATTGCTCCCTGGCGTGAGCCTCACCTTTCACTTTTCACTTCTCACCCCGCACCCCCTATGTCTGCTTCTCCTCGCTGGCATTTGGCTCAACTCAATATCGGTCGTGTCCGTGCTCCTATGACCGA
>JAFAZK010000302.1 GCA_019239825.1 Verrucomicrobiota bacterium | reverse complement strand
TTTATACTCATCCGACGATCGCGGAAGGATTGAATGTGCTCTTCCGCGCACCTCCGGTCTAAAGACAGGTTCACGCCGCTATGTTGGTTAAGACTTATCCTTTTTTGCTCCAGCTGCCGGAAGCGCCATCCAAGCTACTCATGACAGTGTACCGCCATCACGGCGGTACACTATCAACATACTTTTAGGTGTGGGATTCTTTTTGCAGAAGCCTGATCTAGATTTTTAATAAAACCATTAGTACCCTGAGTCCGGATTCGAATCAGACGACTCTGGTTTCTCTTGGCTCTGTTCGGAGTACATGACCACCCGGTTTTTCATTAACGGTTGATTTCCAGCTGTGCCGTCGATGTGAGAGCATCCGGTAAAAGCCGCGATGCCAATGATGGGCACAATCATTGTCGCGTAGAGGCAGCGCTTGTTATTCAATAGTGACTTAGTCGTGTAGTTCATTTTGGTGTCAGTTATTTACTTGTACAAAATCGTCCGTTAATTCGATTGCTGCCATACGGCGTAAGATAGGAAAAAAGTTAGCCCTGCGAGGGAGGGTAGCGACGAGGAGGTGAGCTATTTGATCCTCTGTCGGTAGAGGGAGCGATTCTTAGCCCAAGAAATAGAAGTTCACCACGAAGACACAAAGAACGCGATATAAGAACAATTTAGATCCTAGGGGTTGGTCAGCGGCAAACGGATGTCCGGTAACGCTAAGTATCTCCTAACTTTGTGCTCTTCGTGTCTTGGCGGTGAAATAAGTCTTTAATAAGTGGCTTTTCTATTGCGCAAATTCGGCTTAAAGACATTTCGAAGACATCGGGCGATCTTTCTAGCCAAGCTTTCTGACGTACCAAGGGAATTGGCCAAATGAAACCGGAGCTACCTCTGCCGTGGAAATCAGCGCCCCAAAATTGCCACTCGGGCTTTGATTCTGCGCGAGCAAGAGGCCAGACCCGGCATTTTGTTCGCTCCAGGCCGTGGGCGGCTCGAGCGCTTTGGTTGCTGGCATCAATTCCTCTGCTGAGCAGCTCTTTTGCCCTGGATCCCAGCCAATCACTTGGTCAATATCGATTGGTACGCTGGGATCAGGAGCAAGGACTTCCCCAGACAGTAACCGCTGGCATCGCTCAGACCCAAGACGGCTTCCTGTGGCTTCGATTTGAGCACGGCCTGATTCGATTCGACGGGAAAAAATTTGCGTTGACCAGAGACATTCACGCCAACATCGAACTACCGCTTGACGTTTATTCCCTGCTCCTCGGTTCTTCCGGCGAGCTATGGATCAGCTCCTGGAAAGCAATGTATTGCCGGCTGCCAAACGGTGACTTCAAACAATTCGGCGATAAGGACGGAGTACCTGCCGATCCGCTCCAACCTCTTTTTCTCGACAAAGAGGGAACGCTTTGGATCGGAACCGAAAACTATGGATTGCTCCAGTTCAAGCAGAACCGGTTTTCGACCTACCCAGGCTCTTTGGAGTTGGCACGCCATCAGGTCTACGCGTTTAGCGAAACCAGCGATGGTAGTGTTTGGGTTGGCACGGCATCCGGGATCTATCGAATTGATAGGAAATCCGGCGAGATACACAGATTTTCCAAGATCGACGGTCTACCCGCTAATGACGTCTACGGACTGAGCGTCGATCGTCATGGGGGGCTCTGGGCGGGAACTGGGCGAGGGTTGGTTCGGCTTGAGAATGGCATCTTCCAACCGGTTCCCAACGAGCTTGGCGGATTGCCCATCCAGGTCCTGATGATCGACTCGCACGGGATGATATGGGCCGCTATCGCCGGCGGCGGCTTATGGCGGATTGAACCGGATACCGGCGAGGTCAGTCAATTGCCGCCGGCAAACGGACGTCCGGTGGCAAATATCCAGCAAATCTACGAGGATCGAGAAGGTAACATCTGGCTGGCCACAAGCGAAGGGCTTGAACGACTTTCTGACGTTAAATTCATTACCTACACGACGCGCGACGGCCTACCTAGCGACAATGTCGGCACTGTCGCATCGGGCAGGTCAGGCTTGATCTGGATTGGGACAGCCGGCGGCTTGGCGTGTCTGAAGAACGGCAAAGTCGAACGAATCTCTTTGTGGTCAAACGACGAGCCCTTTCCGCCTATGGAGATCACTTCTTTGTACGAAGATGCGCAAGCAGTCCTATGGTTTGGCACCAAGGATGGTGCGTTGCACCGATTGGAGGGTGGCCACGATCAACGGGTAGCAGCGTTAAATAGAGAGGGTGGGCCCGGTTACGCGATGGGAATATGCAACAACCAGGCGGGCGACCTCTTGGTCGGCACGGCCGGCGCCGGTCTCCAAGTGTTTCGCAATGGCCAATTGGTAAGAACGTTTGGTTTCCAGGACGGTCTGCGGAATCGCTCGATTTTCTCGCTCTCAACAGGTCGCGATGAAGCCGTCTGGATCGGCGAAACCCCAGGTCTCGACGTGCTTCGCGGCTCCAGAATCAGCGTTCCAGGCGAGAACCCGGAGATGCTTTCCAAAACTACGATCCTTTCGACCTATATCGATCCAGACGGGACGGTCTGGGCCGGCGGAGTGAACGGGCTCTACCGCTTAAGAAACGGAAAATGGGCCCCGGTTGTCTATCGACCAGACGAACGAGTACTCGCACCCGAATTCTACTGTCTCTTGGAAGATGATAAAGGGAACTTCTGGTCAAGTGGTTCCCGCGGGGTTTTCTGTGTTTCGAAGCGTGAGTTGAATGACTTCTTCGACGGGAAACGTTCATCGGTCAATTGCCGCGCATTCGGCAAAGCGGACGGCCTAAAATCCCCAGATTGTAGTAATGTCTACTTTCCTGCGGGGTGCCGTTCACCGGACGGCCGGCTTTGGTTTGGCACTATCGCGGGGTTGGCCGTGGTTGATCCTAACCATTTACAATTCAATCCGCTGCCACCTCCGCTGCAAATTGAACAAATCGTTGTCGACCTCACTCACGTCTATCCAATTCGGTCAGGGCGCGGGAGCGTCGACCTTGGTCCAGGCGCTCACCACTTGGAATTCGACTATGCCGGACTGAGCTTTAGCGCTCCGGAAAAAGTTCAATTCAAGTATAAGCTAGACGGTTTCGATAAAGATTGGATCGATGCCGGGACGAGCGCGGAGGCCTACTACACAAATCTCGCTCCGGGTAGCTACCAGTTCCGTGTGATCGCTTGTAATAACGACGGCGTTTGGAGTCCAGAGCAAGCTGCCGCTATCACAACAGTAATAGTACGACCCTATTTCTATCAGACGATCTGGTTTTCCGCTTTATGCGCCGCCGCGCTCATCCTGGCTATCTGGCTCCTCGGGCGATGGCGGCTCCAACAGATCCTGGAAGAACGGACTCGGCTGGCGCGCGAATTACATGACACCGTAGCAAGAGGCACGGTTGGGCTCGTCTGGCGGCTAGAGGCAGCGAAGAGTCTTGCCAAGAAAATGCAACTTGATCCACTGCTCATCAGCCTGGATGACCTGGCCAAATTGGCACGTGAGAACCTAAAGGAAACGCGGCGCGCAATGCGAGCCCTGCGCTCAGGGGTGTTCGAAACCAACGTGTCTCTGCCATCTGCCCTAGAAGCGGTTCTGACCCAAACTGCAGGTAGCAATCGACTGTGCCCGCAACTCACCGTCTCCGGGGCGGCATACCCGATCGGGTCCGCTTGGGAGCAAGCACTAGTGAGAATCACTGAGGAGTCTCTCATCAACACGTTGAAATACGCTAAAGCGCGCCAGTTTAGAGCAGAACTGTCCTACGATCCCGGCGAGCTTCGACTTCGGCTTCATGATGATGGAATCGGTTTTAACTACAAGCCCGGCGCTGATTCTAGCTCGACCAAGACCGCACCGGACGAAAGCGCGATGTCTGGTGGATTCGGCCTTCTTGGAATACAGGAACGCTGTCGACAACTCGGCGGTGGAGCCTTCATACTCAGTACCCCGGGAAGGGGGACCACCATTGAAGTTATTGTTCCGCGTCCGTCACCAATCTGGGGATGGTTGTCCCGGCTCGCCGTCTGGCGGCGAGGCAGAGATCAGGATGTCCAGCGCAACAGTCGCTTTGGCTGACTCCGGTTCAGTTCATTGGGATGGCCGCTTACCCAACACAAACAAAAGTGCGGGTGAGGGTGACACCGTTTCGATCCGCTCAAAGCCAAGTGAGCCAAGCTGGTCAATGGCTTCATCGGTTGTCCAATGATGGCCTCCACAGCGCACCGCCCGCAAATGGTTGAGCGCCTCACCTAGCTCGCCTGCCGCCGTGGCGTACATACCGAACACAACCCAACCACCCGGCACGAGCGCTCGATGAACACATCTCAAGGCCGTGCCCGCAGTTTCTCGAGACATAAACGGGCCCGGAAACCAAGCTAAGGTGAAAACGGCGTCGTCATCAAGTTGGTCTACGCTTTGCAGCCGAAGCTCTACACGATCATTTACGCCGTTTGCGACAATGTTTTTGCGCGCAAAGCTTAAGGCCGGCTCCCATAAATCGATGCCGACAATCCTCAACGCTGGCCAGGTACGCGCCGCTTCTATGGCTAGCCAGCCAACGCCGGTGCCAATGTCAAGAAAGGCTCCGGATCGCCGGAAAGCTAAATCGAGCTCCGGACGATCCGCCGCTATTTTGCGGATGGCGCGTACGATCTGCCGCGACAATTGACCCTGCGATTCAAGAACCACCGGATCTTCATAGGTCCACCCCGGTCCCCGCGCCGGATTTTCTAACAGGTCGTTGACCTGACGAAAAGACGTCTGGATCAAAGCGAGAGCGGCTCGCTCCTGATTCTGATCAAGTCCATTTAAGATTCCCGGCTCTATTTTCTGGACGACATCCTGCAAGAGGGAACGCAAACGAGTATCACCGGTTAGCGCTTTGGATCGCAACTGTAACTCAGCGCCAAGAGCGGCTAACGCCTCTAGAGACGTGTTGAACCCCTGCAACCTGGCCATCAAAGACTCGAAGCTCATACCATCACACGGACCTTAACTCGCCATTGGCGACCCTGACCTTCTCTCCGCGAAAGGTAGAGAGGATAAAACCATCGAATCGCTCATTGTATGTTCGACTGTAATCACTGAGGAGGGCCAGGGCTTGTTCCTCACCAACGAAGAGGCCATTGATGCTATCAGACCGGTAATGGACCCCGGCTGCGTCCCTACCAATACAATATTGCTAGCCAATTTATTGATTTCGTTTCCCAGCGTCAGTGGCTCCCCTTTCCAAGGCGTCAACGCCGATCCATCGGGTGTCGCCTCAACCGGATCAGGTAGGGGGTACTCTTCATTAAAAAACGCTTTCAGGACGGTTGCACAGGCGCCGGCATTGGTAGCGTGCGCTGCAGGATAAGAGGGATGAGTCGGAGAGCCCTCCGGAAACGCAGAAGGCAGTAGGCAACTCTTATATGCGGCCTTTACCCGACCCACCGCATCAGAATTCAGAACTTCCGGGTGCACGTCATAGGCTTTCCGTCCGGAAAGGGACGCCTCAATTCGGACGGCGAAACACTCCGGACGCAGTCGCCGATACACTAACCATTTGTGGTAATAGGTACTCTTTTGACCCAGCAGAGACCCTTGCGCGATGAGCGACAAAACATTCTTATTACCGAAAGTGATATCGCCGAACTGTGTTCTTGAACCAAGATAAGGGTTGGTCGGATTCAACGCTTCGGGACCGAGGCGTAACATGATTAATGCAGCGTTCAGATAGCTTTGAAAACTGAAGTCTTGATGCACGTATTCAGCCAGTTCCCGGTTGCTGCAGATGTATCGAGGCTGCGATTCAAACTGGAGCTTGCTTGCAGGCTCGGCGCCACGCTGGCAGGCCAGCCACTCACTGAAATTGGTAAGAAATGTTTGGTTGCGGCTAGGGAAACGGTAACGTTGGTCGAAAATTTTGATGCCGTAAGGAACATCTAACAATAGAAACTGACTAATATAAGGCCCGATGATGTCTCCCGCGGTCTCGCCACGGAACAATGCTCTAGGCGTAAGTTTCTCTGGTGCTTGTGAGCGCAGCGGATGCGAAAACGCATTTAGATCGGCCAGCGCCGCAGCGATTAGCCCGGTCGTTTCGTAGTCTCGAAAGGGAACATCTGCTGTCAGTGCTTGCCAATAGAGTTCCCCCATCTCAACCGCCATGGCAGCG
Source organism: Verrucomicrobiota bacterium (assembly GCA_019239825.1). GTDB lineage: Bacteria > Verrucomicrobiota > Verrucomicrobiia > Chthoniobacterales > JAFAMB01 > JAFAVN01. The sequence goes on along the minus strand of JAFAZK010000302.1, from coordinate 1,795 downwards.
CTCGCAAAAGCCGGCGGCGGAGGCAAACGAGTCGCATGACTATCGATACCGACCAAATCGAAAGCATAAGTTGCCTGCGGATTATTAAGCTTCGCGACGGCCAATGGATCGCGGGGAAGTTGTCGAAGCGCTCAGAATCACCGCTGGCGAGAATCGAAAGCCAGTCGCTGTAGGCACGGGGTTCAACTTCGCCAAGTTCGTTATGTGGTAAGCCCTTGGCAAAGCTCGCCCGCTTATCCGGGTAGCGTTCCTCATCGCCGTTGGTGGCCGGAATCGAAATTTTTCGATTACTAGCGGCCCGGGCTGCGTCACAACGAATTTCGAACGATCGCTGTACGCGTGTTTCCGCAAGGGAACTCACAGGCTCCTCTGGAGACGAGTTAACGGCCTCAACTAACGTAGCGGCGAGACCAGCTCGCGCCGTAGTAATGGCCATACCTGCTACGCCGCTTCTTTTTAGGAATCGCCGGCGAGAGATCATAATTACCTCCAACTTCGTACATCCTCACATCAACCCAGGATATGAGCCACCATCAAGCACAATGTTTTTGTCCTGTCGGATAACCTATCTGGGGCACTGCACAAAAAAGGCGACGAAACTACCAAACTCTTCGGGTTCACCCTACAATTATCCGTTACGCGAGCGTGGTCGGGCATGCTGGGCTATCACGGTAGTCGATATCGGTAGGGATGAGCTCCTGCTCATCCGCCATGCTTTTTTACGCGCCTGCCAATACCCAGCGCCTGGAGGGGAGCCGCCTGCAGTCCGACTGCGATTAACGCCGTGATTTTCAGTTTGTCACGCGTGCGGTCGCGCCACGGTGAAAAGCGGCCCCCCTCCAGGCCCTTGGCTCCGCCACCACCAAATGCGGTACCACACCAGATTACTCCACCAGCGCACCCTCAAAAATAGACCTGGAATCAAAGCCTGTGTAATCGGGTCGCCAAAGGCACCAGCGGTCTTCACCTTTTTCTTCGATCGGGAGGTGGAGCAGTAAATGAATTCTGCCTTCCTCGTCCTCGACCTGATAGCAGGGGACGCCGGCGTGGAGGTCAAGTGCGACACCCGAAACCGCATCGATCAAAAAGGAAATGACCGTAAAATGGCGATCGGGCTTGTCGTCGGACAAGAGGGTTAGCCGGGTCCCGGGGGGCCAATGCTTCGCCAAATCCAACGGGGCGCATCAGTCTGATGTTGCTCACTAACGACGTCCCGCTTCTAGAGATAGACCGCGCTACCGCCAGCTCGATCCTCCGCGAAACCAACTTCGTTTCCCTATCCCAAAACCGATCTGGCCCAACCAAAAACCACCGCATTTGCCGATCTAAACGATATTTAGATAGGCGAGCCTAAGAAAGCCGGGTATTTCAGTGCCGGGATGAATTAGGGAAAAACGAGCCGCATTTTAAGAAAAGGGTGTTAACACCGATTACGTTCTGTCCCCTAAAGAAAGGGTTGATCGTAAGTTAGTGATCAAACATGCCTACCCATGTCACAGTAATTCCTTTCGGCCACCAGCGCCAGCGGATCTACCCTCCGCTGATCGCAGCTAAAGCTGAAGCCGCAAGGCTCTGGAACGACTGTGCACAAAGATTTTACGAGGCTATGGCTGCTCACGCCTAGGCTATAAATATTTCACCGCTACGCGGTTCCAAGACGGCCTCGCAAGGCGAGGCAGCGCTCCACGGGTGTCCTCCTAGCTCCTAGATTCTGGCTCCTATGTCCTCCGCGTGAATCCATCAGGAGTCCAATTCTCGGAGCCGACGCCGTGGTGGACGAAGAAAAGGCCGGTGG
>JAFAZK010000021.1 GCA_019239825.1 Verrucomicrobiota bacterium | reverse complement strand
GGCATTCGGCCGCAAGGCCGGCTCATACACAAAGAGCATTGGACGAGTGATCCTGGCGAAGGCTTTCGAAAAATCCGTATCTTCGACCATGTTGTGAAGCAGCGTGACCGTAGTGTCAGCCGGGACCTCCATCGATGCCTGTGCGACCCTTTGTAGGTATTCTTCCGGTTCCGGCTTCTTGTACATGCTGCGAACGAATACTTGAGCCTCCTTCTGGCGATCCCGTTGAAGCTGGATGAGCCAGTCATACATCGTCGAAACAATCTTTGGATTCGCGCTGGCCGGGATCAATCCGTCCACTAGCACGAGCCCCCTGATGCCCTCTTCCCCAAATTGTTCGACATAGCTAAGTAGCTCGCCACATGCCATCGACCACCCGACCAGCACCGGTTGCTTCAACCCAAGTTGATCCACCAGCTGTTTGTAGTCGCGGGCGCGAGTCTCGGGGAGGTGCCCGTAGTTGGGTTTATCGCTCTCGCCTTGCGAGCGCGGATCGACGGCAATCACGCGGTACTTGTTCGATAGCCCGTCAATCTGTTTCTGCCAGATCCACCCCGGCATCCTCCATCCCGGGATGAAGACGATCGGATCACCATTACCCGCCTCAACGTAATGAATCCGGACACCATCTGAGGTCTTGATGAACCCGCTTTTCTCGGTCTGAGCAAGAGCGCCCGTGCCAGTCAGAAGACAGAGCAATAACACCAGCGAGCTTGTCTTGAAGCGATCCTTTAATTGCTTAAGGTTAAGTACGAGTTTCATGCCGACTGAGATTGTAACCCTCGCGCGAAAAAGATGTAAGAAGGCACTATTAAGTGGGGCAGCCACCAAAAAGTGACTATGGCGGATACGACCAGGAAGGAAATCCATAATCGCAGGGTCTGTGCCGATCGTTTGGGAGACGCGCTTCGCTGTATCGACGGGCGTTGGAAGATGCCTATCCTTGCACATCTTGCTGGGAACGAGACGATGAGATTCTCCGACCTCCAGCGGGCGATCCCTGAAGCCTCGCAGAAGATGCTTACCCAACACCTCCGTGAACTCGAACGTGACGGGATTGTTGTCCGAACCATCTACCCCGAGGTGCCACCGCGGGTCGAGTATCGTCTGACGGATCTGGGTCGAGGACTAACGCCTGTCTTTCTGGCTCTTGCCGATTGGGCAGACGCGCGGAATCCACAGTCAGAAGCCCCATCGACGGGAGAGTTAGCTAGATTATGCTAGGGGTCAGGGTCGAGTCTAGATCTGTTCCAATAGCTCGTGGGTGACCAAACTTTTCTTCTCTTCGCCAGCCGCCTGAAATGTCATGCAGCTGAACTAATGCTCGCAAAGCAAACAGCCTTGGCGTTTCGCCACGTTGTTTGACTGACTGATATTGCTCATAGTTCCGAACGAACATGGCTTCATGGTCGTCATTCATCGCTGCCCATTTCTGCAGCTTGCCAACGTCTCTTCTGATCGGCATGTGCCCTAATCTTAGAATTACCCCGAAAAAATAACCAATGACGATCCTGCAGGCATTCTAACGCATCGCGAAATCCGGCGTAGGCAAAAGTAAGCCTCCAAAGCTCCTTCGCCATTCCAAAGAGAACTTTTTGCGAATGGCGGGCGGAACTGTATCTCTCGATGGCATCAGCTCAGCGCAAGACGGGCGTCCAGGGCCACTCAGGTCCGCTGTGCTATCACACCCGGTTTATAATGTTCGGGGTTGGGGCCAGTCACCCAAACTCTACAGTGATTCGACTCTCCGAAATTGTTTTGAGATTCTAACCAACGTAGATCGAGAAAATAAGCTGTCCAAAGCTGGATCCTATAACCGTTATGGTGAAGCTCTGGGAAGTCACTTGCAATCACCTGGCGCACCGCCACCTCGGCTACAGAATTAACCAAATGAAAGTACTCAGCGATTGATTCGGGAACCCTGACCAATGCCGTGGCAATATGCGCCGGATAAGGACGCATCGGAATATCTCGCAAAACCCGAAATTTCCGCCGACTTAATTGCCAATCTGTTTTCACGGTAGCGGCAATCATACCACATCCTGTGTCGCGATCAAGAGGGACCACTACAGGTTGGTGCTAGCGGCTTTTGCCCGCAAGATATTGATCACAGCGCCCGAGGATTCGAAAGATCTCAGGCGCCGGCGTGACGGCAGATGACCTGCATGCCGCCCTGACGAGCGGTCCAGGTTGAGCGCTGTCCCCAATCAACCCGTCCGACATAGTTCCCGCTGCGGCACGAAGTCGGATCACCTCTCACGTCTCACGGCGGAGTCTCTATGATAAAGAAACACCGACCTGCTATTCAAGGCTCTGGCCGATCCCAGCCGGCGCAAGCTGTTGGACTTGCTGCATTCCCACGACGGCCGCACACTCAACGAACTGTGCGAACACCTGGATATGACCTGACAGGGTGTGACGCAGCATCTGGAGCTACTGGAGGCAGCGAACCTGGTCGTCAGCGTGCGGCGCGGCCGCGAAAAGCTGCACTTCCTCAATCCGGTACCGCTACAGGAGATCTACGAGCGCTGGATTGCCAAATTCGAAAGACCGCGCCTCAAAGCGCTTTCGAATCTAAAGAAACAATTGGAGAAAGCCGACGGCTAATCGGTGATCAATCCCCTCGCTCTCTCACCTCTCACGGCTGCGCTAGCGGCCCAGGCCTCCGATGGAATCAGTAACCTTCAAAAATCCGCAGGATGTCCGGGCTTGGCTGGCAGCGAACTGCAACCAATCGGATGGTATTTGGCTTAGGATCTACAAAAAGCAGTCGGGCGTGGCGTCCGTGACTTATGCGGAAGCGCTTGATCAGATGCTTTGCTTCGGGTGGATCGACGGACAAAAAAAGCCGTATGATAAACAATCCTGGCTTCAGAAGTTCACACCAAGGCGATCGAAGAGTGGATGGTCTAAGATCAATACTCAGCACGCAGAACGCTTAATCGAATCCGGAGAAATGACGCCGGCCGGATTGAAAGAAGTGAATGCCGCAAAAGCGGACGGCAGGTGGGCGGCCGCGTATGATGCGTTCGGCAGCGCCACTATTCCGGAAGATTTCTTGAAGAAGCTTGCCCAAGACAAAGCAGCTTCCGTTTTCTTCAAAACCCTCAATAAAACGAACCTCTACTCGATCGCGTACCGATTACAGACCGCAAAGAAGCCCGAAACGAGAGCGAAGCGAATACAGGCGATCATCGAAAAATTATCGCGAGGGGAAAAATTTCATTGAGGCAATCAGTCACCAAGCGGCCCCTCGCTGAGTTGTACGAGCGTGGTCATGGTGTGCCGCAAGATTACACCAAGGCGCGAGAGTGGTATCAGAAGGCTGCCGACAAAGGTAACACGGAAGCCAAGGAAGCTCTTTCTAGGTTAGCTTCAATCCAGCAAAAGTAGCTTCTAAAGCGAGTTTCCTAGTTCCTCGGGGCAAGCTTACCTCGAGATAGCCGCTCGTCAGGCATTCAATTCGCTCGCCGGTTGGATCAACGTCGGGCGATCTCCAAAAGATAAGCGGTTGCAGATTTCAGGATATTTGCATCAGGGTCAGTCCATGGAAGTCACCGCGTTCCGTTCGGGTTCATGATGAAGAAATGGCAAATTATGATCGCAATAGAGGAGCCGGCCCACGTCATCCAGAAGGTTCTTGCGCGCCTGGATTTGAGACGTCAGGCTCAGAAAAAGCCCAAGAATCTAGCGCCGGCACCAATCATGAATCACTCATCACCAATCACCTCTCCCCTTTGGCCCCCGTTTGCCTGCAGCTCCGCTAGTAGCTTTTCATATTTCTTGGTACTCGGGTGTTCCAGTCCCAAGATCTTGCGCGCTCCGTCTGCCGCTCGTTGCGCGAACGCGCTGGCTTCCTGGACGTGCCCCTCAGAACGCAGGCAAACCGCCAGATCGAACCAGGTCCTTAGCGTATCAGGATTCTCAAGTCCGAGCGTTTTCTCCTGAAGTTTGAGCACCGCGCGGTACTCCTCTTCCGCCTCGGCGTGCCGGCCTTCTTGAACCAGCACTTCTCCTAAATCGGCCCGCGCTTCTAGTGTTAGATAATTCTCTGGGCCAAGCACTTTCTGACTCAGCCTGATGGCTGCACGACATTCCGTTTCGGCCTCAACATATTTGCCTTCATGAGCGAGCGCGTCCGCCAGATTGATGCGCGTGTCCACCATCTCAGGGTGCTCGGGCCCCAGCACCTTCTCTTTTGACTTAATCACCGCGCGATCTTCTGTTTCAGCCTCAACATACTTGCCCTGATCGGCAAGCACCTCTCCCAGATTGGTACGAGCTGACAGCGTCCACGGATGCTCAGGCCCCAGGACTTTTTCTTCAAGCTTGATTACCGGCCCCAACTCCGTTTCCGCTTCGGCGTACTTCCCTTGGAAAAAGAGTGAAACCGCCAGATTGCTGCGCGCACCCAAGGTGTCCGGATGCTCCGGGCCAAGCACTTTTTGTCGGACCTTGATCAACGCCCGCAACTCTGTTTCGGCCTCGGCGTACCTGCCTTGCCTAACAAGCACGCCTGCGAGATTGTTGCGCGTTCTAAGGGTGTCGAGATGCTCAGGACCCAGCACTTTTTCTTCAAGCATCAGCACGGCGCGATACTCCGTTTCTGCCGCGGCATTCTTGCCTTCGTAGTCGAGCACGATTGCCAAGCGATGTCGCGCTAGAATCGTGTCAGGATGCTCCGGGCCGAGGCCGCGCTCGCGCTCTCTTAACACTTCGCGCAAGATGGATTCGGCATCCCGATATTGGCCTTCATCGTAGAGGACCCAACCGATGGCAAACTGCACCCGAGCCCACTCCAGGGCATCGCGGTTGCGATCGGTGAGCTGCTCGGCAGCACGCAACCGGGTTAAAGCATCGGCGTATTCAATCCGTTTCTCGGCTGCCCATGCGGCCAGCTCAAACGCATTGATCGCGTCAGCGCTCTTTGGCGGAGTAGCTCGCTGGGCTTCATCGGCGGCCACCAGAGCCAGGCGCTCGGCCTCATTGTAATCCTTGGCCACGTAGGCGGCATTGGCACGCTCATAGGTGGTAGCGTTTGGAGCCTTCTTCAGTTCTTCAGCGAAACGCGGAAGTTGTTCCTTCAAAGTCGCGAGATCAATCCCGAGCTTCTTACTGAGCTCCTCGTAGGTGCGCTGCTCGATTTCTTCAGGTTTCTGACCGGGCTGCTCCTGGCGCACTTCGTTCTGGATTTCAGCGTACGAATAGACCCCTTGCTGGAGCTTAGCGACTGTCTCCTTAAGCTCTTGCAGCTGCTGATTAGTCTGGCGCTGTTGTTCACTGGAGTGCTGCTGGCCTTCTAAAAGCCAGATGCACAAAGCGGCGATGAGCATCAGGAGCACGGCGACGGAGAAGGCCCAACGCCTTACCCCTCGGCGGATCCGGGTCAGATCATCGCGGAGCTTTAGGACGCTGGCTTCCACTCCTTCTCTGGTGCTTAAGGGATGGTAAAGATGACTATCGGCCTGAACCCGTGTGCGATATGCGCTCTGGAGCTCCTGCTTTTCCCGATCTTCTTCCTCGTGCGGATCGGTGGGAAAAGTGTCATCTAAAAACAGGTACCAGACCTTCTTTCCCTTGGCCTTGGCGTAGAGCGCCTCGTACTGCGTGTAACTAACACGGCCAAATTGCTCGTCGATCGCCGGCGGTTCAGCCCCGTAGCAGTTGCCCACCAGTTGCACCACCCCTTTGCCAGCGTCGATCCGGCGCCGCAGCATCGTCCTTAAGTCCCCCTCTTCGGTGCCGAAGACGTCCTGCCAGTCGGGCTCGTAGCCGAGGAAAGTCAAGGTGTTCGCTACGAGCTGGCGGGCGCTTTTCAGCTCACGGCTGACCGCCGAGATGAAGATGGCGGGGCGTGGGGACATTTTAGGCTAATTAACTGGCATCTTTGGTTTTCGGCTCACGCAATGTTCTGAAAAGGCAACCGAATAGTAACAAAAAAGGACGTCTAAGCCTGCTGAGGCGGCGGTCAGAGGTCCTCCAGAATGTTCTCGTAGCGGGTTTTGAGGCAAGTACCCGGCTGCGGCCCTTTTATCAACCGTTAACAAAACCTTGGTCAGTAAGACGCAACCTTCGCAGATCGATCCCAAACTTGCGCGCTGTCTGAACGATCTGACTCTCCAGTTGCTGCTGTGCCGCTCCGTTGTTAGCCTGCCGCAGTCGCTGGTCTTGTTCCCGAACGAGTTCCGTTAGACACTTAAATACTTCTGAATATTTCTGTTTATTCTCATTCGAGAAACGGGCCGCCTTCCCTTTCTGTTCCAGTATCTGACACACCGCCTCTCTCACCCGACGAATCCCGCTTGGGTGACTGGACGCGTCGGCGTTGTGAATAATCTCCCAGGCGATGATCAAGTAGCCCGCGAAAGTGTCTCCGAGATTATTGCTAGAGAATCCGTAGTTCGAGAACCTCCGATCAAAACGGTTAATCATCGTATCAAACGACGGCATTCCGGCATATGCAGCTGAGTTGGTGTAAGAGGTGTAAAAGGCTCGTACTTTATTTGTGACGTCTGGATTGGAGTTGAAGGCGAGATCGCTGAACTCCGTCGACCGCTGAACGGGGGCGCGCTTTTGTTTAGCCGCCGTTTTTTTTGGTCCCGGAGCAGCACCAGACGGCTCGGTGTGAGCGAGCTCGTGTTCGACATTTGTCAGGTCGGCTCCCATTCCTTCGAGACCCAAGCTTCGATTGAAGGAATCAATATCAGCACCGGTTTCTTGTGCCCAGACTTGCGGGGTGGAGGCTAGACCGAGCAGCGCAATCGCTGCGATTTTTGCATGAGTTTTCGAGATTGCCATAAACGGGAGGACTGTGTTTCACTGAAAAAAGAGAATGCGATTCTCGTCGGATCGGCTGAACGATCAGCGCTATTCACCTGTTGTTAGATGCATCGATGGGTCTTGATTGCGGACAAAGTCGTCATTGCTCGGTCGTTCCCTTCCAAGCAGCTAGCTGACGGAGGAAGAATAGGGGCGGGCTTCCGCTCTTAAGAGCGACGGACGGCGCCTTTTCGCCACAGACGACCGTCTGTATGCGTTCCTGCGAACATATATCAGCGCAATCTGCTCTTTTCGGAACTTGGTCACCACTTATGCTATCGCGCACTGCCAGTGGGCGATGCGAAGAGTAAAAGTCGCAATAATTGCCTAACCATGAAGAACACGTCCAAACCCAAGGTCAAAGCGAAATCTCGCTCCGGCCGAGCTCAGGCTCACCCACTAGTTGGTAAGCATTTTCACACTGTTAAAGACATGAAGGTTAACTATCAGGGTCGGGTTCTTGATTACCTTGGTGAAGGACGTTTCATCGTAACGCTTTACGAATGGATGACTGGCAATAAGAACTACGGTCACTACATTTTCGAACTACAGTCGTTTACTTGGGACGAGACCAACCGATCGGGGACTGTTTTCTATGATTCAGCCAAGGAGATGAATGAAGCATACGAAAACAGGTGGAGAAGGTTGAATGAACAGGAAACCCGAGGCTAGATCCCGAAAAGTCGGGCGCCTATTTTCGTATCAAACCGCTATTACAGGGGAAGAACTACCCAAACCTCAACTGCCCGATTCTGATCCGGCTTGGCACTATCGAGTAGCTGAGTTCCCCCCATTCCAATTGTCTGTATCGCGTTTGCTAAGCCTAGCTGTCCGCTAAGTATTTTGCTCACATTTTGCGCTCGCTTCAGTGAAAAACGCAGATTCTGATCCGCGTTCCCGCCAGGATCGGCGTATCCTGCTACCACCAGAATAGCGGTTGGGTCGCTCAGCTTGTCGCGGAGCTCGGTGCTATTGAATGCCTTGACCAATTCGTCTGAAGCTGCCCTGGGTAATGCAGTCTGCCCACGATCGAAGCGGATAACGGTAAGGCGCTCCATCGAGCGAGCATTATACATCTTTTCAATTAAAGCGTTCTTTTTGTCCGCACTGGCCCCGGGCAGTGCGTTAATCCGCTTGATCACTTCTTCTCTCGTGGCATCGAGGCCCGGTCTCTTTAACGCAGTTGCAATAGAATTTGAGTCCTGCTTAGAATTCGCGGGAGTTTGCTGCGCGGAAGGAGATGGGTTTATCCCTAAAGGAGCTTTCGGAGTCGTCTTCGCCAACGGCGTTGCTGTTATCTCAGGGGCACGCACCGGATCCGGCTGAGGTGTTGGACTTGTTTCGATCGAAGGCGTCGGACTTACCTCTGCTAAAGTTGTAAGAGCAGGAGTTGCTGCCGGCAGGAACTTCTCTCGAATCGATCTGGAGGGAGATGGTGCCCCGGGTTTCACTCCGAGCGTTTCACGAGATGAAAACCTGGCGATCAGCAGGACGGATAAAAGGAGGAAAAGGACACCTAGCAGCGTGAACCCGATTACCCTGAGAGAGGCGGTTGAACTCGCCTTTTTTGCGACGGAAGAAGCTGGAGACCTGACTTCCGAATCTTGTGAAATACAAGAAGCAGCCCGCTTTAGTCGCGCCTCTACCTCGGTCGCGCTGTGGGGGCGCTGTCTAGGATCCTTTGCTAAACAAGCCGCCACTGTCGCCTCCCAAATATTCGGAATTGGTTTCCCTGCGATTCCGAGCTTGGCTCTGCGCTGAGTCATTGAAACAGGAATCTTCTCGCCACACTGAGCGCCAGCGGTGTCTCCCGTGTCGAAAGGTTTTGTACCAGTCAGCAACTCGTAAATCATCACTCCCAGCAAATACACATCGTCAGCGACCGTCGGCTTTTCTTCGTTGGTCCACTGCGAGCTTCTGTGGGCTGCCAAGTCGCCATCGTCCTGCACCACCGTCGAATGATTCATCCATTTCGTGATGCAGTCTTCGATGCCCAAATCCTTTAGCTTCAGGTTTCCGGCGTCATCCACAATGAGATTCTTGGGCCGAATTCCGTCGCCGATGGTGCCAATATTTCTATGGACGTAGTCCAACGTCCGGCATAAATCGCCGACCCATTTCTCCAGGTCTGCAGCTTCGAATACCTTGTTCGGCTTCGTCGAACGTGATTCCGAAAGGCTCCGGCCCTCCACGTACTCCATATGGACTGCTAGTCTTCCTTTGTCCGAAATAAGGTCATAAAAACGTGCAATATGAGGATGCTTCAGCAGGGTTCTTCGGTGAACCTCGTGCTTCAACTCTTCAACTCTGGCTGGGTCGCCAAGGATGATGTCCGGCAGAAACTTGAGGGCCGCCTGTTTGGCTTGCCGCTTAGGACTGTAATTGTAAACAATCCAGACAGGGCCCGTAGGTCCTGCTTCTAACTCGCTTTTCAGCTCAAACCATGCGAATAACTTCCCCGGTTCGAGCTGATCAGCTTTCTTTTCCGGTGTATCCGCGCAATGAATGGTTGAAGGATGCTCGACTGGCGGCGAAGCATTTGAGGACGGAAGCGATTCCTTTTTCAAACTATCGATTTGTCCTAATTGTTCTGTTGGGCTCACGAACCTGTTCTTAAGCTGGGAGTTTCTTTTGTGATTCAATCCAAAGCTTGAGCCGTGCCACTGATTTGAAACGCGCGTCGCTGGCGACACGACGGCCATCTAATTCTCAGACGCAGAAGGCAGTCTGCTTGGCAAGCCATTGAGAGACGGCGCCATTTCCTTTTTCAAGAAGAGGTACGTGCCAAAACTGGGATTGCGCAATCCCATTTCCAGCGAAAAGATCGCGGCAATTTCGAAGATGTGTTTACGCACAGTCTGTGTCGATCGTGCAAAGAATGGCGGCGTTCTGACCATCACCGCTAGCGCAACCAAACTGATTGTTCTTTGCACGCAGTTCCATGCGGCCGAAAATTCCGGTTTGGTCGATTCCCAAAGCTCAGGCACAATAAACCGCCGGGCATTGCTCTTGATCAGGCCGCCAAGAAAAAGACGCTTTAAGACGATACCGGTCTTCAAACTTTTAGACTTGTGGCAAACTCGTCTGCTAAATACTGTTCCGCCATAGTCAGATCGAATTGATCCAATAGGAACAATCGCCGAGAAGCGTCTCCGGCCATCTCCCCGATTAGGAGCGGATCTAGCGCCTGTTGAGCCGGATCTGGAAGCGACTGACTTTGCCAGCGTTTCTCTTGATCAACGACCAAGTAGAGGTGGTCGAACCGATTCTTCGCTGCGACCGCGATATCGCGAGTTTTTTGCGGAATGATCCCGTCGAACACGGCGGTCAAGATCAACTTCTTCCAAGGACATATCCGGTTGAGTAGAAATTCCCAGGCTAGATAAGTAAATAATGTTCCGACCAACCAAACTCCGAGAGAAAGACAAGAGAGAAAAGGTAACGCGGCTGCGGTTGGCTCTAAAACGTTAGACAACAAAAAAACGACTAAGCCGATAAACCCCACGACCGCCGACACACGCAAAGCGACCCGCTCTCGCTCCATTCTTTTTTGATTGATCTTCTTTACTAATTCTCGCGCTCCTTCAAACGGAAGATAGAAAGGAAGGCTGCCAGGTTCCGCATTGAGCGAGAACGAGCTCATCGTAATCTCGCAAGTCAGCTGACTGCTGCCTTCAAGGTTAAATGCAGCGAACACTGGAAGCTCTGTGCCGGTTTGCTCGTCCCGATAAGTCTGCCGAAGACCGATTGGATTGAATTCTTGCAGTCGCAGGACTCCTTTCGGTGGTTTCGCCAAGACAACTTTGCCTTGTTGAGATTCTCTTTCCAACGGAAAGAGATCGGGTGGACCATTCAAAACGACAGGGCGGCAATGGTCTTGCCGGAGTAAACTTAGATTCTGGCTCATATACAACTGGCTAAGAAATTGCTTTTCCTCAGCTTCGGACTAGTTCGGGCGAAACGTTGGGATGGGACTGGTTTTCGTCTGGAAAATCGTCAAATCTTTTTGCCCGGACGGCAGGGATGGCGGCTTCGCAAACGCGAGTAAACGGGTGCGCAAGAGAGCCTGATAGACGCAGGATGCTTATTCACTCTCGAAGAGCTTGCGCAATTCGCCCTTCGCCCGTTCCAAGATGCGCTTGCGGCCGGCTGAAAGGTTTTTGCCGGCGCGGTTGATGTAGAAGTTAAGCATTGAAGAAGCAGATTGGCGGACAGTACCTTTTCGTCGCTTGCTGGATTCAGCGGAGCGCTTGAGCGACAGCGCGATCTGGCGAGCGCTGCGTTGCTTGAAGACTTCGGATTCGAGGTCGAGTGCGTCGCTGTGCTCCGTCACTTCCGCTGACCAACGCTTGCCGCCTTTACCCTTTGGTTTCTTTGCTTTTGGCATACGCGTTTTAAATTGCGAAGCCCAGTTTTTACCCCAAGCGAGTTCAAGATCTTTTGTCTTAAGCCTAAGCTTTATCTCTTTAATTCGGAGTTTCGCTAACCAGTATTCACTAGCTGTTAAGTACGGCGGCCTCGGAAGTCGCTAATCTCTTCTCTAACTCGGCTATTCTCGCTTTTAGTTCGCGCTCTCTCGCCTCGGCGCGCCGCGCGGCCTCGCGCCACATATCAAACGGGGTAACATCCGGGTGCCAAAGCCTAAAATAGGCGGTTGCCGCTTCGTCGCTAAGATTCAGATCCGGTTTCATTCGTCGCTGCCCCAACCCTCCGGTCAGACTGGCCTTATTTGCTGCTTTTGATTTTTGACAGTAGGAAAAGTTCGGCCCGAATAAGCGAACTGGGACCTTGCCAGTCTCCAGTCAATGAATTTCTCACAGCTCCATGCCCAGCTAAATCAGTGTTCGCTTCCGCGCGCATTAGCGCTAGCCCAAACGAGAGTCCAGCTTAAGGCTAGCCAAACTGCTATTCTTCCCGACTCCCTTCTACTTCATCACGGATTGAATCTCGGTTTCTCTCAAACGTTTCCTTCACTTCTCGAAGGATTTCCAAATACTGTTTGTGGATTTGAGTTTGATGACCATCACGCGCCATCTCCTGAACCCGCTTCTCTTGCTGCTCAATTAAATCGTCTCCCTTTTTTACGTGCTGGTTTGCCTCCTCTAGGTGTTCGCGAATCTTTGATTCGTCCATAAATCTAGTTCGTTAGCCGCCTATCTGTCGGCTCCCTATTCAAACGGTTGCCCATCGCCCGATAAGATCTTTCAGGCGTTATCCTGATGTGACGGTTCAAGGGAAAAATGAGAGGCTTTTCGCCACTGGCGATTGCAGCGATGGAGTCTCGACATAAGGCCAAAGTAAATCAATGGTTCAGATGGCAGCTGGCGTCCGGGAGCGCTCAAGATGTGTGCCAGCTGTCTTTGGAAGACCCTATTGTGCGAACCTTGTTTTGCGAGTGGTTGCTGAAACGGGGCTTCAAAGAAATTCGCGCAGACCAGGATCTATTTGACGCAATCTTTTTCGAAGTGGTTAGGCTCTCTTCGTCTAATGATCTCCGCGAAATGGCAGTGCTCTTATACGAGCGAGGTGATTATCAGGAGGCTGAAGACGTCAATTGGATAGCCGCTCATAAAGAGCGGGGAGACCTTCCCGAACTTTTAGGCAGTGATTTGATTTTATGAGCCAGAGGTCGTAAAGCCCCGAAGGCAGTGGAGACTTGATTGACGAAGAAGGAACTCCTTTAGAGTGCGGAAAGCTTTCTTTCGATTCGACGAAAGGCGGTGCGCCGCAACAAATCGTCAAATACTGAGTCGGACTGCACTCGCTCCCGGCGTAGTCGCTTTTTGCCGGTGGTATTGTGCGTAGGTTGCTTCGGCGCGTTTCGTAAGCGAAACGGACTTCTGCTCCCTTGCGGTTTTAATGGCTTCGCCCAACGAAGCCTCGATTTGGGCCTCATCTGAGCCCAAACTCGCCAGAAACACGCCACGGAGCCGGTGCATTTCGGCAGAGAAAAAGCGCTGCTCAAATCTTTCAGCCAATACTTCCGCCTCTTTGATTGCTTCAAGAGCTTCAGTGGTGCGATCCGCTCGATGTAGAGTTTCGGCCTTTCGTGCCAGGTAAATGGGCATGCCGAGCACCCCACCGATTGCCCGAAGATCTGTTATTCCCCGCTCGATCCACGAAATACCTTCCTCGGTGTCACCGGAAGCGCTGCGCGCCCATCCTCGGTGAATGGTTCCTAGGGCTAGAAAATTCAAAAAATTGTGACGCGTGGAGAGTTCAATCAAATCGGACGCCCAGCGGTCAACTGCAGCAGGATCACGCTCTTTGCTAGCGAGAACCGCTGCATTATTTAGCGCAATGGCCAATGCGTTCTCATCATTGAGCTCCTTTGATAGCGAGATCGCTTCCGTTATGGTCGCTTGGCAAGAAGCGATCTCTCCGAGATGCCAGTCTGTAAATGCCTTGTAGCCCAAGCAGCTGACGACCGGCGTATCGACATCTTCCGGACGAGACTGTACGTTCCCCGAGCGCCAAATCAAAATGCCGCGCATAGCATTTTGTCGCGAGCCCTCGAAGTCGCCCAAAAAGTAGAGCGTGGCGGCGAAACAGTTGTAGGCCCAGATCATTACCGTAGCGTCATCTTGCTCCCGCGCCAGCGAGTAAATTCGTTCGGCAATCTTCATTGCCACAGTCAGTTTGTCCCGGTGGAGGGAATAGCGCCACTGACCTATGAGCGCTACGTGAAGGAGGAGCGGACGGTCGAGCGAGTGACACAAGGGCTCGGCTCGCGCGTAACAAATTCGGGCTTCTGGTGATCCTACTTCTCGCGCGGTCAGGTATGCTGCCGCCTGCATGAGAATGAAGAGCCGATCTTCCGCGGCGAGGCTCTGTCCTTCGACGGCCGTTTCAACGATCGATCCCCAGCGTCTGTGTTCAAAGAAATGAACTAGAACACCGAGTAATGGCCCGGTTGCACCAAGAACCTTAGCCGCAAAGTAGGCATCCCCCCGCTGAATCCGGCGAATGTAAACTTCATGCAGCGCTTCTCGAAATAGACCGGCATTACAGCCGCAGATGACGGCTGAGAAAAGTGGCTCCATCTCCCTGAAACTACTCGGCAGCGGCGGCGCGAGCGTTCGATAATATACATAGAGCCGCCTATTGCATTCCTTCCATGCATTCGTTTGTTGACTCCGAAGCTGTTCGCCAAAGTATTCACGAACGAGAGGATGCGTATCCAGTTGTCCAGGATTATGCGGGTCTTCTCCGGCGAGAAGTCTGGCTCTTCTCAGTCTAGCCAGAACCGTCCGCAATTCGGTCGGGCTCAAATCAGTTAGTGATTCGGTAAGCCCGGCGATACCAGGTGCCTTCAATAGCGCCTCAAAAGCCTTTTCGTCAGCCGGGCGGTCAAATAGACCTAACATGCGGAGAATTGACAGCTCTGGACCGTCACCAAACCAGGTCTGATACGATACCATGACATTTCGGGCATGAACGCCCTGGCGCACGTCGCGACCTAGCCGTTGTGACACTTCTTTGCGGCAACGAATATCGCCGTTGTAGGCGTCAGTCAGGTAACTGCCTAACAGCGCCAGCGCCAAACAATGGCCCTGGAATTCCTCGCTGGCGCGGCACACCTCCGCCTCGGGGCCTTTCACCCCCAGGCCTCGCAGCAGCTTGGCCCCGGCTTGGCTGGAAAGGTGTTCCAGGTCACGACGCGGGGCCGAGGTGCGTTCATGATCTGCAATATCAGCAACGGGAAGACGCGTGGTAATCACACAAAGGCCCGGATTAAAGGCAGCGAGTTCGCGCAAGAGCGCCTGGAGGGAAGGATCACGCACCCGTCCCTCCTGCGGACCAGGCGGATTTTGGAGCGGCTCCAAGCCATCCAGAACCAGTAACGCTCGACGATGTGAGATGAGCTTAGCCAGCCTTTCGCCTTTCTCCCACGCCGTTCCGAGACGCGGATCTGGATCTCCGAACCATGCTAAAGCCGCGTCGATAAATTCATCCGCGGAAGAAGTACCCCCGCTGGTACCCTGCCTGTAGAAAGACCAGCCGAAAACCAGCTCCGCAGAACGATAATGTTTAGCAGCCATTCGTCGGAGCCAATGGTTAACCAGGGTGGACTTCCCGACACCAGCCCAGGCGACGATGGTGACAACGTTCACATCTTTGTTTGCCCAAGCACGATCCAGAAAAGTGATATCCTCCTCTCGCCCAAAAACGTCGCTTCCTGTAATGGGCAATCTGGCTACGGAAATTTTCTTCGCTGCAAGTTTTGTCTGCGGCTTACGAGTTCCGGCAATGGAAGCGGCAGACGGCGCCTTCTGTAGTCTCTGGCGCGTGATTCTACGTTCCCTGTCGAGAGCATCTGTTACCGTCGGGATGGCCTTCAAAAGCGCGGTCGGGTTTTGAAATCGGCGCGCCGGATCTTTCTCAAGGAGAGTCTGAAGTAGAACCACCACCGGCTGAGGGACATCTTCGAGTTCTTCTAGCGGTAACGGTGCATATTGATGCCGATACATGACCTCACTAGGCGTGCCTCGGAATGGAATCGCGCCAGTCAGCATGGCCCAGAGCGTCACGCCAAGTGAGTAAAGATCCGAGCGGATGTCGACCGCGACTCCAGCGAATTGCTCGGGGCTGGCAAACTCTGGTGTCCCAGCAAAAGCCCCGGGCATGGAAATCGCGGTTTGAGCACCCGGCTCATCGAATGACTTGACCAGGCCTAAGTCGATAAGTTTTGCTGTTATAGCGGCTTCCTCCCGAAAACTCACCATGATGTTGCTTGGCTTGACGTCCCGGTGAACGAATTTCTCTTTGTGTACAGCTGCTAAACCGGCTGCAACCTGAGCTGTAATTTCGAGAGCTAAATTTAACGGAAGCCGTCCGGACCGGTTGATGAACTTTTCAAGGTTCTCTCCCTCTACAAACTCCATCGCGTAGAAGTAATTCTTCCCAGTTCTGCCTAAATGAAATACCGAGGCAACATTGGGGTCTCGAACTCGGGCTGCCGCGCGGGCTTCACGCAAAAAACGGAGCCGCGCCCACTCGTTGCCGAGATATCTCTCATTGATGACCTTTAGCGCGACCGGATACCGAAGATCGATGTCGAAAGCTTTGTAAGTAACGCCCATTGCCCCACGACCCAGCTCGACTGGTTTACCGTCCGCATCGAGCATCACTTCATAGTTCTCAAATCGGCGAACCTGCGATCCACCGTCAGCCTCTTCGTCGCTGGCTGCTAACTCGTCTGAACGCGATTCGCCGGTCGCTTTAGATCCTGCGTCCAAAGCTCTATGCAGGATACAAGCTGGACAGAACTCTATATCCGTGATGGCGAAGAACTTCGTGCCGCAGACCGGGCAAGTGCGTTGTCCCCGCTGCACAGATCGCTCTTCCTTACCGGGTTCGTCCGCAGATTCCGGTTTCACGTTTTTAGCCGTCCTTGAGCGGCATTTAGCGTGCGTTTCTCTCCCGCAATCTTGGCGACTCGATCCGCTTTATCCGCCACTGAGTTGTCGCTCGATCTCATCGGAGACGATGTTCGCGGACAAATAGTAGCGGATCAGGAAGATTTATTCACTGTTTTTCGTCACATGCTTACACCTACTCCCCTCAAACTGACGGAGCTGTCGCCTTAGGGTGCTTACCGTGCCTTATCTTCCAAGCAGGCTAACCACAGCCATAAAAAGACAGGATTGTTCAGCGCCAACCATCCAGGCGTGATTTTCTTTACTTTGCTCGTCACATCCTACAATCGCGAGCTCGCGGCCCGCAACGCTGGCGCCACCTTGCGCATTTGGCGGGTCTTCCGAAAAAACATTCATTGCTAGTGGTCGCCTAGTTCTCCGCTAAACGCATCGAAGCCATCAAGTTTGATAGTCGATTCCTTATCCTCGTTGTTCTTATGGTTGGCGGCAGCAAGGGGCGGCTGCAACAACCCTTGACGCCTCAAGTGAGTAGTATAGCAAATCCTTAAAACACCGCTTGTGAAGTTGAATTTGGCGAACAACGTACTGTCCTGATTCGCATACTTTGCGTCACTACTATCTCGTTGATATTCATTCCAAACCGCGCCTGGCTTTGAATTGATCGTCAGCAATCGCCAGATTACATTTTCAGAGATAGATTGACCCTGCACAGGGACGTAATAGATCGCAACACATTGGTTATGATAAAAAGTTTCACCAATCCAAGTTGTATTTGCACCTTTCGGTGCCCACCAAGTGATGTCATCTTCAGTACGTTCGGGTGATCCATATCTCTTTTTGGATTCATTGTCGGTATCGCCCAAATCGGCAAGGGAGTTACTGTACAGACCCGCTATTATAGCGATGACGAATATTGTCTTTCTCATTGGTGACAGCCCAGATCATCGGCCTCTCATTCACTACTTATGGTTTCAGATCCGGCGGTTTCACTGGAATGAAGCGTTCAGGCTTCTGATTTGCTCGAGTCCTCCACCCAGGGCCATCGATCGCGACAGAACAATGCCGGTATCCTTGAATTTACAACTTTATTCGACCAAGCCCATGCACGTTGGGAAAAGACCGCGGCAGCCATGCTATCCATCGACGGCTGCGTTAAAAGCGATAATTGAGCTCTCTCCCGGATCGGTCCCGGGATCTCCCGGGTAAATTTGCACCCAATCAGCGTTACAATTTAACGCATTTTGGAGGCACTCCGCCAACGTTTCACCTTCCATCCTTTGACCTCTTATTGGAGCGACCATCTGATAGCCTATCCAACGGACTTTATCCATGGGGATGGTTGTGTGAGGGAAGTCGATGTAGCCAGCCGACGGGGTGAAACACGGATAGTGAACCGAGAGTGCGTTTGATTGCAGGCCGATTCGACGCTTATAAGTAGCCCGCGCCCAGAGGGCAACTCTCGTCATCGTAGCAATGTCTTCAGAAAAAGCGTTCCCGCAGGCTAGATACAGCTGGGTGGTTGGAAAAGCTGCGGCAAACATCGCAATGATTCTCTTTGAAGCATTGGCCCACACGGATGGGCCGCCGGCAGCTTGTAATGCATCGATCTCATCCTGGGTCTGAGCGAAGAAGCATTCTAAGTTTTTTCCTCCAGCCCACATCGTCACACTCGTGACGGTCGGATTGCTGTCGTACCTCGAGCCAAACGCTGCGATTAGCTCAGAAATGCTAGACTGCATCACCGGACACCAAGGACATGGCATTTGTCCGCCCGATGTTGGATACCAGATAGTAGCACCGTTCGTATAGACCCAAGTCGGAGCAAGTAGTCCACAATTAATCTGTAGTTGCGCTAACTTGTTGTAGGTTCGGCAAAGAGCGATTCCGGCATCAAAATAACTCCAGTCAAACACTCCCTGGGCTGGCTCGACTGAGCTCCATTGAGCGCGTAACAAGACCCCTCTTATGTTAGGGTCAGACCAACAGACCCGGAACGTCAAGGCAGGGTCATCGTCAGGCAGGACAACATAGACGCCCGTCGGACAGGGTTTAAGCCCGGGAACGTCAAGGGCAGTATGACCTAACGAAGCCAGAGCAAGAGACAAAGCTCCTATTGTTCGTAATGTTTTCATAAACCCACATCTGGCGAGCTGGCAACGACTCGGAGTATTTCGATCAGGCGCGGGAGCCTATTTTTACCTACGCTCTAGGAGAGCGTTTGTTCGCTTTCGATTGCTCGTCTAGCGATGCTGTCGCTTTTCTGTTTTCTTGACGCCCACTAGCGGCCTCCACTCACTACATATGGATCGCAATCGGCGAGTTTCAGAGGATGAAGAGCTAACTGCTACTTAATAGGCTGCAAGCACGTATCCATTCACCCGTTCATTTCACCTTGGTGAATTGGGCCACGGCCGGTTACTCTTCCTTCGCGCCTATTCGCGTTTCATATTCGCGTCCATTCGTGGTCACCCTTTGCGTGAGATCTTCCGTGCTCCCCTACTAACCGGAACTGGCAGCCCTCGTTGCGGCACCGGTGACGACTGAACAATCGACGTCGTGGTCTGTCCAAAAGCCAGGAACCGGTCCAATAGCTCATCCAGGTTCTCCAGCGCCTTGATGTAAGCCTTAATGATGAAACAATCTTCCCCCGTAACGCGGTGCGCTTCGACCACTTGTGGTAACTCGTTAGCTAGCGCCGCTATCCTATTCAGCTGTCCTGGCATGGGACGAACTCGAATATAGACACAGATCGGGTAACCCAGCGCCTTTGGATCGATCTCCATCCACCAGCAGCGTATCACCCCAGTCTCCACCAAACGTTGCAATCGCTCCCGGACAGTCGGAGCCGACAACTCGACTTGCCGGGCAAGCTCGCTAATCCCTAGTCGTGGATCCCTCTGAAGACACTTCAAGATAGCAAGGTCCCGCGGGTCCAGAGTGAGATTACCGATCTGAAAATTCTTCATGGAACGTGTCCTACCTCAACGTTCTTTGGGAGGCCGTCGGCGATGGCGAAGCCGTTAAAAACTCCAGTGTCAAAACGCGATTCCATATATACGCTGCCATACACTGCCGCTCATAACACCACGTTTGCCAAATAGAAACTTTTCGTATTGAAGATTTTTTTCAAATTACTTTTCCAACTTGGAAATAAGTATCCCAAGGTAGTAACCATTCCGATATAGACCAGCCTATTTAACTCCACTTAAAGTGGAAAATGAGCTGCAAGGTTTCGCCCGCGACTAGCCTGGAGACACGTCTCTCGCGGTGCCCGCCACTTTGTTTCTTCCTGATCAGCGCGATCTTTCACTACCTGGGTCCTGCCTTCGCGGCGGTGTTATTCCACCGAGTCGCACCGCTTGGCGTAGCCTGGTTACGGATCGCTACGGCCGCGGCAGTCTTTGCTCTGTTTCGAAAACCTTGGCGGGCCTTCCGAGCATTGAACCGGCGGGATCAACGCCGCCTCATTGCCTTCGGCGTTGTCCTGGCCGCAATGAACAGCTGTTTCTATCTGTCGATCTCGGTGCTGCCTTTGGGCACTGTGGGCGCCATCGAATTTCTCGGTCCGATTATCCTAGCCGTGTCCCGATTCCGAACCGCTCGCAACTTTGTCAGTCTAGGTCTGGCTATGGCCGGAGTCTATTTCCTTACCCGTATCGAGATTCAGGAGGCGCTGATCGGCTACCTCTTCGCCTTCGCCAATTGCGCACTGTTCATGTTGTATGTTTCGATCGGCCATACGATCGCTTCGAGCGGCGTCATCGCGGGAGCCGATGCCATCGGTTCAGCCATGCTGATTGCAATGATAACCATTGTTCCGATCGGGATTCGCGATGCCGCTGTCGCATTTTTGAACCCGGCTCTCTTACTCGCCGCTGCCGGTGTCGGCATCTCGTCGTCGGTGATTCCCTACGTTTGTGACCAACTCGCGATGAAAAGGCTGCCAGCCGCCAGCTTCTCTCTGCTGCTATCCATCCTCCCCGCCGTGGCCACGGCGATGGGAATCCTAGTCCTACGCCAGCTTGCATCCGGGCTGCAACTTCTCGGGCTGGCCTTGGTCGTCGCAGGAGTCGCGCTGCATCGGCCAGAGGCCGGAGGAGATCGGGGCTCCGCTTAATCGTCCTCGTCCTCGAAGCGGGACCGTGGGGTGAATCACGGATCGAGCACGTACCCGGACAGTCGAAGGGGGATAGAACGTAAGCCCTGGGAGAAAAAGGCTTTCGAGGACGACGACGAGTACGAGGGACGATTATGCGGGTCGGAAGGCCCCCGACCCCGTTGACGTTCCCGCGCCCCCGCACTACGCTGATTTACCCGTGGACCCCCGTATCCTTCAAAAACTGCGCGCTATCACTGGCGATCGCGGCCTGATCACCTCACCCGAACAATTAAAAACGTATGAGTGCGACGGTCTCACCAACTTTCGGGTGTTGCCGGACGCCGTTCTGCTGCCGAGCACAACGGAACAGGTGCAGGGTATTGTTCGTGTTTGTTATGAGGCCGGAATTCCATTCGTCGCGCGCGGTTCTGGTACAGGACTGAGCGGTGGCGCGCTGCCCGTGAAAGACGGGGTCGTCATCAGTACCGCGAGAATGAATCGGATTCTCGAGGTCGATTTACCAAACGCCCGCATGGTAGTCGAACCTGGGGTCATTAATTTGGAAGTAACCGAACAAGTTGCCGCCAACGGATTTTTCTACGCGCCGGATCCGTCCTCTCAATCGGTTTGCAGCATCGGCGGAAATGTGGCCGAAAACGCAGGCGGCGCACACTGTTTGAAATACGGATTCACTACAACGCACGTGCTCGGACTCGAGGTCGTCCTTCCCGATGGCTCGCTGGCCCATTTAGGCGCTAAAGCTCTCGACGCGCCGGGGTACGACCTGGCTGGCGTGTTTGTTGGCTCCGAAGGGACTTTGGGCATCGCCACCAAAATCACGCTCCGCATCGTGAAACGGCCTGAATGTATCCACACTTGCCTGGCCGCATTCGGTTCAACCATCGAAGCCGGCGCGGCGGTGAGCGAGATCATTGGGGCCGGAATGTTACCGGCTGCTATCGAAATGATGGATAACCTCGCTATCCAAGCCGCTGAAGCTGCTGTTCATGCCAACTATCCCAACTGCGGCGGCCTTCTGCTAGTTGAGCTCGACGGACCGACCGCCGAAGTCGAAGCGCTGATGCAGCAGGTCGACATTATCTGTCGGAAATGTGGCGCCACAGAAATTCGTGTGGCCCAAACCGACGCCGAACGTGCTCTGGTATGGAAGGGTCGCAAAGCCGCCTTCGCAGCCGTTGGCCGGATCTCGCCTAACTATATTGTACAGGATGGTGTCATCCCACGGACGGCACTGCCCCGTTTGATGAGCGAAATCGAGCGCCTGGGTTTGGAAGCCGGAATCAGAGTCGCCAATGTATTTCACGCCGGCGACGGGAACCTGCATCCGCTAGTCCTTTACGATCGGCGCATCGCAGGCCAAGAACATGCCGCCGAAGTGCTGGCGAACCGCATCCTGGAGCTTTGCATTGAGGCTGGCGGTTCGATTACCGGCGAGCATGGTGTCGGCGAAGAGAAAAAGATGATGATGGAAAAAATGTTTGCTGAACCCGACCTCGAAACCATGCAGCGCGTCCGGTGCGCGTTCGATCCAAAACTATTGGCCAACCCGACAAAGGTTTTCCCGCGCCCCCGCCTCTGCGGCGAACAACCAGGGGAATACCATCCCCATCCTCTGGAGCTCGCTGGGGTCGCCGAGCGCTTCTGATATGACACCTTTAGCTAACGCCGAGAACGCCGGAAACGCTCCCGCGGGCGCGGGAGCTGGGAACGGTGCTACCGGCGCGGACACAGGGGTGGCAAATCCATGGGACAAATTGCGAACCGTCGGCAGCCCGGACCAGTGGCGCGATGCCGGTCCCGATGACCGCATCGCCGGGGTTCAGCCCACGATGGTATTCGAGCCGGTCAACGAAGTCGAACTCGCTACGGCTTTGCGTTACGCGGATTCAGCTGGCCTTAGCGTCATTCCGCGCGGCAGCGGTTCGAAGCTCGGTTGGGGCAATCCTCCAACCCGAGCCGACCTGGTGCTTTCGACTACCCGATTGAATCGAGTGATTGAACATGCTTGGGCTGATTTAACCGTCAGCGTTGAAGCGGGATGCATGATCGGAACACTCCAGGATACGCTGGCTCAGCATGCACAACGCATTGCGATCGACCCGTTGTGGCCAGAGCACACGACCGTCGGCGGTCTCCTTTCAACGAACGATAGCGGGACATTGCGAATTCGATACGGCGGCCTTCGCGATCTGATCATCGGCGCGACGATCGCTCTGCCAGACGGCACGTTGGCTTCTAGCGGCGGCAAAGTCGTAAAGAATGTTGCCGGCTACGACTTGCCCAAACTTGTTACCGGAGCGCTGGGCACGTTAGGTGTGATTACTCGTGCGGTATTCCGGCTGCATCCTCTTCCTCACCAAGTCAGGTCGTTTACCTTTGTGGCGCGAGACGCGGCGGATGCTAATCGATTGGTGTTGGCAATACAGGATTCGAAGCTGGCCCACAGCGGACTACAGGTACGGTTTAACTCCGGCGCACAACCCGAGGTAGACATTCGCTTCGATGGAACTGAAGCAGGACTCGCAGCCCAGACCGAGACCCTGCGAAAACTAGCAGCGCCGGCTACTGAAACTCATTCTAACGACGATGTCTGGTACGCCCGCCAACACCTCTTTGGAGCGGCGAGATCGAATCGGTCGGAACCGTGGAACGCTGCCTCGCTCTCGGGACAGACAACATCGACGCAAGGAGATGCGCTGTCGGCCCAGGATTCACAACCGGCTGCCATCGTCAAATTCAGCATTATTCCAGGCTCGATCGCAAACACCTGCCAGCAGCTTCGCGACTTAGCCGAGCCTTTGAATGTGCATTGGAGTGCGGTCATTCAAGGAACCGGCCTGGGTTGGATCCGCTTTGGGCCCGCCGAGGCCAATGCCATTCAACAAGTGGTGCAGAAGCTGCGTTCCCAACTCGAGGCGGCCGGCGGATCGTTAATGGTCCAGTATCGATCACCCGAAATTCCGGAAATCGAAACCTGGGGTAATCCTGGCGACGCCCTGGCTCTGATGCGGAGTGTAAAGCAACAATTTGACACCCGAAAAACACTGAATCCGGGCCGGTTCGTGGGAGGAATTTGATGAGTGAGTCAATCGAGGAACGAGCGGGAACCGTGGGAACGCGCGAGAACGCCCTTAACGGTGAAGCGAATCCCACAAGAAAAAGCGCCTATGATGCGCATCATCCGCCTGCGGGCGAACTAATCGACCAATGCGTTCATTGCGGATTCTGTCTACCGGTCTGCCCGACGTATATCCTCTGGAAAGAAGAGATGGATTCGCCGCGGGGCCGTATCTATCTCATGAAGATGGCGGCTGAAGGTGACGCAGCCATCAATCAAACCTGGGTAAGCCATTTCGATGCGTGCCTCGGTTGCATGGCTTGCATGACGGCCTGCCCGTCTGGAGTCGATTACAGCAAGCTGATTGAAGCCACTAGAGCGCAGATCGAACGTCGTTACACCCGTTCCTCCTCTGAGAAAGGATTTCGCCAATTCTTGTTCAGCACTTTTACGCACCCAGAGCGGCTAAGTCTACTCGCTTTGCCGTTGCGTCTCTATCAGACGAGCGGCCTACAGGCTCTGGTGCGGCGAATTGGTATCCCGAAGCTGCTGCCCAAGCGGCTTCAGGCTATGGAAACACTTTTACCCCAGGTCCCGGCGCCGGAAAAAGTTCCTGAGCTGCTCCCCGCACAAGGTGAACGCCGGCGACGAGTCGGGCTGATGCTTGGTTGCGTACAACAGGTGTTTTTCCCGCAGGTCAATGCGGCAACGGCTCGGGTATTGGCCGCGGAAGGATGCGAAGTGGTTGCCCCTGCAGCTCAATCTTGTTGCGGGGCCTTGCTGGTCCACACGGGCGAAGAAGAAAAAGCGGTTAAGCTTGCCCGCCGGACGATCGATCTATTCGAGAAAGCCGAGGTGGATACCATTATCATCAACGCCGCCGGTTGCGGATCGACCGTGAAAGACTACGGATATTTGCTGCGGGACGACCCGGAATACGCCGAACGAGCAAAAGCGTTCTCGGCCAAGTGCCGTGACATCCTGGAGTTCTTAGCCGAGCTCGAGCCGCGTGCGCCGCTGAGTCCATTATCCACCAACGCTTCAACTGGCGATAGGCCGATTCGGGTCGCTTACCACGACGCCTGTCACCTTCAACATGCACAACGCGTGCGCTCACAACCGCGCA
Source organism: Verrucomicrobiota bacterium (assembly GCA_019239825.1). GTDB lineage: Bacteria > Verrucomicrobiota > Verrucomicrobiia > Chthoniobacterales > JAFAMB01 > JAFAVN01. Next base: position 36,793 of record JAFAZK010000021.1, on the reverse strand, counting down.
CTGTGCTGGGCCGAATCCCGAACCTTGAAATCTTGGAAATCCCCGAAGCAGCCGTCTGCTGCGGTTCCGCCGGTATCTATAACCTTGTCCAGCCCGAAACTGCCGCTGAACTCGGCGACCGCAAGGCTGCTCACGTCACCAGCGTAAACCCGGACATGGTCGTATCCAGCAACCCCGGCTGCCTACTCCAGCTTCAATCTTCCCTGGCTCGGGCAGGACGCAACGTGTCCGTTCATCACGGCATAGAGCTCGTTGACGCGGCGATTCGTGGCGTTCGTCTCTGATTTCGTTGCCTTGCCATTCCACGGAACGATGTTTCTGGGATGAGTCTACGGGGTGTTTACCGCAAAGTGGTTATACAGAATCCCACCCAGGGTTAAAACCCTGGGCTGTTCTGTATAACCGCTTCGCAGTAAGGCTGACAAGCCCACGGTTACCCATCATGCACACTGCAGAATGAGTTTTATCTTCAATGCGGTTTGCACGATGCTAAGAGCTTATCGATCAGCACGTAAACTGGCCGCCCTCGAGAAAATCTACGCAAACCGTAACGGCACAAAATCCGCTTGTATCGCGGCACCTAAAGATCGAAAAGACCGCCTTATAAATTCAAATCGACCGAATGATGCGACTAGCTTACATTATTTCGCACCTCGCGGTCGGCTAGATCCAACCACCCGGATAGTAGAAGCGCATCGACCGAATGAGTGTCCAGACAAGAAATCTAAAAGCTAAGCCCGCCCCACCTCCCTCTCCAAAGCGGAGTCGATTTTTTCGAGCGCTGATCTGGATCGTGGTCCTAGGGTTATTTGCGCTTGGCTTTTACTTGGTTTCCGCGCCCAAGGAAGCGCCTAAAGGCCGCGTGGTCGGCGCTATCACGATCACAACTGTCACCGCAAAAAAGGGCAACATCGGCGACTATCTAGACGCCATCGGAACGGTGACGCCGGTCTATACCGCTTCCATTTTTAGTCAGGTGACCGGGGTGGTAAACAAAGTGAATTACCAAGAGGGACAAATCGTTAAGCAGGGTGACTCGCTTGTCGACATCGATGACCGGCTGTACCAGGCGCAGCTGACGCAGGCCCAGGGCACGCTGCAACGCGATCAATACGTCTTAGCCCAGGCTGAAATGGACCTCCAGCGCTTTCGCGATGCCTGGGCGCGCAACGGTATTGCTAAGCAGCAGTTGGACGACCAAGAGAAACTGGTTTTACAAGAGCGGGGCACGGTAAAGAATGATGAGGGGGCAGTCGCATTTGCCGAACTGCAGGTGGAGTACTGTCATATCGCTGCTCCTATTCCGGGCCGGGTTGGACTACGTCCGATCGACCCCGGTAACCTTGTAACTGCGGGAACCAGCTCTACTAGCGGGAGCGGAACCCCGCTCGCGGTGATCACCGAGATACAACCTATAACGGTGGTATTCACGATCGCACAGGACAACTTGGGCCAGGTCATGGAGCAACTACGTAAAGGATCCAAGCTCACCGTCGATGTCTATGATCGGGCGATCCAAAAGAAACTCGCAACTGGCGAGCTGATTGCCGTAGATAACCAGATCGACACCACTACCGGCACAGTAAAGATCCGCGCCAGTTTTGCCAATGACGACTTCGCCTTGTTCCCCAATCAATTTGTTAATGCGCGTCTGTTAGTAGAGACGCTGCAGGATGTGACGTTAATTCCATCTTCAGCCATCCAGCAGAATGGTCAGACCTCTTTCGTGTACGTCATTGAAGACGACGTTGCCCATTTGAAGAACATAAAGCCGGGCGTGTCCGATGGCGGGTTAACGCAGGTTGACGGTATCAATCCTGGCGATGTCCTCGCGGATAGCAGCTTCGATAAGCTACAGGATAAAAGCAAAATTGCCGTGGCCACCGGCAAGCCTTCTGCGACGCAGGCACCAGGCGGCCAGCCAAGGCACGGGAGCAAACCAAAGCAGGGTAACGAAAAACCGGGCAGTGACCAGCAACAGAGCGGCAACAAGGGTACATGAGTCCGTCCAGCCCATTTATCCTGCGGCCGGTAGCAACGTCTCTGCTAATGGTCGCCATCTTCCTGACCGGTGCAGTTGCTTATCTGCAACTCCCGGTCTCCGCGCTTCCGCAGGTTGATTATCCCACTATTCAGGTCCTAACCTTTTATCCGGGCGCCAGTCCGGATGTGGTGGCGACAACGGTAACTGCTCCACTCGAACGCCAATTCGGGCAAATGCCGGGCCTGAACCAAATGACGTCCATCAGTTCAGGCGGAACCTCTGTGATCGTCTTGCAGTTTACACTGAGCCTGAAACTCGATGTGGCGGGGGAAGAAGTACAGGCGGCCATCAACGCCGCCCAGAGCCTGTTGCCGGCTAACCTACCTGCGCCGCCAGTCTACAATAAGACAAACCCCGCCGACGCCCCCATAATCACAATGGCGGTAACTTCAAATGCGATGCCACTTAACCAAGTTGAGGACTTGGTCGATACCCGTCTCGCTCCTAAGATTGCGCAGTTGAGCGGAGTTGGTTTAGTCAGCATCAGCGGCGGTCAAAAACCGGCCGTCCGCATTCAGGTTAATCCAACGGCCTTGTCATCCTACGGCATCAACCTGGAAGACGTCCGCACCGCGTTGGCGCAGACCAGCTTAAATGCGGCCAAAGGAAATTTTGATGGTCCGCGTCAGAATTTTCAGATCGATGCGAATGATCAGCTGGTCAGCAGTAAAGATTATCGAAGTGTGGTGGTTGCTTACCGGAACGGTGCGCCGGTCATGCTGACCGACGTAGCTCGAATCATCGATGGGGTCGAAAACAACCTACAAGCGGCCTGGATGAATAATACTCCAGCTGTGATCCTAAACGTTCAGCGCCAACCCGGCGCGAACACGATCAGCGTAGTAAAAAGTATTAAGCAATTATTGCCCCAGCTCCAATCCAGTCTGCCTGCCAGTATCCGGATAACGACCCTGACGGATCTGACTACTGCGATCAATGCGTCCGTGGCCGACGTCGAATTTGAATTGATGCTCACGATCGGCCTCGTCGTGATGGTCATCTTTCTCTTCTTACGAAGTCTTTCCGCGACCATTATCCCCAGCGTGGCTGTGCCCTTGTCTTTGGTAGGGACTTTCGCAGCCATGTATTTCCTGGGGTACAGCCTGGATAACCTGTCGCTAATGGCGCTGACGATCGCCACCGGATTTGTGGTCGATGACGCCATCGTGATGATCGAGAACATCACGCGCTACATCGAAGAGGGCGAACCGCCCATGCAAGCCGCGCTCAAGGGTGCCGAGCAAATTGGATTCACCATTCTTTCGTTGACCGTGTCGCTGATCGCCGTGTTGATCCCGCTGCTCTTCATGGGGGACGTGGTTGGACGTCTCTTCCGGGAATTCGCCGTTACCTTGGCTGTCACGATCGTTATCTCGGCAGTGGTCTCCTTGACTCTTACTCCGATGATGACCGCCCGCATCGTTAAGCATAAGCCTGAGGCTGAGCAGGGGCGATTCTACCGGATTTCCGAGCGCGCCTTTGAAGGCATGATCGCTTTTTACGGGCGAACCCTGCAGGTCGTTCTCCGGCATCAGGGACTCACACTCGTCGTCGCCGTCGTTACCCTTATCTTCACCGTTTATCTTTACATCGTTATTCCTAAAGGGTTCTTCCCGTCCCAAGATACTGGAGTCATCCAAGGGATTACCCAAGCGCCGGCAACTATCGGATTTAAGGCGATGGCGGAAAAACAACAGGAACTAGCCAAGGTCGTCCTTCAGGATCCGGCAGTGGACAGCCTCTCTTCGTTCATCGGTGCAGATGGCACTAACACCACGCTCAACAGCGGTAGAATGTCGATCAATCTCAAACCGCTTGAAGAACGAGTTACTGCGGCCGACGTGATTCGCCGACTGACTCCGAAACTCGAACAGGTTCACGGAATCCGCCTGTACATGACCCCGGTGCAGAACATTACGGTTGATGACCGGGTGAGCCGTGCCCAATACCAGTACACGTTGGAGGGACCGGATGCTGACGAATTGAACACGTGGACTAACCGTTTCGTCGATCGCCTGAAAGCACTGCCCCAATTGGAGAGTGTGGCTACGGATCAGCAGCCGGGAGGACTTGCCGTGTTTTTAGCGATTGATCGAGTAACCGCTTCGCGACTGGGTATCTCACCTAACACCATCGTCAACACATTGTACGACGCTTTTGGTCAGCGGCAGATCAACACCATGTACACGCAGGTTAACCAATACCACGTGCTTTTGGAGGTCCAGCCGTCCTTCCAGCTAGACCCATCTAACCTCAATCACATCTATATCCAAGCCAACTCCTCTGCCGGCACCAGCGGACCCAGTGCGGCTACCTCTTTCGCTGCTTCGGGTTCATCGTCGGCCGGTTCAAACGCGCTAACGGGTAATGCTCTCTACACCCCGGCAGCCAACACATTGAGCCCTCCAGGAAACTCCCTGTCCAACAAAACTGCCACCACCGGCGTCACCTCCGCCGGCTCGACTAGCTCCAGCATGAGCAACCTCGTTCCGCTGAGTGCGTTTTGCCATTTCGAAAACACGACCGAACTGCTGTCCCTCAACCGCCAGGGACAATTCCCCGCGGTTACGGTTTCGTTTAATCTCTCACCTAACGCCTCTCTTGGCGAAGCCATCTCTCTAGTAGAGAATGTACAAAAGGGCCTGCGCATGCCGGCCAGCATCCAGGCTGGATTCCAAGGCACAGCCGCAGCATTTCAAGCATCACTAACCAATGAGCCGCTTCTCATTCTGGCGGCTTTGGTCACGGTTTACATCGTTCTAGGGGTTCTCTACGAAAACTTTATTCATCCCATCACCATTTTGTCGACGCTGCCGTCAGCATGCGTGGGCGCTCTCCTGGCGTTGATTCTCTTTCATGAGGATCTCGGTGTGGTCGCTATCATCGGGTTGGTTCTGCTACTCGGCATTGTGAAAAAGAACGGTATCATGATCGTCGACTTCGCTCTCCAAGCAGCCAGGCAACGAGGAAAAAACGCGACCGAAGCCGCTTACGAAGCGTGTCTGTTACGGTTCCGCCCCATCATGATGACGACCATGGCCGCTTTATTGGCGGGTGTACCATTAGCGTTCGGCTCGGGATTCGGCTCTGAGCTACGACGTCCGCTCGGTATCTCGATGGTCGGCGGACTGATATTCAGCCAGATCCTCACGCTCTACACGACTCCCGTCATTTACATCTTTTTTGATAATCTCTCGCGCCGCTTCTCACGGAAGAAGTCCAGCCTTGACGCGGGAAGCGAAGTCAGCAACCCAGCCCAAGGATGAATCCAAAAACCATTTTAAGATCTGCAGGTTTCACAGATTACATCGGGCGGCAAATTAACCACGAATGGACGCGAATTGATACGAATAAGGAAGGGGTTCATTAGGCCGTCGCATAAAGTTAACCGACATCTACGAGCCACGGATGAGCACGGATTTACACAACGATTTCTGGATCGGATTACCGGCAGGTCCCGCTGTGAAGCATCGGCATCAATCCGCATGCATCCGCGGTCTAAATTGGTTTTCATTCGCGTCCATTCGCGTCCATTCGTGGTTGAATTTTAATCTGCGTAATCTGTGGATTTTTAATCTTCGGGATCTGGGATGAACTTCTCGGAAGCGTTCATTCGTCGTCCCGTTGGGACGACCCTTATCACGATCGGCATCGCATTTGCCGGCGCGATCGCCTACTCGGTCCTACCTGTATCGCCTCTGCCGCAAGTGGATTTTCCTACTATCTCGGTGAGCGCCAGCTTGCCGGGAGGCAGCGCCGAGATCATGGCTTCGTCCGTTGCGACTCCTTTGGAACGGCAACTCGGACATATCGCTGGTGTGACAGAAATGACATCGGCGAGTTCGCTTGGCACCACCTCCATCACCATTCAATTTGACCTCAGCCGTAACATCGATGGCGCGGCCCGAGACGTTCAGGCCGCCATCAACGCTGCCCGGACGTATCTACCTGCCAACCTGCCGTCTAATCCAACCTATCGAAAGGTCAATCCCGCCGACGCACCGATCTTTATTCTTGGTCTTACCTCGGACAAATACGGCGCCGCAAAAATGTATGATGAGGCTTCCACCGTCATCCAACAAAAGCTTTCCCAGGTCAAAGGCGTTGGTCAGGTCAACGTCGGAGGGGGTGCGTTGCCATCCGTGCGCGTGGATGTCAACCCGACGCAGTTAGCTAACTATGGTCTCACCATGGCGAACGTGCAATCGGTGTTAAGCGTGCAGAACACCGATGTCGCCAAAGGTCAGCTCAGCGATGGCAACTTTACCAGGGACATCTTGGCGAACGATCAGATCTTTCATGCCGAGGATTACAAACCGTTGGTTCTTGGTTACAGCAACGGCGCCGCTGTGCATTTGTCGGACGTAGCCCAAGTAACCGACTCGGTCCAAAACATTCGCGCCGGCGGTTTTCTAAATGGTAAACGCGCTGTCACCCTGATCATTTTTCGGGAACCGGGAGCCAACATCATTAATACGGTCAACCGGTTGTGGGCCCAGATACCTTGGATCAAAGCATCTATCCCGGAGGGGATCGACGTTACTGTGGTGCTCGACCGGACCACCACCATTCGGGCTTCGGTGGAGGACGTTGAACGGACCCTCTGTTTTTCGGTGGTCTTGGTTATCATCGTGGTTTTCGTCTTCTTAAGAAATCCTCGCGCGACGCTCATCCCTGGGGTGGCGGTACCAGTTTCACTCATTGCCACCTGTGCGGTAATGTATCTGTTCGGCTACAGCATCGATAACCTATCGCTAATGGCGCTCACCATTGCGACCGGGTTTGTGGTCGACGACGCCATCGTCGTGATGGAAAACATCACCCGCTATCTGGAAGAAGGGTTAACTCCATTTCAGGCAGCCTTAAAGGGCACACAACAAATCGGTTTTACTGTCTTCTCCATCAGTATTTCCCTGATTGCAGTGTTTATCCCGCTTTTGGCTATGGGCGGAATCGTGGGCCGTCTATTTCGTGAGTTCGCCGTCACGCTTTCGACGGCGATTCTCGTTTCGATGGCGATCTCGTTGACCACGACACCCATGATGTGCGCCTACATTCTCAAAAGTGAACGCGGCCGGAAACATGGTCGAATTTACATGGCCAACGAACGCGCCTTTGCCTGGGTGCAATCCATTTACCGCCGTAGTCTAACGTGGGTTCTGGATAATCCTACTATTACCCTAGTGGTCCTGCTCCTGACGATTGCGCTCAATGTAGTACTCGTCACTAACATGGCGAAAGGCTTTTTCCCTCAGCAAGACACCGGAGCAATCGTCGGTGGAGTCCAAGGTCCCCAGGATTCTTCTTTCGCTGCAATGAACAATGCCATCCAGCAGATCGGCAGAGTGATAAAGAGCGATCCCGCCGTGGCCAATGTCATCGAGTTCACCGGCGGCTCAGGCGCAACCAATACTGCTTTTGTTTACATCTCGCTGAAACCCTTAGCGGAACGGAAAGTGGATGCCACTACTATCATCAATCGTCTGCGTCCACAACTAAACCGTCTGCCGGTTGCCTCGGTATTCTTGCAGCCGGCGCAAGATATCCGTATCGGGGGTCGCGGTAGCAACGCATTGTACCAGTATACCATCCAGTCCGACAGCGCCAAAGAACTCGCTCAGTGGGGACCGCTTCTCATGAACGCCATGCGGCGGTTACCGGGATTTCAAGATGTTAACTCGGACCAACAGAACGGCGGACGCGACGCCTATCTAACTTACGATCGGGCAACCGCAGCAAAACTAGGCCTCACGGTTCAGTCCCTCAATACCGCGCTTTATAACGCATTTGGCCAAGCGGAGGTATCCCTGATTCACACCCAATTGAACCAGTACTATGTTGTCTTGGAAGTCGCCCCTCCCTTTTTTCAAAGTCCGGAGAACTTCAAGGACATCTACCTGGGAACGTCCCCCGCCAATGGTCACATCCCTCTCTTCGCTGTCTCGACCAACCAATCGAACACCATTCCACTCGCCATCAATCATACAGGTTTGTTCCCATCGGTAACGGTCTCATTTAACCTGGCTCCTAACATGTCGCTGAGCGATGCCACGGCCCGGATCACGGATATGCAGAGCCAGCTCGGCATGCCTTCATCGATCCGAGGCTTTTATTCCGGTACCCTGCTAGGTTATCAACAATCCCTGAGCACCATGCCGCTCCTAGTACTAACAGCGCTGCTTGCTGTCTACATCGTTCTCGGAATCCTTTACGAAAATCTCGTGCATCCCATCACCATTATATCGACTTTACCGTCAGCCGGCGTAGGCGCGATGCTGGCATTAACCATCGGGAACAGCGATCTTAACGTGATCTCGATTATCGGTATTGTGCTGCTAATCGGGATTGTTAAAAAGAACGCGATCATGATGATCGACTTCGCGCTCCAAGCGGAGCGCCTGGAGGGGAAAGGCACTGCCGACGCCATTTTTGAAGCCTGCATGCTACGGTTTCGTCCGATCCTAATGACAACCATGTGCGCCCTATTCGGCGCATTGCCGTTGGCCCTAGGAACGGGAACCGGCTCAGAACTGCGCCGGCCACTTGGTATCAGTATTGTCGGCGGCCTGATCGTGAGCCAACTCCTGACCCTCTATACCACCCCGGTTCTCTACCTTGCTTTTGATCGGCTCCGCCTGCGAATGAAGGGTGAGAAACCCGATGTATTTCACCATGGAACCGAGCCCGCCTGACCCAAAAAACCTGCAGCCCGGAGTATTGGAGTGCTGGAGTATCGGAGTACTGCGGTCAGACGGACCCGCCATCGCAAAGCATAACAAAACATAACTCCATTACTCCATTTCTCCAACACTCCACTACTCCTTTCCTCGGAATGACTTCACTGCGACTAACATTCACGATCTGTCTCTGCATCGTCTTGTGCACCCTGACCGGATGCATATTAGTGGGTCCGAAATACCATAAGCCGGCCGCTACCGAGGAACCATTACCGTCCAGTTACAAAGAGATTCCCGCCCATTACAAAAATTCCGAGGGCTGGGATATTGCTCAGCCGCGAGACGCGATGCTTCGAGGTGAATGGTGGAGAGTCTTCCACGATCCGGATCTGAATGCGCTCGAAGAACAACTCAATATTAACAACCAGAATATTAAGGAGTTCTTCGAGAACTTCATGCAAGCGCGAGCTATCATCGCTGAAACCAACGCCCAGCTTTATCCTACCCTCACGGCTAACGCTTCCTGGACCAAATCACGCACCCCTCCCCTTAACCCGATCACTACTATCCTTTCCACTTTGGAAATTTCTTGGGCTCCGGACGTCTGGGGCAAAGTGCGAAACGCTCTCAGGTCGGCTCAGTACAGCGCCCAGCTTAGCGCAGCCGACCTGGAGAATGAAAAACTGACCGAGCAGGCTACTTTAGCGACGCTCTACTTCCAAATTCGAGGACAAGACACCCTGCAGAAGCTTTTCAACGATACGATCGTTGCCTTCGAGAAAGCGCTGGCTTTCAACCAGGTCCAGTTCGAAACCGGAATCACTGACAGGATTTCGGTGGTAGAAGCTCAGAACACCTTGCAAAACGCCGAGGCGAGCGCGACCAATATCGGTGTTGCCCGAGCCCAATTTGAACATGCGATCGCCGTATTGCTCGGTAGGGTTGCCTCCAACTTCTCGATCCCGGTTAGGACTTTAGATCGGTCTCCGCCTCGGATCCCGGTCGGTGTCCCCTCCCAATTACTCGAGCGCAGACCCGATATCGCTGCCGCAGAACGCGCCATGGCATCTGCTAACGCTCAAATCGGCCAAGCCTACGCTGCCTATTTCCCTGAGTTCAATTTGAGTTCTGATGCCGGGTTCACGAGTCGCCATTTCAGCAACCTGTTCGATACCAACAATCGTACCTGGTCAATCGGGCCATCCGCCTCCGAAACCATTTTCGATGCCGGACTCCGCACCGCGACAGTTCATCAATTCATTGGAACCTATAATGCCGATCTGGCCGCTTACCGGCAGACCGTGCTCACTGGGTTTCAACAGGTGGAAGACGCCTTGGCCGAAATCCGCCTTTACTCCAAACAACTGCGCGAGCAACGCGATGCCGAGAAATCTGCCCAAGAGTTTGTGACGCTTGAGATGGGCAGATTCCAAACCGGCCTCGATCCATACATCGATGTTGTCACTGCTCAGACCACTTTACTCACCGACCAGCAAAACGTCATCACGGTTGAAGTATTACAGATGACCAGCGCGGTATCCCTGGTTGAAGCGCTCGGCGGCGGTTGGGACGTGTCGGAGCTCCCGACCCCATCCCAGGTATCGAAGTGGCCGACTCACGAGGAAAGCGCGATTCAACAGTAACAAGAACATCGTCCCCCTGCTCGTGCTCGAAAGGGCTGAAACGGAGAAACAGAGGTAATAGCCGCAAAAGATCGCAAAGAAAAGACTCGTTCGAAAATAGGCACCGCGCTTGCTCTCGCGGACCAAGAACCGGAGCGGTAACCCTGCCTCCAGTTAAAACTAGACGTGTCACCGTCTCAGTCTCTTTTTGTTAACTTATTTTCTATTAACCTTGTTTCCCTCTCTTAGTTGTTCCCAAGAGCTGTCTGTTCTGCCACGATCCTATCGATAAGGCTATTTTGCGCTTCATCCCTCGATTGAGCCGCTCCGTTGGGACGTTCCGTTTCGATCAGTTTTCTCGCAGTTTTGACCGGTTCAGCCAGGATTTCATCCAAGTCCTCCGAACACTTAAAATCGCCGACCAACGCTTTGATCTTCGAATTATCAAAAAGCGCAGTATACATCTTGTCACCCATCAGCGGCCCTATCCAATCGCGATTGTACCGAATAAGTGTCTCGGTCGGAACGTGCACGTTGTTCGTTACCGTCCCAAACCCCCGTGCGATGGCACTATGGATATTGTCCCAGGTAAAACCGCGATCGCCCGTAATATGAAAGTCCTCCCCGATCGCTTCGGCTCTGCCGAACAAGCGGACGAAAGGAATCGAGAAGTCCACAGGCCGCGTCAGCGTCCAGGGGGCAGTCCCGTCCCCTGTAACCAACAGGGGCTTTCCTTCGAGAATTCTTTTTAAGCCTACCATCCAATCCCCAATCTGAATTGGTAGATGAGTGCGAATGGTATGACTGGGGCGGACAATCGTGTAGGGCAGTTGCTCTTGATCCCGCAACACCTGTTCACTTTCTATTTTGAGCCTGCTGTATTCCCAAAACGGATTTTCCAACGGCGTCTTTTCCGTTATCAAATACTGTTTCGCTGGTTTCTCATAACAGGAAGCAGACGAGATGAAAATGTATTGCCCGACCCTCCCGGTAAAGGTTTCCAGATCGACCTTCATCTGTTCAGGGGTGAAAACCTTGAATTGGCAAACTACATCGAAGTGCTCTTTTCGTAGTTTACCGTACGAATCCGGGTCATTCATGTCTCCTACGATTCTATTGATCTCTCTGGGCAACTCTTCGATCGGCGATTTTCCCCGATTGAAAACGCTCACTTTATGACCCGCCGCAATACTTTCCAGTACCGAAGAGAGTGAAATTTGTCCTGTACCGCCTACAAACAAAACATTCATGACTGATGTGTTGCGCAGCTCTCTGCTTGCCACACCGAGCGGCCGATGAAGAGACCTTCAATCGTTGCCTGAGTCACAAAACCGGCCGCGTTTCTCGGCGTCAGGCTACCGTACAGAACCTTTGGAGTAACGCCAAGGATCTTTAGCAGCAACTTTGACCAGAGCCGGTTGCGAGCTCGCATAGTCGGATCCAGCGCAAATTCATCGCCCGGGGATTCGCAGTCAGGGTCAATTCGAGCTCAACCCCCATCACCGCTTCTTCTTACTTTGCGGCTCTCGCTTAATAGGCGGGCTGTCGACGGAGGCACGCACGATCAGTGGACATTCTAACTTGGTCAGGCCTGCGCCGGTCTTATCTTCGTCTTCGTTCGCCTCGATCAATTGTTTCACCGCCCAAGAACCCATCTCAAAATACGGGATTTGCATTGTGGTGAGCGGTGGCCGGGCATGCGCTGCCAGCAATTCCTGATTGTCAAACCCGACGATCGAAATGTCCTCTGGGATCCTGAAGCCTTTCTCTTTCAAGGCGTCATAAGCACCCAGAGCAATTCGGTCACTGGCGCAAAAAATCGCGGTAGGAACCTGCTGCATCTTTAGCAGGGCCAGTGCGTGCTCATACCCGTCATCCTGCCACCACCCACCGGTTCGAACGAGTTCCGGCTCCAACGGAACCCGGAATTGCCTAAGGGCCTTTTGATATCCTTGATATCTGCCGGCAGCGGCGGGGTATTTTTTGTCGGCATTGATCATGGCGATCCGGCGGTGTCCCTTTTCGAGCAGCAGTCTAGTGGCTGCAAATCCTCCGTTGCTTTCATCAGGGACAACGCCCTTGACAGCACTATCGCGGGTAAAACAATCTACTAACACCAAGGGCAATCGTAGGGCATCCTTAGGCAGCTTGACGGCGCGATGGTACATGGTGGCAAAAATGACTCCTTCCACCCCGCGCTCCAGTGCTGACTTAACGCAATCCTCTTCTACTGCCGGATCACCGCCGGTATTAAACATCAGCAGCAGCATTTCGCGTTGCCATGCCTTCAGCTGGGCCCCTTGAATGATCTGCCCAGCGAACGGCGTGGTCGCGATGTCGTCACTAATAAAGGCGAAGACTTTCGACCGTTGCGTCCGCATATGCCGAGCATGGAGGTTGGGCCGGTACTCGAGCGCATCCGCTGCTCGCAAAACCTTTTGGCGGATCTCGTCTCTGACGTGAGGACTCCGATTAATTACTCGTGAAACTGTCTTAAAGGATACGCCCGCCAGTTCAGCAACATCTTTAATGGTTGCCATTCACATCCTTTCGCAATGCCGGATTCACAGGTTCACCGCTAATCCGGATCAACTAACACCAAACAGAACTTAATTTCCAAGCCGACAAATGATGGACGAAGACAGAACCTTGCCTGACCTTAAAACTGAGCCCAAGGCTGTCTTCCCGGGTAGGATAGAGACGCTGAGTAATCCCAGGACAGTCCGCTAGAAAGAGCTCAAGCACAGAACGATCTACAAACATGCGGAAGCGAACCTTCCCTTCCTGATCCGGATGCAAGTCTCCAGACACTATCTGATGATCTACGTCAGCAGACAGACTTGAGTGAGTGCAATCCACTGAAATGGTCCTTTCTGCACTATTGTAACTGATCAAAGTGTATTCGCTCTGATCTTTGCTAGCTCGAAGGTAAACGTCGCAGATCGCCAGCTCGCCGAAGGACAGTTCCGCTTCTATCTCGAGACAATCCCCTTCCAGCCCTTCGAATGGATCCTTTGATGCCGAGGTTAGCTTTTCACTTGATCCCGCCCGATGTTCTCGCCTAAGCGAGCTAAGTTCTCTGGCAGGCTCCAAAATCAGGGATCCATCCGATGCCAGCCGACACTCTTTGGGAAGGCTCAACAATCCAGACCAGCCCGCAGCACGTTGAGCTTCCGCACTTCGCCCTTCCTTTATCCAAGTCCACAATACGTAACGATTCTGGTTGGGATCATAAAGACACTGCGGAGCGTACACGTAGCCTCCTAAGTCAACCTTTCCACGTTGCTGTTCTTGTATAGTGTTCTCTCGCCATTGCCCGCTGATCCAGTAAATGTATTTCGCTTCAGGGTGTGGACAGACGAACAAAACGCAGCGGTTACCAAAGCGGAGCAGGACTGGGCATTCCCACATATTGCAATTCGAGCCAATTACCCCGCTCAAAATGGGCCCGAGATATTGCCACCGCAGTAAATCCTCGGAGTCGTAAAGTAAGACGGCTCCCCCTTTTTCTCGCAATCCGGTACCGATCGCCAAGTACCAGCGCCCGGATTCCCGCCATACAAAAGGGTCGCGGAAATCCGCCGACGGATGCCCGGTAATCGAGGGAAAGCCGGTAAGCTCCAAACTGGAAGGAGGCCTTTCGATAGCCGGAGTTTCCAGCTGTTGCCAGCTAATGAGATCGTCGGTGCTTGTTGCCACGCACACGGTTTGCGGGTCGATGCCTGTATAGAGAGCCGTGGGAGTGCCGTTATTGTTAACCACACAGCCCGACCAGCATCCCTCTTTATCGGGGCCGTCTCTCGAAGGCGTGAGTGCAACCGGCCAATCTTGCCAATGTAACAGATCGGAACTAACGGCGTGTCCCCAATGGATACTGCCCCAGAACGCACCCTGGGGATTATACTGGTAAAACAAGTGATATTTGCCTTTCCAGAAGAAACAGCCATTGGGATCATTCATCCAATTGGCCGGAGCGAGGAAATGATATCGCGGTCGATGAGGATCGTTGGCTAGAGCCGAGCGCAGCGCACTGAGTTCGGCCGCACCCTTTGCGACGGGATCCTTAGCAAAGGGTTCCTTCATCGTCGAACCTGGCTAATGTCGTAACGCTGCCGCAGAGCTAACGCCTGCTCGATATTCCGCCGGGAGTACTCGCGGGTCCGCTCGATCTTTTGCCGGATGTGCTCTTCTCGTTCCGATTGATATTTGGAGAATCGCTCCTGAGCCGCCTCCAGTGCCCGGAGTTGGTTATCGGACAGAGCAGCCGGAGCTCGAGACTCCCGCGCAGTGGCTTTCGGGGGCGCGATGGGTAGGCGATCGACTGCAGGCGCGATCGCTTTTACGGGTGAAGGGAGGGTTTGGTACCAGTACGCCGTCGAACTCCAGTCATCTGCCAAATGGTTCGCATGACCGTGTTCGAACGTCACCCTAATCCGCTCGGAAAAATGGATCGGGTCCAGCAGGTGAAAGCGATAGCTCACCTGGTAACCCGGTATAATGCTCTCGTGCAATGCCGAACCATTCATGAGAAAGGCATTATTCTGCATGCCCCAGGCGTGATTGAAGTAATCCTCCGAGCCGGTGCCATGGAGGCTGGGCGGCCACTCATCGTCATCGATAAAGATCATCTCGTCGCCTTCACCCCACCAACTTCCCTGAAAGTGCGTCACCGACAGATTACAGCCGACATAATGCCCTGCCCCTAAGGTCTCCAGTACGACATAGTTACCGGCACCATCAAGGTGCGCGATGTTGGTCTCAGGGCTATTGACCTGCAGTTCCGGAGCCCAACCGGTACAGGGGTTCTCGCGGCGCCAGTGCGCATGGAAATGCACGACGGGCTCTGCGATCGGCTGAGGATACAGTTCGTAATCAATGTAAAAATATTGCCCGTAGGAAATATCATTCTGATTTTCGAGAACGATTTTGGCCTTGGTCTGGAAGGGCATCGGGAAATAGCAATTGAGTGCCGCGCTACCGCCAAATCGATGACGCTCCTCTGGCTTACTAGACACCGTGATCGGAAGTGACGAAAAATTACCTGGAATAGAATGCCCAATGCAAAAAAAGTCACCCAAGGGCACTAGAACACTTGGATGATCTTGCTCGTCCCAAAAAATCTTCAAAATTACCTTGCGATAGTAAAACGGATCCGGTTCCTCCCAATTGACACCCAGTGCGTTGTGAATTTCAAATACCGGGGCAACATAACTGCCGAGTTGCGGATCAATCAGGCCCGGACCAATCAGGCGCCGGCAGAATTGGGTCATCCAGAGGTGGGTAATGCACCCCGGACCAATCAACTCGGCTAGTGTTATTTCTTCCCCGGGCGGAATCATCCAATAGTCCTGATTTTTGCCACTCTGATCCCAGCTCGATGCCCGCCCGGTTCGGGCGGATCTTAACCTTCCGATGTCTTGCAAGAAACCACTTACTTGTTGGTTAGTCATATGAGATTACAAATCCTGATTCAGCCCTTGATGGCACTGCCTACCATCCCCGAAATGATGTAGCGCTGCGCTACCAGGAATAGAACGAGAAGTGGGCATATGGCCAAAACCACGGCCGCCATGATGACCGAGACGTTGCCGCTACCATAGACGTTACTGAGAGCAAACATTCCCAAAGGCAAAGTCATTTTTTCCCAGCTGTTTAGAAAAACCAGAGGCAGAAAGTAGTTATTCCACGTATTAACGAAAGTGATGATTCCGAGAGAAGCTAAAGCGGGCTTCGCCAAGGGAAGTGCAATGCGCCAGAATGCGGCAAATTGGGTTGCTCCGTCGATTCGTGCCGCTTCAACTAACTCGCGTGGAACCGTGAGAAAAAATTGACGCATCATGAAGATACCGAAGGCATTCGTGGCAAGAGGTAAGATGATTGCCCAGTGCGTGTCGACCAGGCCGAGAGACGACATCATCAGAAACAATGGCACAATCGTCACCTGCATCGGCATCATCAGTGAGGTCAGGAGAAGCGCGAATAACCCGTTGCGGCCTCGAAACCGAACATGAGCAAAGGCATATCCTGCCATCGAGCAAGTCAGTAATTGCGCTAGCGTCACCGTCCCAGCGACTTCGAAACTGTTCCAAAGAAAAGTCGCAAAGGGCACATTCGACTGAAATAACGTGAGGAAGTTTTGAAAGTGCCAATCTTTCGGGAACCAGTTTGGTGGGAGATCAAAAGCTCGCGCTCCGGATGTCAGCGAAGTGGTAAACACCCAGATAAAGGGAGCCACCATCGGGACACTACCCGTTACGACGATGACGGTTCCGATTATACCTGAAAGCTTCGCCCCGGAAATGGGCTTTCCAGTCTTGGTTCTAGGTTCGATAGCGGTTTCTGCAACCCGGTTAGCCATAATGCATCCAGCGACGGCTACCCCACAGCTGCAGCAGAGTGAGCAGTCCAATGAACCCAAACAAGGTCACAGCGATCGCCGAAGCGTAACCCATGTCGAAAGAGCGAAACGCCTTGTCATAGAGGTACATGACAACGCTCCGGCTGGCATCTCCGGGTCCGCCGTTGGTTAGCGCTACAATGGAGTCGAATTCTTGTAGCGTATTGATTGTGGTGATCGTGACGTTGAACAGCAGCACCGGCGTCAGGAGCGGAATCGTAATTCGAAAGAATGCCGTCACCGGCCTGGCGCCATCTATCCTCGCGGCCTCGTAGATCTCCCTGGAAATGTTTTGTAATCCCGCCAGCGTCGTCAGCATCGTAAAGCCAACATTCTTCCACACGTAAACAAGAATCACTGACCAGAGCGCCCAGCTGCTGCTCGTTAGCCAGGCGATCGGTGGCACCTGCAAAAAACTTAAATAGTAGTTCACTACCCCGAGATCTCGGTTGAAGAGAAACTTCCAGACCATGGCGGCGTAGATCATACCGACCAACACCGGGAAAAAATACGCGGTGCGGAGCGCATACTTGAGGGGGCCGGGCAATCGTTGATTTACCGCCACCGCCAAAAGGACGCCGAGTGAGACGGTGAGACTTACTGAAGCGAGAGCGAAGAACCCGGTGTTCCGGTACACGATTGCCAGCCTGGGATCAGCAATCAATCTCGCATAATTGCCAAACCCATTCAGGCGCGGTGGACTGAGCACATCATAGTGGGTGAAACTAAGCCCGATGGCGGCAATTAAAGGTCCCAGAACAAACGCGAGATATCCGAGAACGCTGGGTCCGACAAAGAAGTAGCCGGCCAGCTTTTCTGAGACGGGCTTTCTCACTGGCCTTCGGCTTCTTGTTGCTTCATCGCTTCGGCTAACTCTTGGTCAGCGGCTTTCAAGCCGTCCTCAGGAGTGACTTCATTTGCCATCACCTGTCCGAGGTGACGCATCAAAATCCGTTCTACCTCTGCATAGTTAGCGGGAGCTTGAACCGGCGCCGCGTGCGTTAAGCTCTTGTAGAAAAGAGCAGCGTGTTCCGGGTGGGTAAGAAATTCGCGCGATTCGGCTACGCTTCTTCTAGCGGGGATGGCGACGCCCAAACCGGCCGCCTGCCGTTCGCTCTCTTCACTTACCAATTCTTTGACCAGTTCCCAAGCCAACTCTTTTTGCTTGGTCTTCGATGAAATTCCCCAACCAGCCGCCCCAAAGTCCGTCTTTTGCTCCGCCTTCTTGGGCCACGGCACGACATCGTAGTCGTTAAATCCATTCGCCTTAAAGACTTGCATCGGCCAATGACCGCCGCCGGTCATCGCGATTTTGCCGGTGGCAAACAATTGAAAGACGGCATTCGGATCCGTATTCGCTGGATCCGGTGAAACCTTGCTTTCGTAGACGAGTCCCCGAATAAACTTCACCGCTTCCAAGAATTTAGGGTCAGTCAGATTCGATTCTTTTAGTTCTTTCTTTAAAACCGACGTACCATTCGAGTACCAGAACGGTGTTAGACCGAAATTGAAATAGGGAATGCCAAACCCATATCGCTTGTCTGGTCCTTCCCCGGAAGTCAGACGCTTGGCCAGCATGAGAAAGTCATCCCAAGTCCAGTCCTCGGCTGGTGGACTGATGCCGGCGTCTTTGAACACCTTGGTATTGTAATAAATCATCATGTTATTCCAGGCTTCAGGGATTAGGTAGAGCTTGTCGTCCATGGTAAAACTCTTCAAAAGGGCCAGATCGATCTCGCTGAGAATCGTCCCATTGCTCCCTCCCGTGAACTCATCAAGTGGAATGACCAGATGCTTGCTAATCGATAATTGCGCACCCTCGGTTGCGATGTGAATCAGGTCAGGCGCCTTTCCCGAGGCGACCTGGGTTACAAGCTTATCGATGTAATCCGCCCAGGACGTGATCGGAGTGAATTGATCCGTCACTTTAACGTTTGGGTAACGCTTATTGAATCTCACAATGGTGGCGTCACGAACCTGTTTGTCATTGGCATCGCCAAAATCAAAAAGCACCAGCTCGGCCTTAGTGCTAGCAGACGGTGCGTTCGCAGCCGCGACCACTGGTACCCTACCTTGGCTGAAGGCGAACACTGCAGCAGTTACTATCAATCGACCCCATTGAAAACCACGGAATTTCCGGGTCATCCCTTTTTGAAATAGCGGTGACGGAGAACAAGGAGGGGAACACATACCTGCGCCTTTAAGCCCAATTGACAACGTTGTCAATTGCCAGCCAAAATTCCCGGCTTTTCGTCCCGTCACAAATTAATACCCTGTGCGAATTGCCGTTCCCTTACTCGCGGGGACGGTTACAGATCCTGACCCTGGGGCTTTAGCCCCGGATTAGCTACATCAAGATCTCCAGGTTAAAGTTTCCGGTTCACTCCCGCGCTTCGAGCCATTCCGCAGTAGTAATGAATTTCTGGTTGCTCTTTTCCATCGCCATCTCTGTCCAGTAGGCTGTGAAATCAGGCAGAGGTTTTCCATTCTTGTTTCCGCCTGACATGGTGTGCCTTTTAGTGATAACGCCTGGATACGCTACTGCATGAAGAATTAGGAGGTGCTTGGTTGCCTGCAAGCGCCTGAGCAGTTCAGGACCTTTGAACTCGCTCGCTTCGGCTTCGCCTGCGAAAGCATGGATGAGAACCCTGTACAGATGAGCACCACCCTTAATCCACACCTTATCGCCCTTCCGATATTCCGTCTTTAGTGTCGCTTTCATGCGTGTCATCCTTTCCACGGGGGATTCGACTCTAGCACTACCCTCGGGCGTGAGCGTGGCGGTCCACGTCCTTTTCGACCATCCAAACCGTCGACCCTATCAATCTCATCCGCAATCTTTTATTCTCACGTTTATGCTCCTCGTTCCCTCGCCCGTTTTCCATTGTGGAAATTCTTATAGACGAACTATGGTCCACTCAATGAAACGCAAGGTCGCTGCCGTCCGTACCTTTAAACAGGCCAGGACCTATATCTTGCAAGCCGGTATATGCGGTATTTTCTCCGACGCCGGAGTTGGTATGGCCAACCTATGGGAGGTGGTCGATTTGCCTGATCGGCAACCGGGAGAAAAGGGCTGGGGCCAAAAAATCATTGCGATCTGGCGATGGAAAAATGAACTACCGGCTATCTATCCTGCAGAGATCTTCTATGGCAAGATTCCGCCTGGTCGGGCCGTATTAATGAGCATGGATTACCTCCGTATGGAACACTATTCGAAATATCATCGGCCACTGAGGGAATGCAGCTCCGTAGCGCAGAAAATCTATGAAAGGCTGAAGCTGGATCCTCTGACGACCGGTTCGTTACGAGAGGAATTGAACATGACCCAGCGTCCAGAGCGGAATCGATTCGAGCGGGCGCTACAGGAACTCCAGATCACCCTAAACATCGCGCGCCGCAACAGTCTGGAAGATGAAAACGATACCTGGGTTCTCTTTACTGATCAGTATTTAGACGTGGTGCACGCAAGGGAAAGTTTCACATCGTAATCACCAGCTCACCTCGAGCCGGTATCGCTCCTTTATGAACGCCCAAGAAGCACAGACTCTCCGACTCCATGAGATTGTCGTCTGGACCCCGGATGGGTCGAAGGGCGAAGTGATCCTAATAGACGGTTCCGGGGTCAGAGTCCACTGGGAAGACGATCAATGTGGTTACTATCAATTCACCGACCTAATGTCTCAGATCGAAAGGTTACCTTGAGCGCAGAGGCGAACGAGAAAACTGGGACTCATCGGTGCTATCCCCTATTATGTCCTGTGAAACTCGTGGCCTCTGATTCCCGGATTCTGGCCCCCGGCTCCTTTCCCACTTAGGGACTCTTGGCCGCTGCGACCTTGGCCGGACCAGGCTCCGCGATCTCTACTCGAGCCCCGTCCATAATGGAGTCTGACGGATCAGCGATTACGGTGTCTTTGGCGGTCAAATTAGAGGTCACCTCCACTGTGCTGCCGTAGTCGTGGCCAACGGTGATTGGCAGAAGCTTAACCGCGCCGTCGTGCACGACAGCCACCCGCAAGCCCTCTGCTCGAAAGAGCAGTGTATTCGTGGGAATCGTAACGGCGCCGACTGCTCCCGGTATCTTTAGATGCACAAAGGCGTAAGCTCCAGGCAGAAGCCGGCCGGACGGATTATCGACGTCGACTTCCACATTTAACGTCCTCGAGGTTAAGTCGATCGAATTCGAATTACGAACGATCGTACCGGCAAACGTTTCTCCCGGAAAAGCGTCCAATGTCAGCGTGACCGACTCACCGGATTTCGCTGCGGCTGCGTACACCTCCGGTACAGCAACATAGACGCGCAGCTTGTCGATAGCAGCCAGGCGAAATAAGTCTTTTTGACCGGGGCTGTTACCGTTTTGCACGAGAGCACCAATATCAGTGTCTCGGGCGGTAATAACTCCGTCGAATGGTGCGTAAACCCGCTCAAATTCTTGGAGCTTCTCCAGACGGTGAACATTGGCCTCGGCAGACTGGGCCGTCGATTTCTTGGCGTTGAAGTCGCTCACCGCCTGGTCGGTCTCTTGCTTTGAAATAACGTTACTCTTGAGCAGGTAGACCCATCGGTTCATTGTGACATCGGCTAGTTGCAGGTTGGCTTGCGCCGTCTTCAGGTCGTTCTGAGCTTGCTCAAGTTGCTGATCAAGCTCGGGTGTTTCGATCTCGGCCAGAAGTTCCCCTTGTTTGGCATGAGCGCCGATATCCAGATACCACTTCTTCAGATAACCGCTGGTACGGGCATAGATCGGCGCTTCCGTGAAAGCTTGAGTGGTGCCGGGCAGTTCTATTTCCTGCGCTCTAGAAGTTGCTTCGGGATGTACCACCGTGACCACGGGAATCGCGCTGGCTTTAACCGTGCCTTCTAATTTCTTTTCTGCATTTAGACGGGAGAGAATACCGGAAAAGATTAGAAGCGCGAAACCGGCACATAAGAACGCCGCTAACAGCATCAATCCCACTTTCCGCGACCTGCCCGGTTTAGATGAGCCCGTTTTAGTATACTTACCCCTGACTTTTGCTGTCTCGATTTCCATCGTTGCTCTCTCTAATTCGTCCGATAACATCTTGGTCTCTTTCTTCTAGCTTACCGAGCTATCGACTCCGCTGGCAGCTCCAGCTTGGTGACGCCTTTGATGAACCAGGCTGAAAACCGCCGGCACAAATAACAGGGTCGCCACAGTCGCGGCCATCAATCCGCCGATTACCGCTCGACCCAGCGGCGCATTTTGTTCACCGCCATCGCCCAAGCCCAGCGCCATGGGCACCATGCCGATCACCATTGCCAATGCCGTCATAATCACAGGACGAAACCGCGTCGCTCCCGCTTCGATGGCTGCTCGGATAGAATCGCCATGTTCGTGCAGTCGTTCTTTAGCAAATGAGACCACGAGAATGCTATTCGCGGTGGCAATGCCCATACACATAAGCGCCCCCATCAGTGCAGGAACGCTAAGCGTCGTATGCGTGAGAAATAGAAACAGTACAATGCCGGTCAGCGCCGCGGGCAGCGCGGTGATGATAATAAAAGGGTCAAGCCACGACTGGAAGTTAACCACGATTAACATGTAGACCAAAACGACGGCCAACCCGAGTCCCCCGAGTAGCCCTAGATAGGAGGTACGCATAGTTTGAACCTGACCATGTACAGAAATAAAACTACCCCGAGGCAGCAGCTTTTGATTCGCGCTCACGATCTTCTCCACATCCCGGCTCACCCCACCAAGGTCCCGGTCCTGAACGCCGCCATAGATATCGATTACCCGTCGAATATTGTAGTGGTTGATAATCGCCATCTCATGCCCTCGCGAGACGGACGCAACATCTCCCAAAATCTCCATGTTCGTCCCGCCATTTGAATTGAGCGGAATGTTTAAAAGATCGTTCATGGATTGAAACCGATATTGCGGGGTTTG
Source organism: Verrucomicrobiota bacterium (assembly GCA_019239825.1). Classification (GTDB taxonomy): domain Bacteria; phylum Verrucomicrobiota; class Verrucomicrobiia; order Chthoniobacterales; family JAFAMB01; genus JAFAVN01. Next base: position 14,136 of record JAFAZK010000021.1, on the reverse strand, counting down.
AGCGACGAGGTTGTAATCAACTCCGTTCTTCCAGTTTACGAAGAACATCGGCGTTATCTGAAAGCTACCGCTTAGTGCGTTCAAAACGCTGGCAGCGACATTTTGCTCCGTTAATCCCGCCTGACCGGCTTTCACTCGATCAACCGCGACTTCCAAGGTTGGATAATCGAGCGGCTGCTGAACCCGGAGGTCGACCAATCCGGGCACCTGGCGCATCTCGGCCATAACCTTTTCGGCGATCTGCTGGCTCTTCACCACATCGTTGCCTTCGATCTGTACATCGATTGGTGACGGCAACCCAAAGTTCAGAATCTGAGTCACTATATCGGCCGGTAAGAAGTAGAAAGTGATTCCCGGAAATTGGCGCGGCAGTTGCGCACGCAACTCCCGCAGGTAGTCAGCGACCGGATGATGGTTCTCCCTCAGTGAAACCAGGACATCTCCGTCGCTGCCGCCGAGAACTCCGGACGTGGAGTGCATCGTGTTGTATGGGCTGTAAGGGAGACCAATGTTATCCAGGATGTTATCCATCTCGGCGGACGGAATCGTCTGCCTGATATAGTTCTCCACTTGGTCGAACAGACGTGCGGTTTCTTCAATCCGAAGACCGGTCCGGCCACGGACATGCAGGATGAATTGACCGCTATCTGTATCCGGGAAAAAGTTTTGACCAAGCCACGGCAATAATAAGAATCCGGCCAGGCACAGCCCGAGAAATCCGGGTAAAAACAATTTCCGGTTCCTTAGCAAAGCGGTTAGTAAGCCACTATAAGCATTGCGGACTCGCTCAAAGCCGGCTTCGAATGATCGCTGGATTTTTGCGAAAATGCTTGATGATTGGGATCCGTGACCATGCGTCTTCAGCAGATACATGGCTAAAGTTGGCACCAGCGTCCTGGATAGGACGTAAGAAGCCAGCATAGCAAACACGACTGCTTCCGCCAGCGGTACAAACAGATATCTGGCTACCCCGGTGAGCAAGAACATCGGGAGAAATACGATACAGATGCAGAGCGTAGAAACTAACGCCGGGACGGCAATCTGAGCGGCGCCCTTTAAGATACCGTCATGAAGCGAACCGCCCTCGCGCAGGACGCGCTCGATGTTTTCAATGGTTACCGTCGCATCATCAACCAGAATACCCACGGCCAAGGCAAGCCCGCCGAGCGTCATGATGTTGATCGTTTCGCCCAGAAAACTAATGATGATAATTGACGTCAAAACCGACAGCGGGATCGACACGGCGATGATCAAGGTGCTGCGCCAACTCCCCAGAAACAATAGTATCATCAGTCCCGTTAGCGCCGCCGCGATTACGCCCTCACGGATTACACCGCTGACCGCGCCCTGAACAAAGATACTCTGATCCGCCAACGGCGTGATTTTTAGCTCAGGCGGAACAATTGTCGCCACTCGCGGAAGCAAGTTTTTCACACCGCTAACCACGCTGAGAGTGGAGGCGGTCCCGGCTTTGATGATACTCATGAGCACACCCCGATGCCCATCCTGGCGGACCACGTTGGTTTGCAACGCGAAGCCGTCACTCACCGTGGCGACATCTCGCAGGTAGATCGTCGTGTTTCCTACTTGCTTAATGGGAAGATCGCTGAGTTCCGGGACGGTCCGCGGTGAGGTATTGGCCCGAACATCCAATTCGCTCTTCCCCAGCTTTACTGTCCCCCCGGGAAGAATCAGGTTCTGGGCGTTCACTGCGTTGAGCACGTCCGTAGGCGACACGTTCCTGGCCTGCATCAGATTATGATCCATGTTGATCATGACCTGGCGCTGTTTCCCCCCGTATGGCAGCGGCACCACCACGCCCGGCACGGTAATGATCTGAGTGCGAATGAAGTTTACAGCGAGATCGTTCAGCTGTTGTTCCGAAAGGCCTTTACCTGAGAGCCCCAATTGCAGAATGGGAACGCTGGACGCGCTAAAGTTGATAATCTCGGGCGGTTGCAGACCCGGCGGTAGCGATCGAAGAGCAAACTGCGAGGTACTGACGACTTGAGAATTTGCGCGGTCCAAGCTGCTATGAGGCTGAAGAAAGATCTTGATGACAGCGGAACCGTTATAAGTCGTGGACTCGATGTGCTCGATGTTGTCCACGAGGGTAGTCAAATATTTCTCATATGGCGTGGTGAGTCGCGCTTCGAGATCTTCCGGATTCAACCCAGTATAGGTCCAAGCTACGGAAATGACGGGGATATCAATATTGGGAAAGATATCCGTCGGCGTTCGTAGAATGATTAATGGGCTGAGGACGAAAATGAGAAGAGCCAACACGATAAACGTATATGGCCGATTGAGAGCGAGCTTAACGATCCACATAAAGGGCTTCGCACTGACTAAGAGCTCGTCAGAAGAGAGAGGTTACGGACGGACATAAAATATAGAGGGATATCCCCCTATTTGACCGATCTGTCAAGCCCGATGCGTTTGGGCGAACTGTTTAGGTTCTACGTTCCAGGTTTTGGTGGATACGTTCTAAGTGGAGAGCCGCAACCTAGAACCTTGAACTTAAAACCTTGACCCCTTTGGACGGCGCTTACCCAAGTCCGAATTGTACGCGATGGATAACAAGGCCGTACGCAGACTTTCTGCTTCGTCCTTACCGAAGACTTCCTCGAAACGATCCTGAGCGATCTGCCAGTATTCGCTTGCCTCTTTGAGCTTAGCGACGCCTAGCTTGGTCAACGCGATCAATCGAACTCGCCCATCGTTTGGATCAGTCAGCAGATTGATCAAACGATCTTTCACCAACGGCCGAAGGTTCTGGCCTAAGGTCGAGCGATCCAACACCAATTGCCCGGCCAGCTCCTGCACACTCGGCAGAGCGGCCCCCCTCGAGTGGATGGCCCTTAGAACCCCGTACTGGCACAGGTTCAGACCAGTGGGCGCTAACTCGGTATCGTACAGATGGGTCAACTTCCGAGCGGCCCGCCGAACCGCGCCCGCGTTACATCGGGTGGCCCAGATATGAGTCGGCTCCTCTGGCCCCTCAGCTCTAATTGCTATGTTCCTTCGATTACTCAAACAGACTTACCCAGATGGACGTTCAAAGTAGTATATCAAAAATCTATGTAAAATATATGGGGAGGCCCCCTCAACTCCCACCAGCACTTATACCAGTTTCCCCTCAGGCCCGCAACTGCAGGCCGTACGCTATTGGCCCAACTTCCGGATCAACTTCATGAATTCGTCCACCTTCCGGACAGCGCCGGCGTAGCTCGACCCCACATTTTGCTCCATCCGAAGTCCGGTAAAAACCGTTAGGACTAACCCTGCTAGAACGTCCACTTTCGTTTCCGCTCGTTCGGCCTCAATATTTTTCGCAACCAGCTCTTTCAGCTTTCTCTTACTTTGCGTGAGGATGCCGATGGCGGCCTGAGGCAAGATCGCGGACTCGCGCATTGAGTTAACCGCAAAACAACCCTTAAGTCCTTGGCCGTTACGGTATCGAGCTTTAAGAAATCGTTCAATATTATCCCAGCCCAACGGTTCACTGGCCAATAGTGGCCCGAGCTCCAGGTTGTCCACGTAATACCGCAGACTTTCAACAAACAAGTCTTCTTTCCCTTTGAACTCGGAATAAAGCCCCGACTTATTTACTCCGGTGGCCTGCTCCAATTCCTGGAGGCTGGTATCAGCAAACCCGCGTCTCCAAAAAACCGGCAGCGCTTTCTCTAAAACGCCTACTCGGTCGAACTTTCTCGGTCGTCCCACGGCAATCAGTGTCGCTTAATAAACCGATCGGTTCAAAATATATCTTGACCCAAGCGAAAGCCGGCATATCCGGTAATGAACCGAATGGTTTTTTATTTCAGACGGTGAATTGTGGTCCCTAAATCGGCCTCTAGCCATTGGGGGAATCGACACGTCCATCAGCCTCGGATGGCGGATCCGACTCACTCGTGCTGAACCGAGCCAACAAAATCGAAACACTGGAAAACCTAACGAAAAATTAAATGCCAACTTCATTTAACAACGCATTTGCGGATAAGGTCGTGTTGATTACCGGCGGAACCGCTGGGATCGGACGCGCCACAGCGGTCGCCTTTGCCAGGCAAGGCGCTAAGGTAGTCGTCTCCGGCCGCCGGGAAATCGAAGGGGAAGAGTCTGTCGCTCTGGTCGGAAAAGCCGGGGGAAAAGGTTTGTTCGTTCGCGCTGATGTAAGCCGGGAAGAAGACGTTGCGGCGCTGGTCGCTCGCACGGTAGAACATTTCGGGCGCCTCGACATTGCTTTTAACAATGCCGGAGTCATCGAACGAGCTCTAACCACCGATATTACGATTGAGAGCTACGAGCACATCTTCGGAATCAATGTCCGCGGGGTTGCGTTCAGCCTGAAACATCAGATCGCCGCCATGCTGAAAACCGGTGGCGGTAGCGTTGTGAACAACGCTTCGGTTCTCGGCATCCGCCCGTATCCTGAACTTTCGCTTTACAACGCGAGTAAATTCGCGGTGATCGGGCTTACCAAAACGGCTGCGCTCGAATTCGCCACTAAGGGGATACGGGTGAATGCGGTGTGTCCCGCGATTATCGAAACGGACATGACCGCGATCGCTCGCGAAGATGAACAGACGCGCAACGCTCTGCTCAGTACACATCCGGTCCGACGTTTCGGTACGCCTGAGGAGGTCGCCAATGCCGTACTTTGGCTATCCTCCCCCGACTCAGGGTTCATTACCGGAATAAACCTGCCGGTTGATGGCGGATTTACGGTGTAACGAGGGTTCCTCTCGTCCTCGTACTCGTCGTCGTCCTTCCGCCTTCGCTGCCTTTCTGTGGAGCGCTGCCTCGCTTGCGAGCCCGACCTTGAGCGTAAAGCGAAAGCTAGTCGGGCAAGCTGTCCTCGAAAAGGTTGGCAGGGCGACGACGGATGTTTACTCCCACAGCCTGGAGGGGAGGCGCTTCAGCCCGTGACCCGACGATCTGCTTTATTCGCACTAGCGCGTTGTCTGGCCTCACAGTGTGAAAACAGGCGGCTCCCGCGAACTACCCAGCGCGATGCAGCTCTACGGTCCGGGTGTAAGCGAATCGAAGGCCACTTTGTGAATACATCGCGTCGAGACGTTTCCGGGAGCCGCTTGTTCTCATATTTTTCGGCGGCATCGGCGTTGAGACAAATATCGCGAGGGTAGCGGGACACGAGCCAAAGCGGCTCCCCTCCAGGCGGCGGGCGGTCGCACACGGCAATAACGTGCCACCCATTTCGAGGACGAGGGGCGATTTGGCCCGCATCCTACAGAAATCGTTCCTTCAAAATCGACTTACTTCCTGATCCATTCCCTTTGGCAAAACCGCACTCACTCGCCAACAGCTCCTCCGAACCGCGCAAACTCAGCCGGTAGAGTTCTCGCGCCAACTGATAGGCTTCGTTCCCTATCCACGGTTTTGGCAACAATTCCTCCGGAAGCAATGGATCATGGAGAACCGCTCTGCGGAAAGCATGGATCATCAGGATACGGATCGAAAACCATTGCTGCGGCAGCAACCCCGGCGAGCACTGGAGCAGGTTCTTCATTCGCTCAAAATTTCGCAAGAAACGTCCATAATGTTTCGCGACCACAACGAGATTCCAACGCTCGTTGATTAATTCCTGAAAATCGCCGGAGCCGATCTGATCGCTAGTGGCATTGCCAAAACTGATCACTTGTTTACGCGCGCCAATCCGCTCGAGCAATTCAGCCAACGGACCCGGTTGAATGCGAGGGTGAGCGTAGAGCTGGGGCGCCAGTTGTCGGAGGCCTTGCCACTCTAGTTCTTGGCGGAGCTGTTGCCGGCGTTGCGGCGATAATTCGTCTCCCTGCACCAGAACCAAAGTCCAGTCTCCCTTCCACGGCTCCTGCGCCCGCGCATACACCCGATCATAGGCATAGCTAAACCGTCGCCGTCCGGAATGGGTGAGTTCATAACTGCTCTCCCGGCCATTCCGTCTCGCTTCCAGCCAACCTTCTTTTACCAACCGAAATACACTCGTCCGGACCAGACGTTCATTGATGCCAAAAGGTCCCAACAACTGAATCAACCCCTTCAATTGTACGCAGCCTCCATGGGGTGCGATCGCGTCACCAAAAAGGGTCACCACCAGCGACTTAGCCCGAGGAGGATCCGCAGCCAAGGTCCGTCGAATCCAGAGCGGAACCGTAGAGGTTTTCAATTGGGAAGGTGGGGTAGCGGCCACGACAAGAACGAAAGTAAAATGATACACTATTGTCTTTGACTAATCAATTTTTGTATCATAACGTCGTTTCAGCTGACACCGCCGCAACGCTTCGATTTTGAAGCGGGGGCACAGCTGAACGCAGAGAAGCGAACTCTCCTTTCTCTGTGAATTCTGTGTCTCAGTGGTGATCTCGTTTCGTTGCGGTGGGTAGCTTCACTTTCTGGTTTCCCCTATGTACGCCCAGATGGTCACCCCCGAGAAAAACGGCGATGAATCTTCGCCGGAACTGGCTGACTTCGAAGCCAGGATCGATGCCGGTGACACGATCGAAGCCCGGGATTGGATGCCAGGCGGCTACCGCAAGACATTAATCCGGCAGATCTCACAGCACGCCCACTCCGAGATCGTTGGGCAGTTGCCGGAAGCCAACTGGATCACCCGCGCGCCGACCTTGCGGCGGAAGGCAATTCTCTTAGCCAAGGTTCAGGACGAAGCCGGGCACGGACTTTATCTCTACGGCGCCGCGGAAACATTGGGTGTCAGCCGGCAAGAGTTGATTAATGATCTGCTCGCCGGCAAAGCCAAATATTCCAGCATCTTTAATTATCCCACACTTAATTGGGCGGATATCGGCGCCATCGGTTGGTTAGTGGACGGTGCGGCTATCATGAATCAGATCCCGTTGTGCCGCTGTTCCTACGGTCCTTACGCCAGGGCGATGATTCGTATCTGTAAGGAAGAAAGTTTCCATCAACGCCAAGGCTTCGAGATCATGACCGTAATGGCGCGAGGAACCTCGGCACAGCGAAGTATGGCCCAAGACGCGCTGAATCGTTGGTGGTGGCCTTCGCTCATGATGTTTGGCCCGCCCGACTCCCAATCGCCGCACACCGCGGAGTCGGTCCGTTGGAAAATCAAATTGCTGACCAACGATCAAATTCGACAGAGATTCATCGACCAGACTGTACCCCAGGCAGATTACCTTGGGCTCACGATTCCCGATTCCGCTTTGAAATGGAACGAGGAAACCGGGCATTACGATTTCGGAGAGATCGACTGGACGGAATTCTATAACGTCATTAAGGGACACGGTCCCTGTAACACCCAACGTCTACGAACCCGCCGCCAAGCTCATGCTGATGGCGCCTGGGTTCGGGAAGCAGCCACGGCTTACGCGCAGAAGCGCTTAAGCCGTAGCAAATAGCAGATAGCAAATCCGCAAATGGTTCCGCAACAAGCCCACTATCAATTTCGATGGTTGAAAGTGTTTCGAGCACACTTGGACTTGTCCGTTTGCGATTTGCTATCTGCTATTTGCTATTGGTTGCTATCGCCGGCTCACACCGTCGGCTATTGGCTGTCGGCTACCGCTTCGAAACCTATTCCCGTTCCCGGCGATCCCGGCGTTTACCTATGAATGAGTGGCCTTTGTGGGAAGTTTTCATTCGTAGCCAGAATGGGCTCTCCCATAAGCATGTAGGCAGCCTGCATGGTGCAGATGCCAAGATGGCTATCGAAAATGCTCGCGATGTTTATGCCCGCCGTAACGAGGGGATCAGCATCTGGGTGGTGCGCTCAGCGGATCTATACGCCAGCGACCCGATCGATAAGGGTACGTTCTTTGATCCGGCCAAGAACAAGATCTATCGCCATCCGACCTTTTATACCGTTCCGCCGGAAGTGAAACATCTTTAACTGGCTTACGAAATAGCAAATTGGCTCACCTAGCATGAGAAACGAGAGGAAAGCGGTAGGGACGAGCTCCCGCTCGTCCGCGTTAGTTGGTCTCCAGCGCTATGCTTTGATTAGCCTCAGACGAGCGGGGGCTCGTCCCTGCCAACTACCGTGTCCTTGACCCTCCCCAAAAACCATCGCCTCGAGTTCGTCCTCCGTCTCGCGGACAACTGCCTCATCTTGAGCCAGCGCCTGGGCGAATGGTGCGGACATGGGCCGGAGCTCGAGGAAGACATGGCTTTAACTAACATCGCGCTGGATCTGAACGGTCAGGCGCAGAACTGGCTGGAATATGCCTCTGAATTGGAGGGAGGGCAAAGGACACCAGACATGTTTGCTTTCCTTCGAGATGCGGCTGAGTTCAGGAACTGCCTTTTGTTGGAGCAGCCCAACGGAGATTACGCCTACACCATCGCTCGCCAGTTCTATTTTGATAGCTGGCACAGCTTACTGCTGACGGATTTAATGGGCTCCACCGATCAGCGGATTAGCGAGATCAGCGAGAAGAGCCTAAAGGAAGTGCGCTATCATCTGCGCCACAGTAGCGGATGGGTGATTCGTTTGGGCGACGGCACTGAGGAAAGCAATCGCAGAATACAAAAGGCAATCGACGATCTTTGGGGTTATACCGGTGAACTATACACACCCGACGTCGTCGATGAAACGACTTGTGCGGAGCGCATCGGGCCGGACCTGAGCACGATACGCAGCGATTGGTTAACTGCGGTCCACGAGATTCTAACCGAGGCCACGCTTCGAGTCCCGGAATCGAGTTGGATGCACACCGGTGGCAAACGAGGGATTCACACCGAGGCGCTGGGCTATTTGCTAGCTGAAATGCAATTCCTGCAACGCGCTTATCCCCAAGCCCGATGGTAACTTGTATGAACGCGAGCTTGCCTTCCCTTGAAGAAATCTGGGTTTGGTTAGACTCGGTTAGCGACCCAGAAATACCCGTACTGTCGGTCGTGGATTTAGGGATTGTGCGCGATGTTAGATGGGCAGAGGAAGATCCGGATTTCACCGAGCAGACTTCGCCCCGTGTGAACCGGACATCTGTTACAGACGGGAGGCTACGTCAGCCAAGGACACAGAGGGCACAGAGATCGGAGCCAACTTTGGTAGTAACGGTCACACCGACGTATTCGGGGTGTCCGGCCATGGCCGTCGTCAAGCACGATATCCAACGGGAACTACTGCAGCGTGGTTTAAGCAGAGTCTCCCTGGAAACGCAGATTTCGCCGGCTTGGACAACCGATTGGATGACCGAGCGAGGTCGGAAGCGGTTGCACGAGTACGGTATCGCACCCCCGGAGCCTCAAGCGGCAAATCCCTCCACCCTCATTCCTTGTCCACGCTGCGGTTCGTCTGACACTCGACTCGTGAGCCGGTTTGGTTCGACTCCCTGCAAAGCATTTTACATCTGCAACTCTTGCCTGGAACCATTCGATCACTTCAAATGTCACTGAACCCTACGCAGGTCGCGTCTGCGGGCTCTGCAACCAGCGATTTCTTTCCGCTGGAAGTGGCCGACGTTCATTTCGACACCGCGGACTCCCTGCTGGTGCGATTTGCGGTTCCTGACACGCTCAAACGAGAGTTTTCTTTTGAGCCGGGGCAACATTTGATCCTGCGGGCGAGCATCGGCGGAACTGACGTCCGCCGTCCTTACTCCATCTGTTCCGCGATTCAAGACGGTACTCTGTGTATCGCAATTAAACGGGCGCAGAGCGGCCTGTTTTCTAACTGGGCGTTCACGCATCTCAAGCCGGGCGCGATTGTCGAGGTCATGCCGCCTTCCGGCCGTTTCGGTGTGCCTCTTTCGGGGACAGAGCGGCACAATTACGTCGCTTTTGCCGCCGGCAGCGGTATTACTCCGATATTCTCCATTATCAAATCAACGCTGATCGCCGAACCGGAGAGCCAATTCACTCTCTTTTACTGCAACCGGTCCACTAGCTCTGTCATGCTGCGGAATGAACTCGGCGACCTTAAAGACCGCTTTGTTAACCGATTCAGCGTGCTACACATACTAACTCGCGAAAGACAAGAAAGCGAACTGCTCAACGGCAGAATCGATTACCCGAAATGCCGCGATTTGCTTAAGCGCTGCGTCTCTGTGGGCAATATTGACAACGCATTCATTTGCGGCCCTACCTCGATGCGCGAGGACGTTAGGGCCGCCTTGCTATCCGAAGGTTTACCAGTTGCGAAGATCAGGCTAGAATTCTTTGCCGCCCCCAAAGATGGCGCCCGGGTCGAACAGGCCCCTGCACCCGAACAGCAGTGTGCCGTCACCATCATTTTAGATGCCAGGGAGCATCGGTTTACCATGCCGAAAGACGCAGAATCGATCTTAAAGACAGGACTACGTCACGGGCTCGAACTACGTTATGGTTGCCAAGGAGGCGTCTGCGCCAGTTGCCGTGCCCATCTCCGCACCGGGCAAGTGGAGATGCACGCTCACTACGGGTTAGAAGACTACGAAATCGATCGGGGATTCATTCTGACCTGTCAAAGCTATCCTAAAAGTAACGAACTTGTAATCGATTTCGATCGAATTCATTGATCTGACTCATAGCCAATAGCCAATAGACGATAGCGATGACCAACAGCGATTTAACCACTTGATGAGCGCCTTCCACAAACTCACTATCAGATTTTCCATAACATCAGCGGAGCTATTCATCTGTTTCGCCCTCGGCTGTCGCCGCGCAGCGGCTCTACAGAATAGCCCAGCGGCTTTAGCCCTGGGGTCCGGCAGGGCATTGAATCGCCCCGAAGGTGGCGACCGAGGCGAGCCGGTACTTGCTGGGGCGTTGATCCACCAGGCGCGCTCAACAATCGGGTGCCACTTTCAGGGCACATTTTTATCTTCAGCTAACCCAGAGCTAAAGCCGCTGGGCTATTCTGTCAGACCACTTCATGGTCAACACGGTTCCCTACAATCGTTTCACGCACCAAGCCCCTGAAGAACCAGAGGTCCCTTTATGTCTAAATCCTTCTTCAATACTCATGAGCAACTCCTAAAGAACGCGGTGGCAGCGATTGAGAAGCGCGCATACTGGAGCGCCTTTCCGGAGATTCCTAGTGGCAAGATCTATGGTGAGACGGCTAACGAAAACGGAAAAGCAGCGTTCGAATCGAGACTCCATCAACCGTACCCGCTGACGCTCCCGTCGACGGTTGGGCAAACGGGCTCTGAGCGGTCGCCCTACGGTTTCACCCTGGAAATCACTTATCCTAGACTTGACCTCGACCCGCTGTTGAAGACGGTTCTGGCCGCCCAGAAACAGTGGCGCGCGGCAGACCCGGAAACCTGGGCCGGAGTCTCCCTGGAGATTCTTCAGCGGTTGAACCGGCGAAGCTTCGAAATGGCTTATGCGGTCATGCATACCACCGGACAAGGTTTCATGATGGCTTTTCAAGCCGGCGGACCGCACGCTCAAGATCGAGGTCTCGAAGCGGTGGCTTATGCCTGGACTGAAATTAATCATGTCCCCAAAACAGCTTACTGGGAGAAACCCCAAGGGAAGAACGAGCCCTTAAAACTGAACAAACATTTTAAAGTCGTTCCCCGGGGCATCGGCTTGGTTATCGGGTGCTCTACCTTTCCGACCTGGAACGCTTATCCCGGCCTCTTTGCTAACTTGGCCACGGGGAACGCGGTAATCGTGAAACCGCACCCGAGCACGATTCTGCCTTTGGCCATCACCGTCGAAATCGCGCGGCAAGTGCTGGCTGAAGCTGGTTTTGATCCAAATATCGTTACTCTGGTTGCCCATGATCCGGATGACGACACCCCTCAAAAGCTCGCCCTGCGTCCGGAAATTAAAATCATCGATTTTACCGGAAGCACTAAGAACGGAGAGTGGCTGGAGAAGCAAGCCAGGCAAGCCACGGTCTATACCGAAAAAGCTGGTGTAAATCAGGTGGTCATTGATTCCGTGAACGACTTTGCCGGGATGCTTAAGAACCTAGCTTTCTCTATCTCGCTTTATTCTGGTCAAATGTGTACCGCTCCTCAAAATTTCTATATTCCTAAGAATGGGGTAGAGACCGCCGATGGACATTTCAGCTTTGACCAAGTCGTGCACGGGTTAGTAGAGAGCCTCAATAAATTGTTAGGTGACCCTGGCCGAGCCGTCGAAATTCTCGGCGCCATTCAGAGTGACGCAACCCTGGATCGTCTGGAAGCGGCTCGAAAACTAGGCAAGCTGGTCTGTGATACCAAAACGGTTGTCCACCCTCAATTTCCTGATGCTTCGGTGCGAACTCCCCTGGTAGTTCAGCTCGCCGCCTCCGATCACGACTATTACTTACAAGAATGTTTCGGACCTATCGTGTTTGTGATCCCGGCGGACACTTCCGAGCAAGCCCTGGAGCTCGCCCGCATGACGTCGCTTCGTTGCGGGTCCCTTACCTTCGCGGTCTATTCAACAAAAGAATCTGTCTTAAACGCAGCCAACGAAATCGCGGCTGAGGCCGGGGTCAGCCTATCGTGCAACCTTACGGCAGGCGTCTATGTCAACCAATCGGCTGCCTTCAGCGACTACCATGGCACCGGAGCCAACCCCGCCGCTAACGCCAGCCTCACCGATAGCGCTTTTGTAGCGAACCGATTCCGCATCATCGAAACCAGAATTCCAGTTTAACATTACACCCACACTCATCACTGCATGACGCCATCCCAAACGGCTCGGCACGCTTCCAGGCCCAATGAGCTGAGTTATTAGCCATTTGGCATCACCCCGCAGCGGTCTGCCTTACCCTCCCAACCCATTCCTATGTCTAACATCTATTCTATCGACGGTATCATCCCAGTAGTGGATCCGGCAGCGTTTGTTCATCCCACCGCGGTTCTCATTGGCGACGTTATTATTGGCCCAGGTTGTTATATCGGTCCGGGGGCATCGCTTCGCGGTGATATGGGTAGGATCGTGATAGAGGCAGGCAGTAATCTTCAGGATAATAGCGTTGTCCATACCTACCCGAATATGGAAGCGATAATCGAGGCTGGCGGACACATCGGGCACGGTGCCATTCTCCACGGATGTAGAATCGGAAGAAACGCGATGGTCGGGATGAATGCGGTGGTAATGGATGAGGTTGAGATCGGCGAATGCTCGCTGGTGGCGGCACTATCTTTTGTGAAGGCCGGCATGTTCGTTCCTCCCCGCATGTTAGTTGCAGGGATTCCAGGACGGCTCGTTCGCGAATTAACCGATGAAGAGGTCGCCACCAAGACCAAAGGCACCGGCATTTATCAAACGTTGACCAAACGTTCGCTGGCGACCATGCGCACCTGCGATCCCTTGCCAAAGCCGGAACCGAATCGCGAACGGATTCAGCTCCCGAAATATGATCCGCCTGCAAAAGAGATCCACGACATTTTCGCGTCGTCGGGCGGCTATCGCCAATTATGAGCTATAAAAATATTCTCTGCGAGATTCGTGGCCCGGTTGGGATTTTGCTTTTGAACCGCCCCGAGAGACGCAATGCGCTATCCACTGAGGTAATGCGTGAGGTGGTGCACGCGCTGGAGCAATGGGAAGCAGATGACGCCATTGGCGCGATTGTGTTAATGGGAAATGATAAGGCATTCGCCGCCGGGGCCGATATCCAAGAGATGCAAAATCAATCTTTTGCGACGCTCTATTTGCAGGACTTTCCCGAAGGCCGCGGCGGCGCCTGGACCAGGGTATCAGCGATTCGAAAACCGATCATCGCTGCTGTTTCCGGGTATGCGCTTGGTGGTGGGTGTGAGTTAGCCATGGCCTGCGATTTTATCATTGCGGCTGATAACGCTAAGTTTGGTCAACCCGAGATCATGGTTGGGACAATGCCTGGCGCTGGCGGTACCCAACGGCTTACCAGACTCATCGGAAAATCGAAGGCGATGGAGATGTGCCTGACCGGACGTTTCATCGATGCAAATGAGGCCGAACGCACAGGCTTGGTAAGTAGGATCGTTCCACTCGTTGAGCTTAAAGAGGAAGCCATCCGTACCGCCACCAAAATCGCTTCTCTTTCCCGCCCGAGCGTCATGATGATCAAGGATGCCGTTAAAGCCGCTGACGAATTACCGTTGACCGAAGGTCTCAAGGTCGAAAGGCGCTGTTTCCAAGCGACCTTCGCGTTAGAAGATCAAAAAGAAGGAATGGCCGCTTTTTTGGAGAAACGTGAGCCGAAATTTAAGAATAGGTAGGAGTTCAGGAGTTGCAGGAGTT
>JAFAZK010000179.1 GCA_019239825.1 Verrucomicrobiota bacterium | reverse complement strand
GAGCGATCATCTATCTCCCGATGATCCCTGAGGCGGCGTTTGCCATGCTGGCTTGCGTTCGGATTGGCGTCATCCACTCCGTCGTATTTGCCGGTTTTGCACCTGCCAGTCTGGCTACACGAATCGATGATGCCGAGGCTACGGTCTTGGTCACTGCGGATATCGGGTTGCGAGGCGGGAAAGTGGTTCCCTTGAAACGACTAGCCGATGAAGCGGTGGCTCTCGCCAGGCTCCCTCCGAAAAGCGTCCTGGTTTGTAATCGCGGTCTGGATCCGAAGATCCCGTGGACTCAAGATCGTGACGTCGATTACGCCACCGTTAGGAAAGCTCACGAAAGAGAGGTCGTCGCAGTCGAATGGTTAGAGTCCGCCGAAACCAGCAACCTTCTCTATACCTCCGGAACAACCGCTAAGCCCAAAGGGGTACAACGCGATACCGGTGGTTATGCCGTCGCTTTGGCCACCTCGATGCAATATCTCTTTGCGGGTGAACCCGGGGAGGTCATGTTCACCGCGGCCGATGTCGGTTGGGCGGTCGGCCATTCCTATGGTGTCTATGGACCGCTGATCCATGGAATGACCACCGTCTTCTACGAAGGTCTACCCATTAAACCGGATGGCGGTATCTGGTGGAAGATCGTGGAGCGCTTCCGCGCCTCGGTCATGTTCACCTCACCCACAGCCATCCGGACCCTGAAGAGGCAAGACCCAGCGTTACTCAAGAAATACGACACCAGTAGTCTCCAACGCCTCTATCTGGCTGGAGAACCACTGGATGAACCCAGTTGGTCATGGATCAGCGAAGCACTCGGGGTCCCAGTGATCGACAATTATTGGCAGACCGAGACTGGGTGGCCTGTCCTGGCTCTGCTGCCTAAAATCGAGCGACCGAAAATCAAACCTGGCTCCCCCGGTATTCCGATGCCCGGGTATGATGCCAGAATCGTAGATCCGATTACCGGTCAGACCTTGCCGCCGAACGAGAAAGGAATCCTCGCTCTAGGGTTACCTCTGCCGCCTGGATGCATGCCAACGGTGTGGAGGGACGACCATATGTTCTCCCAGCATTATTGCGGCCGGTTTTCCGAGGCCCACCTGTACTCTACCTTCGATTACGCTATCGAGGACGAAGACGGCTATTTCTTTATTCTCGGACGATCAGACGACGTGATCAACGTCGCTGGGCACAGATTAGGAACCCGCGAAATCGAAGAGACAATCTGCTCGCATCCGCAGGTCGCCGAAGCCGCCGCGGTAGGAGCAAAAGACGAGCTCAAAGGCCAGGCGGTTCACTGTTTCGTTGTGGCTAAACAGGATTTGCCAGACTCCGACAGCCAGGCCCGGTTACAGAAAGAGATTGAATCGGTCGTGGTCTCTAACCTTGGCGCTTTCTCTCGGCCAGCCGCGATCCACATCATCCGAGCTCTTCCTAAGACCAGATCTGGCAAAATCCTCCGTCGAGCGATCCTGGCTGCCGCCGAAGGCCGGGAAACCGGCGACCTGAGCACGCTCGAGGACCCGGTGGCGCTGGAAGCCATACGGGAGGTTATCCGTCAGCGAAGCGGTGGATAAGACGCCAGACTTGGTGGGGCGAGGCTCCCGAACGACCGTATAATTGGACCGGAGCGGCTGGTGGATTCCCGCCGAATGGTGTCACTACGCCTAAAATCGTGCCGAGCCGTGGCCTAGCGCTGCATCACGGCTCGGCGCGCTTTCCGGCGTAACGATATCGCTTGGCGAAAATCACCAGCAGCTCCGGCTAGACTCTACGGCCGTTCGGGAGCCTCGCCCCACCAAGTATCTCGCCCTTTCGCCCCGCCACTTGCGTTCCTTCACCGCATGGCATATCACCGTCCAGGGCATGCTCTTCCGCGTTTCTCACGTTACCGATTACCATTATACGGCGCCGGTTGCGGAGGCGTATCTAGAGTTGCGGTTGAAACCGCTCAACCGGCGAGACCAAGCCATCAAGCGGCACACACTGACTCTGGAGCCCACCGTGACCCCTTCCGATTACGAAGATTATTTTGGGAATCAAGTTTCGGTTATTTCACTGCCGTTCCGGCACTCTCGGCTCGTGATCGAGAGTGAAGCCGTCGTTAGTACAACCCGGTTACCGCTGCCGGAACAGAGCCTGGAGCTTAGCGTTCAGGAATCCCGTCAAATTCTGAGTTCGACCCTGCCTTTCTCGTTCGATTACTTGCAACCAACGGAAATGGTCAAGATCGGACGGGATGCGACTCAATGGGCCAAACGGTATCTCCGTGGAAACGCTATCGTACGGCAAGGCTTGGAAGAATTGAACCGCAACATTCATCAAACTTTCGAGTACGAAGCGGGTTCGACTAAATTCTCAACCGATGTCGGATTCGTGTGGAAAGCCCGCAAAGGAGTTTGTCAGGACTTTGCCCATGTCATGCTCAGCGTGCTTAGAACCGCCGGTCTACCCGCCCGTTACGTTTGTGGTTATATCGAGACTTCACCACCACCTGCGGCCGGGAACGGCTCGCGGACGTTAGTTGGCTCGGTAGCAACCCACGCCTGGGTAGAAGTGCTAGTGCCCGGACAAACCTGGGTTGCCTTGGATCCAACGAATAACTGTTGGTGTGGTGAGCAACATATCGCCGTTTCCTTCGGACGAGACGCTACCGACGCGGCCCCTGTCCGTGGAACATTTAAAGGAGCTGGCAGTCAATCTATGAAGGTCAAAGTTCGAGTACGCCGTCTGAAAACCTCGCCTCCCGCGACGGGCGTCGCCTGAAGCTCAGCCCATGAAGAAAAACCGAAGCGGCGAAGGGGCGAGTGAGCGAATGAGCGAGTCGGCTTGTGCAGTCAAAAGACCGAGAGAAGGCTGCACAATTCTTCAGTCATATTGGTCCCATTCGCAGCTTCACCACGAATGTGTGGCCCACATCAATACACCGACTCGCTCAGCTGGCCCATTCGCCGTTTCGCCGTTTCGCCCATTCGCCCATTCGCCCACTCGCCCCCTCGCCCCTTCGCCTCCTTAACCATGCGTGTCCAAATCGAAAACTGTATGCGTTACAGTTATGAAAAGCCGGTCAGCTTTTCGCCGCACCGAATCCGCCTTTATCCGCGGACTGACCAATCAATCGTAACCCACCGGTTGGAAACGCTGACTAACGTCACGGCTGATGTCCACTATCGCCGGGACCTTTTCGACAACTTAGTGGCAAATTGTTTTTTCCCGCAACCGGCCGAGACGTTGGAGATCCGTAGCCGGCTCGAGATCGAACTCTGGCCGAAGAACCCGTTTCACTTTCTCTTAGCGCCGCGCGCAACCGAAATTCCCTTCGAATATACGGTCGAAGAAGCCAAAGTCTTGGGACCCTATCTAGCCGTAAAGCCAGAAGAAGACTTCGACCCTGACGATCTCTGGCGCTTTGGAAATAAACGGAACACGGTCGAGGCGTTAGTCGACCTCGCAAAAGTTTTACATAACGAGATCGCCTATGAGGTTCGTGAAGATGGCGATGCTCGGTTACCAGCGAGAACGGTTGAGCTTCGATCTGGTGCCTGCCGGGATACCGCTCTCCTCTGCGCAACCATCATGCGGAAACAAGGCCTGGCGGTGCGACTGGTCAGCGGATTTTTATGCGATTTCCAAATCGATGTGCCGGATCGGCGTCCCGATAGCGCACTTCATGCCTGGATCGAGGTGTTCCTGCCGGGCGCCGGCTGGGTCGGCATCGATCCGACGAACGGCACCTTTTGTGACCATCGATTTATTCCGACCGCCGTCGGCGTCTCGCTAAACGATGTAGCACCGATCGAAGGCAGCTACTTCGGCCAGGAAAAAGTCCCTGGGACATTCGAATCAAGGCTTAAGCTCAGTCTGGTCACAACGGAAGATCGGGACCAGATCGCGAGCCACGTTGAGCAGGTCTTGAAATCCAAAGATGTGCTGCTCACCATGGGCGGTGAACCGACGTATGTACCCGAAGATCCAGAAGGACCAGAATGGAATTTCGCCGCGGTTGGCCCCACTAAATTGCTCTACGCCTACTCTTTCGCCCGAGCGGTCGACAAAGAGGTTTGGCCCGGCTCATTATTGCTGTACTCGCCGGGGAAACTTTATCCCGGTGAAGTGAATCCTCGCTGGGCCCTTCATGTTCTACGCCCGGAAAAACCGTTCGAGCTTTCCAGCGAAAATCGGGAAAACAAGCCGGACGAGCGGCTGGCCAAACAATTTCGAGACGGTTTTATCCAGAAGCTCGGTCTCGAAGATCGCTGGGTAAGAGCCGTGGACCCGAAAGAACCAAAGAGGCCGATCTGGGCGTTGCCACTAGATCATCTGGAAGATCGCTGGCGAACAGAAAAATGGAACCTCCGCAAGTTCGAGCTCACGGGAGCGGACGGACCAAGCGGCCTGCGTCTGCCATTGCAGGACTTGCCTCCGGAAGCCTTACGGCGAGCAATGGTGCTCGACCTTGCCTCAGACCACCTCGACTTGTTTCTTCCGCCTCTGTTGGCCGCGCCTTTTGAACAGCTGATTCGCGTCTGCTCGGACCTCCTGCAATCCGTTTCCGTGAATTGGCAGGGGTACGCACCAATCGACACTCCACCCGCTTGGTCACACCTGATTTTCTCCGCAGATCCTGGTGTACTGGAAGTCAACTTACCCGCATGTTCCTCCTGGCGAGAATATGCTGACTGGGTCGAGAAATTATCACGCATCGCTTCCTCCATCGGATTAAGAGCTCACAAGGAGAGCACCACGATTTTCGGAACCGGCGGGGGAAACCATGTTCTGTTTGGCGGACTCACGATTGAACAGAACCCATTTCTCTCTCGCCCAAGCTGGCTGGCTTCGATTTTGCGTTATTGGCAACGCCATCCGTCGCTCTCCTATTTGTTTACCGGGGCATACGTTGGGCCTTCTGCGCAAGCTCCTCGACCTGACGAGTGTGGCCAACGCTTGCTCGATCTAGAGCTCGCTTATCGCCAACTCGAAAAATTATCGGCAGGAGATCAAAGTGGAGCGATCAGCGAGATTGTGCGGCATCTCCATACCGACAGCAGCGGGAACCCACACCGAAGCGAAATCAGCTTCGACAAGTTTTGGAGTCCGCCCAACGGATTTCTAGGATTGATCGAATTCAGGGCAGTCGAAAGTTTGCCGAAGACGGAATGGGTGGCCGGGGTTGCTCTCCTGTTCCGCGCGCTACTGGCTTATCTTCTCCAGGAGCCCTACCAAACGAGTTTAAAGGATTGGGGCGATCATCTGCACGACCGCTACTTTCTACCCACCCCGCTGTGGATGGATCTCAGCGACGTGCTCACCGAATTGGCACAGTTCGGGTTCGCTTTCGATCCCGCCCTCTTCCGACAGGTCTGGGAATGGCGTTTTGCTCGCCTACTCAGTTTTGAAGGACTAACCGTAAGACGGGCGCTAGAATCGTGGCCGCTCCTATGCGATACCCCGACCGATGGTGGCACCACGAGCCGATTTGTGGATACCTCGATAGCCCGTTTAGAGTTTGCCATCAGCACGGACGCGCATCGTAACTATGCCGTTTACATAAACGGCAGGGAACTCCCTTTCCGCTCGCTTTCCCCGCGAGAGCTGGCCGCTGGGTTACGCTACCGAGCCACCTCCTTGTATCCGTCGCTTCACCCCAAGATTCCAGTTCAGCTGCCTCTTGAGCTAACTGTTATAAACCGCGAAACGGATCAACCACTCCGCCGCTTTAGCCTCAGTGCCGGCCAAGCCGCTTTCGTCGAACAGCCCGCGGGCGAGTTTGCCCGCAAAGCACCTCTCGAACCCGGTGTGCCTGAGCTCATGACCTGCGATCTACGGATCGAGGAATCTCTGTTCCGAGAAAGCTAAATCCCCGCGGAACCCCAACTAACACAGAAAATCTCACGCAAAGACGCAAAGGCGCGAAGGTTAAGACCAAAGCAGGAATAGCCGCGAAAAAGGCGCAAAAAACGCGAAAATTAAGAACCGCCTAGTCTAAATCAGAAGGGTTTATACCGGTGTGTCTCTGATTTCTGCAGCAGGTTTTACCTCTTCGCTCTTTGTTACGTGGGCCCTGCCCTCGTCTTAACCTTTGCGCCTTTGCGTCTTTGCGTGAGATTTTTCCTATCTCTCAGGGCTCAACAGCCCCAGCAACGCTTGCAACCCAAGCACATATCCGTTGGCCCCTAGCCCGCAGATCACACCGGTCACCACTTGAGAAACATAGGAACGGTGCCGGAACTGTTCCCGTCTGTGAATATTCGATAAATGGATTTCTATCACCGGGACTTTGACCGCGCTCACTGCGTCCCGGATCGCGATAGAAGTGTGGGTGTAGGCGCCCGGATTGATCAGAATTCCTTGGCTTTTTTTTCCGGCATCCTGAATCCAGTCAATCAGCTGCCCTTCGTGATTACTCTGCAGAAACTGGATTTCCAGGCCATGCTTCGACCCAAAGTCGCGGCACGATTGTTCGATCTCAGCCAGCGTCGTTTTCCCGTAAAC
This sequence comes from Verrucomicrobiota bacterium, assembly GCA_019239825.1. Classification (GTDB taxonomy): domain Bacteria; phylum Verrucomicrobiota; class Verrucomicrobiia; order Chthoniobacterales; family JAFAMB01; genus JAFAVN01. Next base: position 8,429 of record JAFAZK010000179.1, on the reverse strand, counting down.
CTCGGGCTCACGCGTACCAAGCAGATTCAGATTCGGACCATTCAGGATATAAACCGTCTTCACACGTATTGGTTAACCAACCTCACAGCTTACACAGAAGACCACAAAGATCGCGAAGACAAAAAGAGGAGCCAGGAGAGCCCACGCCATCCGCCAACGACACTTTGGGACAAATCAGACGTCCCCGGATCGGCCTCGTCCTAACGCGGCTGCGCGAAGGCACGCTCCACAGCTGGCGCCTCCTGCCTCCTGAATTCTGACTCCTGGGTCCTATCTCATTCGCGTGCATTCGTGTCCATTGGCGGTCCCAGTTCTTCCGGAATGAATTGCGCGAAATGCTCGGGCTTCACTTTGCGCTCGGCCAGCGCTATACCAATTTGCTGAACCTCGTCTAGAAACTCGACTGCATCCATGGGATGCACATGAGCTGGATCAACGTTAGGTAGACCGAGCCAATCTAGCCCTGCTCGGGATAGCTCGGCATTGTAACGGACGTAACTAAATAGCTTTTGGCCGCCGCCAATACCGTGGCCCTGCATGTCACCAATTTCTGAATCCAAGGGTTCGCCTTCTAAAGTTTCACCAAAGATCCGGCAGAGAAAATCTTGTTCTTGTTGAGCCGCCGCTAAGAGCGCTGCCGGCACGCGGCTGGCGTGATACAGAATATTCATTTCTTGCGGGCTGAGGTTCCCTTCTGTGCCGGTGCTGTTGCCGCTGCCGATCGAGATCAACAGCAAGCGATCAACTCCTACCTCCCACCCCAACTGATAAACATCCGTCGTCGCCATCAAGAAAAGCTGAAAAGCGGGGTTGTGGTACATGGTCATGGCGCCGTCCACAAAGACAAATGGTCGCGGCCCTACGTGGATTACTTCCGGCGGAAAGTAAGTTGGCGCAGCCGTACTCGCTCGGACCAATTGCCACAGTGGCAGCTCCAAGTTGCAGTCAGCCAGCCGTCGGTCATTATACTTCGCTGCCGGATTATTGCACACCGGCCACGGTGAATTAGTGCTGGCGTTAGATAAAACCAGCATGAGCAAAGTTTGGAGGCGGTCCGATCCCAATTTAGCGTCGCCGAACAAGGCGCGCAGCCGGGCCGAAAGTGCATCGTTACGAAACTTAGAGTGCCACCTCTCCCAAAGCCTGGCTTTCAGAAACATGTCAGGGCAAGAGCTTATGAAAAACGTGCGGATGTCATCCATTGTTTTCCCCATCGCGATCAATGCGGCGATGATCGCACCACAGCTTGTCCCACCTACGTAATCAAAGAATTCGGCCAAGACCAACGTTGGCTTTCCGGTGATATTGCGCAGCTCTTTTTCAAGCTTAGCCAACACCTCGATACTGATCAGCCCACGCATGCCGCCACCGTCGCAAGCCAGAAGCCGATGACTGCGCATTGGGGCCAGTTTAGAATGAAAACTCATTGAAGGGTTCTCAGTTCGCCCATCGCGCTTTTTCTATATCGTTACCGCAGGGTTCCACGCGAGCGCATTCTGCCTGCCCCCTATCGTGCTCGTCCTCGTCCTCGTGCTCGTGATCGAACCGTTAGCGTGACTCCCGATGATCCCCGACTGCCGCAACTCATAAGTCCTATTGGTCCCATAAGTCCTATTCGTGACATGGCCCCAACGATTCGAGCACGAGCACGAGGACGATTCAGAACTGCCAGGGCACACCATTGCTATTCTCCACACCCTCAACTACAAGGTAGATTCCAACTCATTTATGAATGACCTGGTCAGACACGCGAATCGACGCGCTTTTCTCGCGGCTTGCGCCGGTATCGGCGTAACTTCCAATTTCTTTGCCGGGGCTCTCTACGCCCTGGCTTCGCAAGACGCGCAGGCTTCGAAAAACCCGACATTCAAAATCGATGCCACCATGATCGATGAGGCGGCCTTTCTGGCCGGGGTCTCTATTACACCAGGTCAGAAGAAGGACATGCTGATCGCGCTGAATCAGCAGCTCCGGGGCATCAAAAACGTTCGCAAACTGAACCTGCCGAACAATGTGCCCCCAGCCTACCGGTTTGACCCGCTTCTCACCAACCGATTCTCAACTGAGCCGGAACCAGTCCGGACGGAGAAGGCAATTAGCGAGGCGCCAAATATCGTGGATTCAGAAATTCCGAAGAATCTGGAGAGTCTCGCTTACTCGTCCGTACGAGAACTTGGAGAGCTGTTAAGACGGCAAAAAATCAAGGCGACCGACCTCACGGAGATGTATTTGACTCGCCTGAAACGCTTTGATCCGAAGCTTCATTTTCTCATCACGCTTACGGATGAGCGGGCTATGGCACAGGCAAAAGAGGTCGACCGCGAAATCGCCGCTGGACGTTACCGCGGACCGCTTCACGGTATTCCTTGGGGTGCCAAGGACCTGCTCGCAGTTAAACATTATCCGACCACGTGGGGAGCTGGCGGGTTTCAGCAACAGGTGATCGATACTGATGCGACCGTCGTTAAACGTCTAGATGAAGCGGGCGCGATCCTAATTGCAAAACTGACCCTGGGTGCGCTGGCTAGCGGCGATAAATGGTTCGGTGGCCGGACCAGAAACCCGTGGAACCCGGATCAAGGCTCAAGCGGTTCATCTGCCGGATCAGGCTCAGCAACTGCAACCGGCTGCGTCGCATTCGCGATCGGATCCGAGACGCGCGGTTCTATCTCTTCTCCTTCAACACGCTGCGGCACCACCGGTTACCGACCAACTTTCGGGTTTGTGCCTCGGACCGGCGCGATGGCCCTGGCTTGGACTATGGATAAACTCGGACCGATTTGCCGTTCGGTAGAAGACTGTGCGCTGGTCATGCAAGCGATCTATGGTCCGGACGACTCTGATCTTACAGTTCATCCCGTCCCTTTTTCTTGGGACGCAAATTTCGATTGGCGCTCGCTAAAGATCGGCTATGCCAAAGGCGCCTTTGAACCACCGAAGCTGGAGGACACGCCTCCGGACGATGCCAGCCCTGAAGAATTAAAACAATGGGAGGATCAAAAGGATGATCGCGCCGGCGCTAGAACGCGAGCCGAGTACGATCGCCAATACGATGCCGCCGGCCTCGAACGCCTTAAAAAGATGGGGATCGATCTTCAGCCGGTCGAACTCCCAGATTTTCCAGTCGACGACATGGCTAACCTTCTCAATGCGGAAGCCGCCGCTTCCTTCGACGATTTGACGTTGAGCGGACGCGACACCCTTTTGACGGAGCAAGGCCCGGAGGACTGGCCAAATGTTTTCCGGGTAGCCCGTTTCTTTCCGGCGGTTGACTACATCCAAGCCAACCGGGCGCGAACCGAGCTTATGCGGGCAATGGCCGAACTCTTTTCCAAAGTTGACGTGATTGTCGTTCCTACGTCATCGGACGCGCAGCTAGCCATCACCAACCTAACCGGACACCCCGCCGTGATAGTTCCAAATGGTATCCGCGGGCAAGATGCTCCCAAGCCGCCGGCAATCGACACTGGCGACGACGACAGCATCGGCGGCCCTGGCACACCAGTTAGTCTTACGTTCCTGGGTAACCTTTATCAGGACTCGAAGCTCCTGGCTTTCGTCCGCGCCTATCAAATGGCGTCCGGATTTCTGAATCTAAGGCCGCCGGGATTTGAGTAAGAGTTCGGCCGGATGAATGACAAATAACAAAGGACAGATGACAAATTGCGAGTTGGTGGCTCATATTTGTCATCTTTCATCTGTCATTCGGCATCGCCGCTCCGCCTACGGCATAAACCAGCACGGCGGCTGTCTGTTTCTCCTTTGCCGGAGCCGCTACGTACAGACGGTCAGAACTCGGCCACCAATATCCGGTTCGCGCACCCGGCGCGGTAACCGTTCGACCAGCTGTCTCGTAGACGTCGGGACCCTGTTGTCGAATAACCTCAATCGAGCCCTCCCCACCGACTATGTAAATGCATCGCCTTTTTTCGTCGTAAAAGACCTCGTCAGCATCACCCACAGTCGGTAACGCCTTGATAGTCTGTCCCGATGTTGTGTCTATAACCACCAATCGTGCGGGCAATCGACATCCGACAAAAAGCCTTCGATTTACCCGGTCCAACGCCATCGGGTAGTTTGCAAAAGAAAGACCCAATGCCCATTTCGCAACTACCGCACGCTTCTTCCAATCGATGACTGCGACCCCCAATTCCTTAGGGACATTTACGTAAACCCGGTCCGCGGCTTCATCGAACTGGAATGACTCCGGGTGGCTGCCCAGCAAAACCGTTCCAACTTTTTGGCCGGAGGAATCGATAATACCGATCCCACCATTTCCAAAACCTACACAGATGTCTTCGGATTCTGGATCGACGCGCAGGTTATCGGCGTCATCACCAAAATCGAGCGTCGATTCCAGACCAAGAGATTTCCCATTGTAAATACGAACCTTCCCGTCACCTCCGGTAGCCACATAGAGCTGACTACGTTCAGCGTCGTAGATAATCCCCTGCGGCTCTTTTAGCCCTTTAATCTCAGAGATGCGCACGCCACGCTCCACATCAAGAACCTCGATCGATCCGTTTCCCAAGGCAGCCGCAAACAGACGTTTCCCTCCAATATCAGCCGAAAAATGATCGATCCTTCCTATGACGCCCGGCAACGGGATTTTCTGTTCCAACCTCAGCGATCCAGCATTTTGTCCGCGACTTGAGAACGCGGACAGAAGCGCACACAGCCATAACGTTAGAGGCTTTACCCAATAGATCGAAGCTTTCACAGACGACGGAGAGTTAGCTTTCAACTGCCGACCGGTTTCTCTGGTTGTGAATAGCAGTAACCTGCAGACCGTGGTCCTGCGCCGTTGAGATGAGCGGATTAACTTCTTCTTCCAAAAGAACGGTATCGTTCATCAGCATACTACTTTCACCACCACCCCAAAAGAGTCACAACGCCTCATCTGTTTCTCGCGTCCCCTAAAGCTTCCAGGCGAGCCAGGAGGAGCGTTGACAATTTACAGGAAGGTCGTATTAACTGTAACGGTTACATGTGTTACACCTTGCAATATCCATGTCAACATAGGATGTCATGGGGCCAGTCTGGCCCTACATTTAGGGACATTACCGCTCATGCCGAACCTATGGCTGGCGACGCTGGTTTTGTTCGTCCGATTCAGCATCTCGCAGATGGATGTGCCGCCGCGGCAATCTTACACGATGGCCGTCGGTGGGCCTGAGGAACGCTCCGCCGCTGCCGGTGTAACCGGGATTGCTCGATCAGTCGGCGCAGCAATTTCTCCTGGCATCGCCGGCGCGTTCTTGAGCAACCCTCGCTGGTTTGGAGCTCCGTTCTTCGTCGCTGGCGGCCTCAAGGTAGTCTACGACCTCTTGCTTTACCGCACCTTTGCGAGAAGCGAACGACCTAAAACGATTGACAGGTAAAGAGGGTTTCGGTAGAGATTGATCAAATAGTTACATGTGTTACATAATGACATAACCATTGCACGGTCTGTTTCCTGGCTGTTTTTACTGTTTAACCTACCCACAAAGGCAGCCGAGCGAGCGAAGGTTGGCGCCGGCTAAAGACATCGACGATACCGGCGGTGAAGCGACTCTGGTCCGGATCAAGTATATTCAAGCGATGCCCTATGCCGCGGTGAGTGTTTTGTCCCCCTCTACCCAGAATTCAAAAGATCATGAAAAATCTTCCAACCGACGCAGCCGCCGCAGATGCAGTGAAACGAAGGATCCCCATCCGGGACTTGGTCGGTTATTTTCTCCGATTGGGCACCCTTGGCTTTGGCGGACCCGTGGCCCTATGCGGCCTGATGGAAAAAGAGTTAGTTCAGGATCGTGGCTGGCTTACGAAACAAGAGATGCGAGATACTATCGCGATCTCGCAATCGCTTCCCGGACCTCTCGCCATCCAGGTCGGTATTTTCATTTCGTATCTTCGCGGCGGCTTCTGGGGTGCTTGGGCAGGGGGCTGGGCTTTCATTCTGCCTAACTTTTTGATCGTGGCGGCCCTAGCTGCTCTCTATGTCCATTTCGGCGGGCTCTCCTGGATGACTGCTATTTTTTACGGTGTCAGCCCTGCCGTCATCGCGCTGATTCTTCATTCGTGCTGGCGATTGTCAAAACTAGGCATGGAAGATTGGTTGCAGTGGGTCATCGCAACGCTCTGTTTTGTCATCACCGTTGTCTTTCAAGCGGAACTGGCCGTGCTCTTCGTCAGCGCCGGTATCCTCGGGATACTCTATTACGGTTCTTTTTTTAGACGACGCAAGGTACCTCCAGCGTCGGGCGCGGTCGCGCTGATCCCCATAAGCGCGGTTGCGGCCAAACCAGCTACCACCTCAACGCTCGGCCAGTTGTTTACTTTTTTCTTTAAAGCAGGCAGCCTCACCTTTGGCAGCGGGCTGGTCATTGTGCCGTTCCTGGAAAAAGGATTAGTCCAGCAAACCGGTTGGCTCAACGGCCGCGAGTTTTTCGTTGCGGTAGCAGTCGGCATGCTTAGTCCTGGTCCGGTGGTCATCACCGCGACATTTGTCGGATATCTGGTGGGTGGCTTTTGGGGATCGTTGGTCGCAACCGTCGGAATCTTTCTACCTTCGTTCCTGCTCATCCTTTTTATTGCGCCAATCCTAATTCGGCATCGCAACAATTTGATCGTGCAAGGGTTCGTCAAAGGGGCCTACGCAGCGGCCATCGGCACGATCTTAGGAGCCTGTGTGCTGCTGGGTAAGATTGCCATCGGCGATTGGCTTACCACCTTGATCGCGTTAGGTAGCCTTGTCGTGTTGTTCCGGTGGAAGATAAGCAATCCCTTGCTCGTCGCCGCAACAGCCGTTATCGGCTTGATCGCCTTCCCCCTTCTCCAACCACATTGGGTGCTCCTGCAATAGGCGACGGGACGATCCACACGCAGTATCCCTTTGCTGTTTCGATTCGTACCGACCGAACTCGGCGCGTGTGCGGCGATCTAGCTAGAAGGCGGGGAAGAGTCGCACGCGCATTCGCCGATACGCCCAAACGGCAACCCCCTACATTAGTGCTCCAAGTCTGAGGCTAGTATAGCAGCGCTGCTGTGAATTTTGGCTTGGTGCGCGGCGCGAGGAAGGAGAATACCCGCTGCGGTCTTTGACTGACGAGCAATCCCGCGGACGCGGGACACCCGGCCAAAATCCCCGCAGCCCTTCGGGCGGGGGCGGCGCCGGCGCCTCACCGCGTTGCCGGCTAGTTAAAGAGGGCTCAGCTATTCGCCTCGCCAGCGCCTTGCGAGTCATCCGGCGGCGCTCCCAACGCTGCTATACGAGCCTCAAACTTGGTGCACTAGCCACTACCAGCATCGGCATTTAGCTGACTAATTTGCTGGGTGGACTTTATGCCAAGCGCGTCCAGCAACTGGGGATCAATCTTCCCGTTGGCTGCCAATCCATGGTCTGACTGAAACTGCCGGATCGCTTCAAGACTGCTGGGGCCTAGAACGCCGTCAATCTGCCCATGATAATAACCGTCATCGGTCAATTTGCTTTGAACTGACATAGCCAGATCGCTCCAGTATTCCTTAGATCCGTACTGCGAATCGCTCGGCGGCGGGTCGTCAGTAGCAGAGTAATCATAACCATACGGGTAACCGTAATCGGTGTAGGCATACGGATATGCCCATCCGTCCCAACCCCACCACCACGGACCACCCCAGCCCCAACCCCACCAGCCTGGCCACCAGCCAAATGAGCCGAAGTTAAACCCGACGAAGAAATTATGGTTGAAGAAGAAACGACGATCGTCCCGATCAAAACGACCAAAACGATCATCACGGTCAAAACGGTTAAAACGATTGTCGCGGAACCGGTCCGCGCGGTCGACGCCCCGGTCCGCTAAGCCATGGCTATCACGGAAGCGATCCAGTCGATCAAGGGAACGCTCACTTCGCCCATTGAATCGATTAAAGTCATGGTTTCGAGACGCGAGATTCTGATGGTTAGCCAAGCCGTTCGTTCCACTACGGCTAAAGAAACGTGATCCCATCGCCGGCCGAGTGCGCATCATCATCCCTCGCCCACCAAACCCTCCTCTGCCCATACCACCCATACCATGCCCGCCTCCTCCCCCACCGTGGCCACCGCCCATTCCACTCGCAGCGGCCGTTTGAAATGGAATCGTTAACAGCGCGGCCAAACCTGCTGGCAGCAACCAGCGGAAAACTATTGACCCACTCATAAGTTACAACTTCGTGAGAAAAGCCACTGGCAGCTTTCTCAAGTTACTGGCTTAAGTTGTATAATTTCCGCCCATCCCCGAGCCGGATCTGCTTTCAAGAGCGCCGGTTCGGTGGCCCGTCGTAACGCGGTTCAGCGATGTGCCACGGCCAGTCGAGGCGCAACCGTACTGAACCGCCTCTAACTGATAGACTCCCTTTCTCTGATTTTATTCCGAATTTGCGCAATTTCAACTTCTGCAGCGCTTTACTCCGACGGTCTTTGCGCG
>JAFAZK010000229.1 GCA_019239825.1 Verrucomicrobiota bacterium | reverse complement strand
ATGCCCCGGTCCTAGAAGCCTCGCCCGACGTAGCCTCCCGGAGTTATTAGACGATGGAGGCGAAGTCTATCTACATAGCTCGGCTTGCTCATTAATGGTTGGCGAATTATGGGCGATTCAGGCTATCTGATTGTCCAATGCGACTCAGCCAATTCTCGCTCTCCTCTCCCGGCCCAAAGCGAGATCGCAATGAAGACGCGGTCGATTTCTGGGAACCTGCCGATGACCAAGTACGCCGCCAGCACGGATCGGTGGCCATCATTGCCGATGGTGTCGGTGGCCAAAGTAACGGCGATGTCGCCAGCCAGCTCGCGGTGCATGTCGCCCTGGAGGTCTTCCGGCAATCCAATCCGTCACTTACGACTAAACAGATTCTGAAAGAGATTTTCCAACGGGCGAACCTGGCGATCTACGAGTCGGGCATGGAACACCCGAAAGGCGGGCGGATGGCCACAACTTTAACGGTCTGCATCTTTCGCGACAAAGAATTGGCGATCGGTCACGTTGGCGATTCTCGCGCCTATCTGATCAGAAACGAACAGATTAAGAGATTGACTGATGATCATTCTTACACAGGGCTACAATTGAAATTGCGGTTAATCACTGAGCACGAAGCCCGCGCCAGCAATCTGCGTTCGATGTTAACCCGTACCGTCGGACATGAACCCATAGTGCGTTGCGATTTCAAGCGGATCAAATTGGTGTCGCGCGACCGCATCCTTTTGTGTACCGACGGTCTTTATTGCTTTGTCAACGACGGCGAAATCTCTGAGGGCGTAGATCGTTTAAATATGGACGAGATCTGTCCTTATCTGGTTTCCTTGGCGGAAAGACGCTCTACGGACGATAACCTGACGGCGCAGGTGATACAGGTTGATCGCCTGATTGACCCGAAGTATGACTCACCGATCTCATTTCTTAAAAGCTCTCATGGGGAACTGGAAAACCGCATGCAACATGAAGTCCAGGCTGGGGATGTGTTAGATAGCCGCTTTCGCATTGAGAGCGTGGTTAATCGAAGCGGAATGGCATCGATTTACAAGGCTACGGATCTCGCCAGTGGCGATACCGTTGCGGTCAAGGTTCCCTACATGCAGTACGAGTCCGATCCGGCATCGTTTGCGCGATTTCAAAGGGAGGCCGAGATCGGCAAACGCCTGAACCATCCCAATATTCTGCGATTCGTCACGGTAGCGGATCAGAGTCGCCCGTACATCGTGATGGAATACTTGCAGGGACGGACCCTGAGTGAAGTGATGAACGAGATTCGGCCGCTTCCGATCGCGGATGCGGTTCAAATCGCTAGCGCGCTTTGCGATGCGCTTTCTCATATGCATCAGCAAAAGGTGGTGCACCGCGATCTGAAACCGCAGAACGTGATGGTCTGTGAAGACGGTTCGATTCGCATCATGGATTTCGGGATCGCCAAAGCGACCGAAATGAGGCGTATCACGTTCGCCGGGCTAAGTCCCACCATGGGAACACCGGACTATATGGCTCCCGAACAGGTAAAAGGTCGCCGGGGCGACGAACGAACTGACATTTATAGCCTGGGCGCAATGCTGTACGAGATGACAACCGGACGAGTCCCTTTCGAGGGACCGAACCCGTTTATTGTCATGAACTCCCGGATCGCTGGCGACCCAGTTGCCCCGCGTAAACGGAATCCACAAATTAGCGAGCAGCTCGAGGAAATTATTCTCCACGCGATGGAGCGCGAACCAGCCAAGCGTTATCAAACCGCGGCCGACATGAAAGCGGAGCTGGATGATCCGGACTCCGTCCGGGTGACCGGCCGCAGCCATCGGCTTCGTTCGCCTAAAATGTGGAAGACGCGCTGGCAAGGTGTACGCCTGATCGTGATTTCGGCGATTATCCCCGTAGTGGCTTTCATCGTGGCATTAGTCGTGGCGCGGTGTCACCATTAAATGAAAGTAATCAGTAATCAGTAGTCAGTAATCAGTGCTTAGGCGCCTCGGCGGTCTGTCGACTGATTTCTGGCACACTGATTACTGATTACTTTGGCTCTGCCCGTGTCACTTCCCGAACTGAATCACCAGACCGCCGCCAACGATAATAAGCAGCCCTACCCAGGTGCTAATCGGAATTTGTTCCCTGAATACGAATTTGCCGAACAGAATGGCAACCAGTGCAAACGCGCCGACATAGACACCGAAAATCTTTGAGAAGTTCCAATCGACCGAATTTACGATCAAGCCGTACCCGCCCAAGGTAGCGGCGCCAAGCAACATCAGGATGATGCTGTTGGTTTTTATCCCCATCCGAACGACCGCGTCGCCGCCCACCTCAAAAATCGCCGCCAAGGCGAACGCTATCCAAGGAAGAAATTGCATATGGTTGGCTACCATAGCCGCAATCGCGCCAAGGAAGCGACACGGCGAGTGGTAGAAAAGGCTTAGTGGACGCAGTGGACAGAGTGGACCGTTCCGCCGCGTCCATTCCGTCTACTCTCGCCGTGTCGCCGTGTCGTCCACTCGCTCATCCCCTTGCGATTGCGAGGAACTCGCCTACGGTTCACCAATTCTACAACCGAAAAATGTCCTTTGACCTTAAGAGCCTGGTGTCGTCACGCATGGGTGACAATTATCAGCTTCACGCCAAGCACCTGAATCCCACGCTGGTTGAAGTGCTGCGTATCACCGGGTTTGACCGAGTTTATGCGCGGGCAGAGGGAGCGTACCTCTATGATGCCGCCGGCAATGCTTACCTCGATTTTTTAAGCGGTTACAGTGTCTACAATATGGGGCGCAACCATCCGGTAATTAAGCAAGCAATCCGGGACGCCTTGGATCTCGACCTGCCCAATATGGTCCAGATGGACTGTTCGCTGTTAAGCGGGTTGTTGGCGGAAGCACTGTTAAAAAAGACTCCAACACACCTTGAAGCGATCTTTTTCTGTAACTCCGGAACCGAGGCGATTGAAGGCGCATTAAAATTTGCGCGCGCTGCGACCGGCCGTCCCGGCTTGGTTGCTCTCCATGGAGGCTATCACGGACTGAGTTATGGCTCACTCTCTGTGACCGGAATCACCAATTTCCAAGAGGGTTTCGGTCCGTTAATGCCCAATGTCGAGCGGGTCAAGATGGGGGACCTGGCAACACTCGATCGGCTTTTGCGCGGAAAAAATGTGGCGGCTTTTTTGGCCGAGCCGGTCCAGGGCAAAGGCGTCAAATCCCCTAAGGACGATTTCTTTATTCAGGCCCAGATTCTTTGCCGGAAGTACGGGACGTTATTCATCTGTGACGAGATTCAAACCGGCTTGGGACGTACCGGTAAGTGGTGGGCTTTCGAGCACTGGGGTCTCGAGCCTGACATTGTTACGGTCGCAAAAAGCCTAAGCGGCGGCTACGTGCCGTGCGGTGCGATCATCACGCGGCGAGCGATCTACCAAAAAGTGTTTAGCCGGCTTGATCGTTGCGTTGTTCATTCTAGTACGTTCGGACGGAACAATCTGGCCATGACCTGCGGCTTGGCTAGTCTAGCCGTGTTAGAATCAGAAAACCTGATCGAGAACTCCGCGCGCATGGGTGATTTGCTAATTGAACGTTTGGATGCACTTCGCCGTAAGCATACGTTTCTCAAGGAAGTGCGCGGTAAAGGCCTCATGATCGCGATCGAATTCTCCGAGCCTCCGGAGCTTAGCTTGAAATTGGCTTGGCGTTTGTTGCACAAAATCGATCGATCACTTTTCCCGCAGATGGTGGTGGTGCCTTTGGTGAGCAAACATCGAATACTCACTCAGGTGGCTGGACATAACATGGACGTCATCAAAATACTGCCACCCCTGATGATCGGTGAAAAAGAGATCAACTATTTTGTAAACGCATTCGACGAGACGCTGAAAGCCTGCCGGCAATTCCCCGGCCCAATGTTGGAGCTAGCCCTGAACACGGCTAAATCAAAAAGCGCTAAACGGGCTGACAGCAGGCTGAATGGCGCGCATGCGGAGCCAGCCGCCGCGCACTGAGTTCTAGGTTCCAAGTTTTAGGTTCTAGGTCGGGGGCCGCGCGGCCAACTTAAAACTTAGAACAAAAAACCTAGAACTTAGAACCTAGTAGGGCTGGAACCGCCGTCTCAACGCTTGTTCGAGAGCATCCACTAACGCTCTGCGGTTGTAGGTAGCGGAAGCCTTGATGCGCAACAAAGGGAACCGGACGGTTTGAAACAATTCCTCCAGGTATTCATCTCGCTCTCTCCGGTCAGCTCGTTCGTGGGAGCTGTCATCCAGTTCAATGGCGAGCACCGGCGCCAGAGTCGCCGGTTCGGCTAGGATGAAGTCGATGTGCTTCGAAGCGATCCGGCGAAAAACCCGGTTTCGTTCTTCCGGTTGCCTGCTTTCGACTTCGACCAAATCCGCCAATCTGACCTTGCAGAGAATTTGTAGCCGTCCGTCGATAACCAGGTCTAGCTGCTCGTAGAAAATCTTCTCCGCCGGTGTCAATAGACTGTCCACAACGGACAAATAGACCGCCGGCCTACCTGAACCCCGGAATACCCAGATCAGAACAATCACGCAACCCAGCACGAAAACAGCAGCCAAAGCAATCGTGATAGGCGAAAGCAGCAAAGTTTCCACAACTTCACCCGAATGTTACCGCAAATGATAAAAGGAGTACAGAGAACGGTTAGAGGTTATAGGTTCTAAGTTCCACGTTGGCGCCCAAGACCTTACGAACGCCACCACTTCAAACTTAGAGCCTCTAACCTCGAACCCAGAACCGCCCGGAATAACCGGCCCTGTCCCCGCATCATCCAAAGCGGTGAGAGCACTTCTTTTTGTGACCGTTTCCATTCTCGGCCTTGGAATGAACTTGCAAGCACAGGCAACAGCGCGATTCGAAAGCGGGCCAGCGCAGGTCTCATTGCTGGAGCTTTATACCTCGGAAGGGTGCAGCAGTTGCCCACCAGCGGAAGCCTGGCTGAGCTCGCTGTCTCAAAACCCGGAACTATGGAAGGCGGTTGTTCCGGTGGCTTTCCATGTAGACTATTGGGATAACCTTGGTTGGAAGGACGGGTTTTCGAGCCAAGAATTCACCCAACGGCAACGCCGTTATGCAGCCAACTGGGGGTCAGGGTCGGTCTATACCCCAGGCTTTGTTTTGAACGGCGCCGAATGGCAAGGGTGGGGGCGTGCGTTTGCAGGCAACGAGAATCTCCAGCCAGGCAAATTGATCGTTCTAGTAACAGGCAGCCAAATTAAGGTCGCCTTTTCGCCGTTACGATCTGGCGGACCTTATTCGGTGGAAATCGCTCCTCTCAAGATGAATGCAACTTCGCGGGTCACCGCTGGAGAAAACCGGGGTCGGACGCTCACCCATCAATTTATTGCCATGAACCTGGTGAAGGCAGATCTCAGCCAATCCGGAGAAAATTTCGGAGGCGACGTCTCCTGTTCAACCGATAAGGCGAATGCCCTGGCTGTTTGGATCACTCGGTCGGGCTCATTAACCCCCATCCAAGCCGCCGGCGGCTTACTCCGTTGACCCTCCTAATCGTGCTCGTTCCCAATCGTCCTCGTCCTCGAGAATTGGTTACTGCCACGAATTGCGCCACGTTATCGGTGAACTTGCTCGTCCCTTATCTCTTTAGAGTTGCTAGAGTTGCCGGTCTGGAATTTCTAAAGGGACCTCTCCTCGATCTCTGCTCAATCACTCTTTCGAGGACAGTACGAGAACGAAGAGTTCGCTAATCCGCCCTACCGCCTAAACGCCTCACCAACCCGTCCCGACGTAAATCGCATGTTTTCCATCGAACATTGCGACCGTATTGAGAGCGGGAGTGTCGGTAACCAAGACACCGTCCTCGCCCACTAACTGTTGGGTTCGAGAGTCGTAGATCAGAAGAAACTTCACCTGAACATTGGCGCCGCTATGAATATCCTGACCGAATTGGCCCGATGGTACACTCCCTTTACCCATCCGCCAGGTGAGACCTGGAACTTCTCCCGCGGTCAGGACGTAGACTTGAACGGCGACCAACGGCGTTTGATCTAAAAGAGCCCTGCGTTTCGGATTCAGGCGAGATAAAAACTTCGTCAAACGTTGTTGGCCCCGCTCAACTTCGACCCGGTACGGTTTGGCAGTCATGAAAGAATAGTCTCTTTCTTCCGGAGGTGGATTCGCGGCCAAAGCAGGCAGAGCTAACGAAACTAACGCGAAAAAGATCGTGATACGTTTCATTGGCCGTTTCCAATATAGACCGCCGTATAACCACCAAAAACGCCGAGCCTGCCTTTTGGCGGGGTATCGACCGCGATGTAGCCTTCTTGGCTGGCAGGTTGACCTGTCTTCGCGTCAAAAATCATGATGAACTTGGTCATTTGAGAACCACGATCGGTTAATCCACCAGTTTGACCCGGAAATTTGCTTGCTAAGCCAGGTACCTCGCTGACCGGCACTTCCACTGCGTCAACCGCGAGATACTCGTTCTGAGCGATCTGTTCTTTCTTCTCCGGTTTCAACCGCGCGAGGTATTTATTAACGCGGTCTTGCGCGATGCGCTCCTCGTTGGTGTACGCGGCTCCCACAGCCACACTGTAATCACGAGGGGTGCCGCCCGATTTTCCTGAGGAAGCGCATCCATTCAGAAAGACAACGGTCAGACACGTGAACAAAACAGGGAAAAAAGGGCGAGCGATCATTGATTGAAGTACCGGAGAATAGAGTGTGAAGTGAGAGGTGAGAAGTGAGAAGTGATTGGTTTGGAGCGTGGGAGCCATGCACCCATCGATAGCTTCGCGGTGATCGGTAGTCTTTGACGAGTGGACGGTCCCGCGCCGACCGCGCTTACCACCAATCACCTTTCTCTCCTGACGGCACTGATACCGAGATATTTGTTCATGAAGTAATCGAGCGTCCGGGCCGGCAGGAGACGCGGGATGGTATATTCCACGAACTTTTTTGGGATCAACGTATACCGGGCCTTTGGTCTTTTTGTTGACAGGATGCGTTCGAGTAGCTCCGCCACTTTACTGGCCGGAAAACCTTCCCGTCCGGATTTCATGGCGGTTTCCACAAACTTTGTCAGTGAGTGCTGATACGGTGTGTGGGGATACTCTTGGAGCATCTTCCCCTCCGCTTTATCCCAGATGGGCGTTACCACTGCTCCGGGCTCCACCACAATGACGTCAATACCAAACAGCCTCATTTCGCGGCGGAGAGTATCGGAGAGGCCTTCAAGGCCAAACTTTGATGCGCAATAGGCTCCAACGAAAGGAACTGCTAGCCGGCCCAGCATAGAACTGATGTTGATGATCCTGCCTGGGCTGCCGATGCGATGGGCCTCAGTGCCTAACAGCGGCAAAAATGCTTGGGTGACCGAGAGCACACCGATCAGGTTCACTTCGAGCTGGGTGCGGAACCGATCGACTGGTAAATAAGCTAGCGGACCGGTCATCTCGATGCCGGCGTTATTAATCAAGGCGAACAAGCAACGTTGGCCGAGTCTCTCTCGGACCACATCAGCTGCCTTCTGAACCGATGGCTGATCCGTCACATCAAAGATCAAGGGGCAAAAATTTGAGCCAAGGGTCTGGCTGGTATGATCGGCGTCTTTTTCCGATCGCACGCTACCAAACACCTGAAAACCGCGTTCTACCAGAAGCTTGGCTGTGGCGTAGCCTATGCCGGACGAAGTGCCGGTAATGACAATCGAACGCTGCAATTGCTCAGACATGATTAGACAGACAGAAATACTCACGCAAAGCCGCAAAGGCGCAAAGATTAAAACCGTAGAGGACTGAGCGTTTTAGATGTTAGAAGCGATGGTTTTGGGGGTGGCGAGCGAAGTTGAAGCAACCACCAAGAAGCGGCTCGTCAAAAACTGGTCGCCTTCCCTCGGCGACATTTGGAGGTCCTTAACCTTTGCGCCTTTGCGTGAGAATTTTCTCTTTGGCGGCGTTTTCGAAACCTATCGTGCTTTGTCATCGGATCTTGACCGCCTTAAACCTTGTGGGCGGATTGGCGATTTGATCCTGCGCGCCGATGAGTTGGATCTCTCTCGCGTTTTTCT
>JAFAZK010000317.1 GCA_019239825.1 Verrucomicrobiota bacterium | reverse complement strand
AATGCGAAGGTCATGTATGCCCTCTGGCCCGATAAGGCGACTCAATTTCTGAAGACGGGCGATCGGTCACTTTTAAAGAACGCGGTAGGCAGCGAAGTCGTTGATCTTTCCTAAAAGTCGAACTCGATGGCGGAAGAGATCATCGTCAAACGGCGAAGAGGGCGACCAAGAAAGCCGCCCCATCTAAAAACTCGAAGAGTTTGTTTTCGGATTAGGCTGCCTGATCCAGATTTGTTACAGCTGTACGCTAAACTGGCCGGCTATTCATCAGTCAACGCCTATACCCAATCGGCCTTCGATGCCCTCGCCAATCAATGGCAAAGCCACCCCGAGGTTCAGGCCCTGCTCAGCAAGAAAGCCGAACAAAAGACCGAGATTTCCACGCCGCTTTCCCTCAGCGAAATCTCGATCGAGAATTGCCTCAGCTCCGCTCCCTAGGAGCGAATCTCTATAGATTCAACCAGAAAAGCGGGCAAGCTCCCTAGGAGCGACATCTAGTCAGGGACCATCGCCTATGCCGCTCCTAACGGAGCTGGTCGCCTTTCAGATCACCGATGCTATAAAGATTTCGCTCCTCCGGAGCTGGCCACGCCATCGGTTGCATCGAGGCCGACGGCTGCCACCTCCCACCTTTCACCTCCCACCTTTCACCTTTCACCTTTCAACCTTTTCACCTCTCACCTCTCACCTCTCACCAGTCACCTTCACCAGTCACCTCCCCGTCCTGCACGGCGCACGAACGTTTGCTAATTCTCCACCACCCCGTACCCTTCCCCTATGGATGTCCTTCAGACGCTAGCAGTCGCCCTCGGCTTAGCTGCGCTCTCGGGTTATAGCCTTTACCTGACCGTTTTCTTGACTGGGCTAGCGGTCCATTTCGATTGGATACATCTGGCGCCCCAGTACGCTTCTCTCCACGTCTTGGCTGACCCGGCCATTATCATCGTCTCCGGGATACTTTTTGTAATCGAGTTCTTCGTCGACAAAATCCCTTGGCTCGACTCGCTCTGGGACGCCATTCACACTTTCATTCGCCCGGTTGGCGGCGCACTTATCGCCATCCAAACCCTCGGGCATCCTGGCCCGGTCTTTAACGTGATTGTCGGTCTGGTCGCCGGAGCGGTGACTTTCACTTCTCACAGCGTTAAAACCGGTACTCGCCTGATCGTTAACCAATCGCCCGAACCGTTCTCCAACGTAGCGGTCAGCTTGGGGGAAAATGTCTTAGTCGGAGCGATGTTCGCACTGCTTTGGAGCCATCCGCTCATCGCCTTGGGTATTCTGCTCGTTTTCTTTTCCGTGGCTTTCTACTTTCTGCCCCGGATCTGGAGAACGATTCGGATCCGGATCTGGTTTATCCGCCAAAAAATGAAACAACCGGCTCGCCGAACCGCGGTCGAGCTCTTAGCCAATCTTCCGGGCCCTTACGAACGCTGGTTTCACAAGCTGGTTGAGCCACGCCAAACCGTGAGATGGGCCGTCCCGTGCATCACGGGCAAAGGTAAATTGATTCCTCGCGATCAATTCGGCTATTTGACTGCAACCGAAGAACAGCTGTCCCAAGTTTTCTTTGTCGTCAAAGGCTGGTTCGCCTCGGCTAAGCTATTCGAGATCGATGATTTTGAGCCGACCATCAAACAGCGTTTTCTTTACGACGAGATAATTTTGTTTACGCCCGGTAAAAACGACCGGTACAGCTTCCGGTTCGATCGATCTCAAGCTGGACTAGCCCAGCTGGTCTTAGAAGACTTGAAACGCCGAATGGACGCCTCTCGCGCCGTTCTACTGATGCCGCCGAGCCAACCGATCTCAGAGCAGGCGAGACCAGCTCAGGCGATCTTAGACGGAGACAGCCATAACTTGACACCCTCGGCCCATGAGAATAACGGCCAAACGGACCACCAGCACCCGCTGTAACCGCCTTTTTGAGCTCCCGCTCATCCGCTGGCGGACGCGCGCCAAGAAAAAGGAATGAGTGTGAAGATAAGCCTTCGCGCAGAGGGCGCAGAGGGGAAGCTCCGTAGGAGCGAAATCTTTATAGCAATGACGATTTAATAAGAATTAGCTCCGTTAGGAGCGGCATCTAAAAGCGGGTATCTACTTCTGAGCATGGTTCCAATCCAGATGTCGCTCCTACGGAGCTCGCCTTGTTTTTGTCGTTGGGAGCTATAAAGATTTCGCTCCTACGGAGCTATGCCAGAACGGCCCCGCAAGCAGGGCCGCTCCAAGACAATTTGTCCAGTCCAGCCTACGCCAGCCCGTTATCTTTAAGGATCTGTTCGCAGTTGGATTTATCAACCGCCATGGTTGGTAAGGTGATTTTCTTCTCAACCGGTTCACCTTTCACGATCTTCAGTGCTTGCTTCACACCCTCAACCCCCGGGGTGGCATACACGAAAGTAGCGGTGAGCTGACCTTTACTGACCCAGGTAACCCCTTCATCGGGCAGCGCATCGATACCGAGAAACTTTATGTCTTTTTCGCGGCCGGCATCTTTGGCCGCCAGATAAGCGCCGTAGGCAATCGGATCGTTGTGCCCATAAACCAGGTCAATCTTGTCGAACTGCTTCAATGCCGTCGTCATCGTGTCGTAGCCTTTTGCCTGTTTCCAATCGCAGTCGATTGGCTGTAACAACGATTTAATACCGGACTCCTTGCTTACGGGCTCATTGAACCCTTTGTGGCGGTCTTGCGCGGGAGCCGTACCCATGCCGCCCCAGAGCTCAACAATGTTTCCTTTCGCGGCGCCCTCGCCACCCAGCAGCTTAACCGCGTAGGCTCCGGCAGTTTGGCCGATCAAAACGTTATCGCCGCCAATGAAACAGTTGTACTTATCCGTGTTAACATTGCGATCCAAAACGATAACCGGGATTTTCTTGTCGATCGCTTCAAGGACAACTCCGGTTAAACCGGCTGACTCCTTCGGACTAATTAACAGTACGTCAACACCCTGCCGAATCAGACTTTCCGTATCGGCCACCTGCTTTTCAGTTTTATCCTGGCCATCCGTGATAATCAGCTCGACCTCAGGATACTTGTCGGCTTCCTTCTTCATGGCCTTGTTGAACTGAACACGCCAAGGTTCAGTGATGGTGCATTGCGAGAAACCGAAAACATACTTCTTGCCCTGGGCTTTTATATAGAACGGCTTAAATACCGCCGACGCTGCAGCCGCAGCGATGCTTGTCTGGATGAATGTTCTACGTTTCATTTTATGGGGTTGGGGGGATTTCAGTTTTTGTCTTTTTCTAGGGAAGTCTATTTGCGTACATCTGCGTCAATCTGCGTTTGGATTTCACGGCGCGATTCGCCCGTGCTTACTTTCTTAGTGCGAGCTCTTAGCCGCTTCCACCAAAGACCGATCTGACCTTCCTGCAGTAGAACTGCGGCCAGGATAATCGCTCCTTTTAGTACGAACTGGATATTACTGTTAATGTTCTTGAGCAGCAGGATGTTGGTTAAAAATCCGAAAATTAACACCCCGACGAACGTCCCGGTCATGGTGCCTTTGCCGCCCATCAGATTGGCTCCGCCGATCACCACCGCAGCGATCGCATCCAATTCACCTCCGGCTCCAGCATCCGGTTTACCTTGCCGATATTGAGAAGTGTAAAGAACGCCGGACAAGCAGGCCAACATCCCGGAGATCGAATAGACTGCCACCTTGATCTGATCCACCTGGATACCGGCTAACCGCGCCGCCTGCTCGTTTCCGCCGATCGCGTAGATATAACGGCCAAACGCACTGTATTTGAGGACGAATCCGAAGATCAAGACAACTACGAGAAAGAAGATTCCGGGAACCGGAATAACTTGTAACACCAGAGTCCGAAGGATCTCGAAATTTTCCGTCGCATTCGAACCGGTATAGACCGGATAAACCGCGGCGGTTTCACCGCCTAACAGCCGGGCCAAGCCGACAACCGCAACCATCATGGCTAAGGTAACAATGAAGGGTTGAAGGTTACCTTTGGCGATCACTAATCCCGTAAATGCACCCAGTGCTAGCCCAACCGCAGGAACGGTAATTAACACCGCTAACACGCCGAATTTTGATTGGAGTTGGCTGGTAGTCCACCAAACTAACAAAACGCCCACCAACAATCCTGCCGCCAGGCCCGCCAAACGTATCGTTGAACTGGCGTGTTCGACCGGCTTCGCGGATCCGCGCCGCACATTCGTTGCCACTAGTGGCACTAAGTAGCTGCAAAGCAGGACCGCTACTAAGCCCAATATCGGTATCGAAGCCGTCGAGGCCGCTGTCCAACCGGGCAAGGTTAAGAGCATCGCGCAAAGCATGCATCCCAAAGACATCATCGAACCAACGGACAAGTCGATTCCCCCAGTCAAAATTACCAAGGTCATTCCGACCGCGATGATACCATTGTTCGCCACCTGCCGGAGCACGTCCGCCTGGTTTCCTGGATCCAGGAAGATATTCGCTCCCTTACGATTCACCGGGGAAAGAACGATTCCAGCTCCATAAAGCACCGCCAGTCCCCAAAACAATTTGGTTTGTAAAAGAAATCGTCCGATTGAAACAGCCACGCGGTTCATCGTGTAGCCTCCAATTTTAGGAACCCAGGTTGGATAGCACCTCCGGGCGACGCGTATTCGAGAATGGCTTCTTGAGAAAATTCCGTTCGATCGAGTAACGCGGTTGGCTGGCCTTCTCGGAGCACCAGGATCCGGTCGCTCAGCAACATTAGCTCCGGCAACTCCGAAGATACTAACACGATCGCTAGACCTTGATCCGCCAAGTCTCGAATTAAGCGATAAATCTCCGCCTTAGCCCCGACATCGATTCCGCGCGTTGGTTCGTCGAGTAGAAAAACCTTTGGTTTTGTCACCAAACACTTCGCAACCACGACCTTTTGTTGG
The DNA here is from genome assembly GCA_019239825.1 of Verrucomicrobiota bacterium. Lineage (GTDB taxonomy): Bacteria > Verrucomicrobiota > Verrucomicrobiia > Chthoniobacterales > JAFAMB01 > JAFAVN01. Next base: position 18,553 of record JAFAZK010000317.1, on the reverse strand, counting down.
TTACCCCCGCTCAACGAACCCGTGGTTTGCTGGATGTCGCGTGCATGGATATTCAGCTTCCGCAACATCGACTGAGCCAGCGCCTTCTCGCGCCCGGGTAAAACAATCCCGAGATGAGTCAATTCCCGCATCACCGGCAATGCGATGTTTCGATCGATCCCGGCTCCGAGCACCAATCCGTCCCGCTTTCGATCTTCTGTCACCAGAGCCAGACCCTGGGCTTTCGCTTGCAAGGGGCTGAGCACCTGAACCGGTGTACCTTCTATCAAGATCTGACCGTCGCTGGTCCCGGGATGTAAACCGTACAGGATTTGTAGGATTTCGGTTCTGCCTGCGCCGAGCAACCCGCCTAACCCAAAGACTTCACCAGCTCCAACCACAAAATTAACATCTTGCACCAGCATTGGGCGGTTGGGAGTAGGCGAAGGGTGCTCTAAAGAGAGATTCCGGACTTCCAACATCGGCTTCGCCGCCGTCGTCGCATCCTTGTCTTCGGCGAGCATTTCTTGTATCTCCCGCCCAACCATCATCCGGATCAGTTCCTTTCGATTTGCTTCCTTGGCCGGCACAGTCCCGATGTGGCGTCCGTCGCGCAGTACGGTAACGGTATGAGCGAGCTCGGCGACCTCCTCCATGCGATGAGAGATATAGACAACCGCCACCCCTTCCGCCGCCAGACGGCGAATCACTTGAAAAAGACGTTCCGTCTCGTTGATCGAAAGCGCCGACGTCGCTTCATCCATGATGAGGATTCGGGCCTTCGATACCAGCGCCTTAGCGATCTCAACCAGCTGTTGCTCTCCGACCCGTAGCTTGGAAACCGGGAGCTGCAAGGGTCCATGAAAATCGAGGGTCTTAAGGACCTCTCCGGCCGCTCGCACTTGACTCCTCCGATCAACAAAGAATAGCGAATGCAATTTCTCCTGACCGAGGAAGATATTTTCATCGACCTGGAGCTCAGGAACCAAGCTGAGTTCCTGGTGAATCATCGCAATCCCAGCCCGGGTAGCGTCACGTGGAGAAGTCAAATAAACCGCCTGCGCCCCAACCAGAATTTGACCCTCGAAATCTTGGATCAAGCCCGAGGCAATCTTCATTAACGTGCTTTTGCCCGCCCCGTTCTCCCCCATCAACGCATGGATTTCTCCGGCCTTTAATTGGAAATCGACTTCCCGCAGAACTCGACTCGGACCGAACGACTTCGAAATCCGACGCATTTCGAGAGCGAACGGCTCAGGGGTAATCGATAGGGAGGACACAGAAAACGAGAGGTTTCAGGGAGGTTATCGACTGATACTCGTCAGCACGATTAATGTAAAGCTTTACATAATATTTTGTTTGTTCCATCCTCTTTCTCGCCACCTTACCTCCAACAAATTTCCCTGGCACCTAGGGACACTAGAATCCAGCGGCCTAATCAACTAATTCAATGACCCTTTCAGAGCTCGCCCGCGAATTGAATGTGAGCATCGCCACGATATCCAGAGCCCTTAACCGGCCAGATGACGTTGCCCCCAGTACCCGCGAGCGCATACTGGCCGCCGTCCATCGCAACGGAAAATATCAGCCAGGCAAAGCTCGCTGGCTGCGAGCTCAACAGACGCGAACCATCGGCGTCGTCATCTCCGATATTCGGAATCCGTTTTTCGCCGGGTTTGTTAAATCGATTGAGGATATCGCCAAAGACAACGGTTATACCGTGCTAGTTTGTAATGCCGATGAGGACTCGGAGAAGGAAGAAGCCGCCCTGTCCATGTTCCTGGATCGCAAGGTGGCCGGTCTGATTAACTGTTCTACCGGCGGAAATGTGGCTCTCCTTCGCGCTGTCCGTCAGAGCGGAGCCGCGATTATCGATTTTGACCGCGAATCCGGCTTAGAGAATACCGATGTCGTCACTGCGGACAACGTGCGTGGCACCGCTTTGGCAATCCAGCACTTAATTTCACTTGGTCACCAGCGCATCGCTACCATCGCCGGACCTCAACATTTATCCAATGCCCGGACTCGTCTGGAAGGCTATCAACGCTCGTTAACTCGAGCTGGGATTGAGGTAGTCAGCCAATATGCTCAGTCCGGGAATTTCCAGGCCGAGTCCGGTTACGAGTGCGCCCGCAAACTGTTCAAACTACCGCAGCCACCTACCGCTGTGTTCGTGGCCAACCTGGAGATGTGCTCGGGTCTCATCACTTTTGTGCGGGAAACCGGCATCCGAGTACCCGACGACCTGTCGGTGGTGACGTTCGATGACGCCTTTTGGATGAAATACATTGATCCCCCGATCACCGCGATTGCCCAGCCCGTGGAAAAGATGGGCCAATACACGATCCAACTAATGTTGGAGCGGCTTCGCGGCAGCCGCGGCGCTCAACGAAAGACCTTCGCGCCCAAACTAATCATCCGCCAATCCACCGCCGCCCCGCCGCTACACGGATGAAAAAACGCGATTTGGCTCCGAGCCTGATTCGGCTGACGCGGTTAGTAGCTCCGTAGGAGCGAAATCTTTATAGCTAACCGAAACAAGAATGCGGTCAGCTCCGTAGGAGCGGCATCTAAGAATATGTGGCTAGGGCTACCGAGCTCCCCAACTCTATGTCGCTCCTCCGGAGCTAGTCTCGTTTTCTGTGGCTCAAGCTATAAAGATTTCGCTCCTATGGAGCTGTTTTCAACGAAGCATGCGACCCGGACAAGATTCGAGAAACCGCCCTATTTCATTTTGGTGATCCGCACAGCAACAGCCGGTTACGCAGGTTCACCGGTCGAGCCAAAAGTCGGGCCCAGGTCGGCGCAACCCAATCGAACTAGCGGGCTGCGCTGCGCTCCAATAATCGTCCTAGTGCTTCATTAAATTCGCCTTCGCTTTCCAGGTTCGGCATATGTCCGACCCCTTCTATCCAGACAAGTTCGGCCCTTTTCACCAGCGTACTCATCTGCTCAGCATCTGCCCGCGTAGTAAAGGCGTCGTCGTCGCCAACCACCACGAGCGCCGGGACATCGAGTCTGGCCAACGTTTCCGCGTAATCCGGTCTCTCTGCTCGCCCGCGGAGCGCAGCTGCTGCTCCGTTCGGATTCGTCCCCCGCATCATCTCTCGCACATGATCCGCGACTCCCGGAAGTGTCATCAGGTTCGCCGGCGTCACCATCTTTGGTAACACTTCTTCGGCGTACGACTCCATTCCTTCCTTCAACAGCCGGTCCGCCATGGCAGCACGCTGACGTCTACCTTCCTCGGTTTCAGCTCGGCAAAACGTAGCAGCGAACAGGACGCCGCGTACCCGCTCAGGATAAAGCCGGCAAAACTCCATAACGATTTGGCCCCCCATCGACAATCCGCCGATCACCACATCCTGAATCCCGAGCTCATCCAGAAGCCCTGCGATATCGGACGCAAAAATGTCAAACGTGCTCTTGCCAGGAACAACCGTGCTTTCCCCATACCCACGTAAATCCGGCACGATCGCTCTCCACCCCTCCTCGTGCTCGTGCTCGTGCCCGACATTTGAGGGTATGGCTGCCTCTATCCTGTTCTCGCCACCACGTCGCTCTCAGGTGGTCACGCCATCCACACCTTCGGATCGAGCACGAGCCCGAGCACGAGGACGGGTACGATGGAAGCCCTCGATCCACCCCATCTGCGGCCGCCACATCGTGCGATTAAATGGATGACCATGGACCAGCACCAAAACATTATCTCCCTCGCCTACATCCTCATAGGCAATCGTGATACCGTTCACTAACGTCTTGCCTGTGCGCCAGCAATCATTCTTCATAATAACGTTGCGCCCTTTGCCGCCTCTGCGCGAGGCTCATCCCTTGTCGATTACACGCGTAGCGCCCATCGCCCACCGCGCTGCCACCACCGCTGCCAACAAGAGCCCCAGCACCACCCAAAGTTGAACATCGATCTGCTCTCCTAAAATTAAGCCCGCTGCGAGTACCGCTAACACCGACTGAAATTGTTGAACCTGACTCATCCGGGCGACCCCACCCCGGCCTAAACCCCGGTAATACAAGGCGAACCCGATAAACTGAGAAACCAATACTTGATAGGCGAGACCAAACCAAGCCGAAGGAGACTCGACCGGATGGAGCGGTCTCCGCGCGATCAGATAGATAATAAACAGAACCAACGCCACCGGCCCGGAAAAGACCAACATCCAACAGATCGCCCGCCATCCACCCATCTCCTGGGCTAACAGGCCGCCTTCCGCGTATCCATACGAACAGGCCACACAGGCTAGCACGATCAGCAGATCGGCTTGCTGCAGCTCAATACCACCTGACCGCGAGATCAAATACCAGGCTACCACGGCAGTCCCAGCCGCTGCGATTATCCAAAATAATACCGGCACTGGTTCATGTTTTCGCCAGACTCCGAAAACCGCCGTTAATAGTGGCAAGATTGCCGCAACCGTAGCGGCATGACTCGCCGGTGCACTCTGCAACGCAACCGCGGTCAGAACCGGAAAAATGAAAACAATACCCACTGCGGCCAAGCACAATCTCAACACCTGCTTCCCTGTCGGAATGGGATATTTTCCAAGGACAGCACAAAGAAACGCAATGGTACCGGCTCCAGCCCCTCTGGCTAAAGCAATGAAGAAGGGATCAAACCCGCGTAACGCCAACCGGGCACTCACAAAGGACAGACTAAAACACAGCACCCCCAGAGAGGTAAAAATCCAGCCCTCCAACTCGTGCGGAGACCTCCTTTCCTCCTTCGTCGCTGGAGCTATGGAGGACAAGTCCTCTCTCTTCAATCCACCTTCGATAATACGAAAGGGTGACCGCATTCCGTCCATAAATCCGAATCTTGCTCAACTCACCAGACCAGAACAGATACAGAACACTCAATATTGAACCGGAACAGTTTGATTCCGCCGCTCGCTGTGCGCTATTAGGAGTGCAGGAGTGCAGGAGTGCAGGAGTGCAGGAGTGCAGGAGTGCAGGAGTGCAGGAGTGCAGGAGACTGATTACTGATTACTGATTACTGATTATTGATTACTGGATACTGACCCGAACCACGATTCACCCATTCGACGCGCTCAATGCTTACACAGGGCAGGCCTTTCACCTCTCACCTCTCACCTGAAAGATGGAACCTTCGTACCAGCTCCTCGCGGACAGACTCCACAAGCAGATCGAAGCTCGGACTTATCTGCCGGGCGACCGGTTACCTTCGGTCCGCGAACTGGCCAAGGACCACGGCTATAGCTTGGAGACGGTCCTACACGCTTTCCGGCTTTTGGAAAATAAAGGGCTAGTCGAAGCTCGGGTCAGGAGCGGATTTTACGTTCGGGAACCCAGATTGCGTCTGGTAGCGGCGCCCACAAAAACGCAAACGATTTTCCGGGCAAAAGATGTTGCTATCAGCACACTGAGACACCAAACCGTCACCCTTGGCACTTCCAAGCAGGTGGTTCCGCTCGGGCTCAGCTTGCTCGGCTCAGAGGTATTGCCGGTACGAAAGCTAGCTCAGACCGCTGCCAGCGCCGCTCGACGTTATCCGGGAGAAACATCCAACCAGGGACCTCCGGCCGGGATCGAACTGTTACGTCAGCAACTGGCGCAACGCGCGAACGCCTGGGGATGTTTCCTCTCACCGGACGATTTCGTAATTACGTGCGGAGCGTCGGAAGCGCTGCATTTGGCGTTAAGAGCGGTGAGTGAGCCGGGCGATATCATTCTCGTCGAATCGCCCACTTATTTTGGTGTGCTCGAGATCATCCAAAGCCTTGGGTTAAGAGTGGTGGAGTTGGCTACCGACCCGGTCCAAGGAGTCGATCTCGGAGATCTTGAGAATGCGCTGCAACGCTTTACCAGAGTGGCAGCTTGTTTGTTGGTAACAAATTGCAGCAATCCTCTCGGTTATTCACTCAGCACTAAAACGAAACACAACCTCGTCCGATTGTTGGCCAGGTTTGGCGTACCGCTCATCGAGGACGACATTTTTGGTGAGTTACACCGGCCTGAAACAGAACGTCCGAAAGTTGCAAAATCGTTTGATCAAGACGGATCCGTCATTTTGATCGGTTCTTTTTCTAAGACGCTAGCGCCTGGTCTTCGAGTTGGTTGGATCGTGCCAGGGAAGTTTCATGACCGGGTCCTGGAGCTCAAATCCGCGACCAGCTTGGCTACGCCTTCGCTTCCGCAACTAACCGTCGCAGAATTTCTTAAATTCGGTTCGTTCGATGCGCATTTGCGGCGGTTGCGCAAATTCTTGGCCGAACAAGTTTACCGGTTCAGTTGCGCCATCGCGGAAAATTTCCCGGGGTCGACTCGGATATCTCGACCCAGCGGTGGGTTTCTATTATGGATCGAACTCGAACAGGATTTCGATGCGCTCGAACTTGCCGCGGAGGCACTTAACCGGTTTCGCATCGCCGTCGCCCCCGGAAACATTTTCTCCGCCACCGGTGAACGATACGGCAACTGTTTCCGAGTGAGCTGCGGGCACGCTTTCTCAGGAAAATTCGCCGAAGCGATTCAGACCCTTGGCCGGCTCGCCACGCGATCAAGCGCGCCCAAGCGAACGGCAAGCAGCAGATAATACTCACGCAAAGACGCAAAGGCGCAAAGGTTCGGACCATGCAGCATGACGCCTCGGACTTTTAATCAATTTCTGTGAGAACCTGCTGAAATTGTCCACCGAGTCGTCAACGACCTCTATCCCTCCTTCCACGAAAGATGAGTGTTTCGCCTCATTAGCACCCGGGACGCTAGTACGTCCACAAACCTCCTGTCGCATGGTCCGAACCTTTGCGCCTTTGCGTCTTTGCGTGAGTTTTTCTTCTTCCCTTCCGCCTTGCTTTTACTCGAAAACTTATCGACCATTTGGCTCCGCGCCGACCTATGACTTGGTATTACCTAATCGGAAGCCAGCCTACCGGTCCGGTCGAGGAAACCGAAATCGATCGGCTTTTCGGGGATGGAACCATCACTTTAGGGACCCGGGTCTGGCGCCAGGGGCTGCAGAGCTGGAAGACCCTCGCGGAAGCGTTTAACCGGCCGGCGATCAACTGTTTCAGATGCAAACGGCTTTGCTCGCCGGATCTATCCGTCCGGTACGGTTCCCTTAGTCTGTGCGAGGATTGCAAAGAGGTATTCTTCCAACAGATCAGGGAAGGATTATCCCCTGAAACCACCGGCGTCTATGGAGGATTTTGGATCCGCGCCGGCGCATATATGATCGACCAGATCGCGCTTTTCCTGGTTCGTCTTCCGTTCGAGCTGGCGTTGCGCGCGTATGTTTTCTGGCAAATGTTCGGATCAGCGTCCGCAACAACGCCGCAACCGTTCTGGCAATCACGCGGAGTTCTAATTGCCTATGGGTTGTATTTCATTTTCGTTCTGCTGCTCCATCTTGGCTATTCCGTGTTCTTCGTCGGCAGGTACGGCGCTACGCCCGGCAAAATGGCGCTAAAGTTGCAGATCGTTCGTTCTGATTTCTCGAAAGTATCCTATCCGAGAGCCCTTGGACGTTACTTTGCTGAAGGCTTGAGCGGACTGCTACTTTATATCGGATACATCATGGCCGGGTTCGATTCGGAAAAGAGAGCGCTACATGACTACATTTGCGATACCCGAGTGATAAAACGCCTTTCGAAGATTAAGCCATGAGCGCCGGCGCTTTTTGTCCCATCTGCCATCGCCTGTTAGCCACCTCGCAGTGGAACCTGACAGATTTTACCGCCTGCCCAAACTGCCAGGCGCCGACTCGTACGCTGGTTTTCCCGGCAATCGCGAAAGCCACATCCTCAGCGCGCCCGGCGCGACGTAACGAGACCGAGGCGGGTTGCTTTTTCCACGCTGATTCACGAGCAGAAGATGTTTGCGCCTCGTGCGGCCGATTTCTTTGCTCGCTCTGTACGCTGGCGTTCGGAACTCAAAAGCTTTGCCCGGATTGCATCTACCGAAAACGCCGGCAAGCCTCAGAACCGCTATTCCAAGATCAAGCCATCCTGTTCGACAATATCGCCCTGTTGCTGCTGGTCTTGCCGGTACTTTGCTTCGTATATATTTATTTGGGACTAATTTTCAGCGCGTTCGCTTTAGCCATCGTTATCATCGGGTGGCGGCGACAGCGCCCATTAGTACCGCGCTCGAAGTATCGGTTTGTTTTAGCAGCCGGTTTGTCATTAATAGAGGGCGCCGGCTGGATCGCACTGGTCTGGCTGGTTGTCTGGCTAATTCAAAGCCATCCTACTGACTTCGGTCTATGAGTGATCCCGCCTTCTCCCGCGGCCGCGAGACTGAGACCCGGCCGGCTCCATACCGGAAAATCGCTGTCACCGGTTGGACCTCACGTCTGTTGCCCGGTTCACGCAGCGAAATCTACCTCGGTGAGGATCATTTGCTTCATGCCAAGCAAATTATGCTCTTTGAGAAATATCGACGCTTTTACTTTACCGATATCGAGGCAATTTCCTTTTCTAAGAGCAACCGCTGGATTTGGTTGTCAGCGGTCTGGGGATTTCTCCTATTCTGCAGTCTGTTCTGGTACGTCGGTCATCAGACCTGGTGCTACATAGTTGGCGCCGTATTCTGCCTGGTCTTTGGCGGCTTGCTTCTATTAAACCTGATTGCCGGCCGAACTTACGTTGTTAACATCCAAACCGCTGCTCAGATCCGCCGGCTACGCCCGGTGGAACGAGAAAACCAGCTGATAAGATTCCAGCAGACGGTCGTTCCGATCATCATACAGGCTCAGCAACCCCAGCAGATTCAGCAATCTAACGAGGCAGCAGTATGAATCTTGCCGCACGCCGTTGTTTAGTGCATTCGGACCGAGAAGCGGCAGCCAGGTGCCCGAGTTGCCATCAATATTACTGTCGCGAGTGTGTCGTCGAACACGATACCCGGTTCCTCTGCGCAGCCTGTCTTCAGAAATCAATTGAAGCCGGCACAAGCCGCAGACCCATGGCCTTCGACTGGCTAAGCCCATTGCGACTGTTGCTAGGATTCATCGCCGCCTACCTCTCGTTCTACGTGATCGAGCGTATCCTGCTGTTGATCCCGGTTAACGTATATAACGGCACCTGGTTCTGACGGAGCGTATAGCCAATGAATGACAGACAGCCCCGCGCAAAGGACGCAAAGGGCGCAACGGAAGACGACAAAATGACGATGACAAATTGGCGCCACCAATCACCCCTTCCAATCCTCCACCCTTCCGCTCTTCCATCACCAACGACCAATCACTGCTTACTGCTTACTGCTTACTACTTACTGGCCCTCCCCTCTTACTAATCACTTCTCACTTCTCACTTAGATGATCGATCTGCTAGAGGAAGCGATTCATTTGCTGCGCAGAACTTCGGCGATCATGTACGCCTACTACATACTAGGTATTACTCCGTTCGCGCTCTTGTTTTTCCAGCTGCTGGCAGATGCGTCCTATCATCGGTACCTGGCCGAACACTTAGGCGATTCAGTGATTCGTCTTGCCCTCGGTTACTGTTGGATGAAGGGATTCCAGGCGTTGGCCTGCCAGCGCTTACTCGCATCTTACTCGGGAGAACCGATTCCTCGTCGCGGTCCGTTGGAACTGCTGCGGCTTTGGTCCGCTCAATGCGCCATTCAGCCTTGGGGTATTTTGATCAAACCCATGGCATTCATCGCCTTGGTACCTTCTCCGTTCGTAGACGCGTTTTTCCAGAACGCTAGCATCGTCATGACCGGTAACCGGGGAGATTTTATGCGTTGTATCCAGCTCTCTACGGGCAAGATCGGTTCAGGACTGATTTTAAACGGAATCATTTTCACTTTCCGCATCGTGATGTTTGCCTGCGTTTATTCGACGCTCGCCACCCTCCCGTTCTTATGCAAAATGCTGTTCGGCGTCGAAACCCTGCTCACACAAAACTTTCAATGGCTAGCCTCGGTCCCTTTTCTGTTAGGAACAGGCTTCATTTCCTACTTTATCATCGATCTTTTACTAAAATCTTTTTACGTGATCCGGCTCCGGCGGATTGAGTGTGAAACTTCGGGTAAAGATCTGGTATACCGTCTCGCCGGGTTGGGTTATGCGACCGAGACAGCTAAGACTTAATAGCCGCAAAAAGGCGCAAAAAACGCAAAAACGGACGACGAGTAGACGTGAGACAATTGTGGAACAGGGGAGGCAGGCAAAAAGCGTGAAACAGCATTCGTTTCGTACCAGAACAAAAGTAAATCAAAGTGCTGGTGCCTCACCGCTGATGATAACTAGTTTCAGTCCCTTTTTTTTGCGTTTTTTGCGCCTTTTTGCGGCTATTCTGATTCTGTTAGCGCCGACCAGGAGCTACGCAATTTCCGTCGATCGTTCAGAACAGGAAATGCGCTCAATGCCGTTGGCCAGCGCTACCCCAAACGGCGCTCGACTGCCTACTGCCCAAGTCAACCAACAACTCGACCATGTGTTAAACGCGCCGGAATACGCTTGGCGAAACCCGAGCAAGGCGGAGGCGCCACCCGGTTGGTTGGAACAGTTTAGAGATTGGCTCAGGGATGTTCTTGGCAGTTTTGGCCGGACTCTCGGCCGCTTGGGACGGACACTTAGTAGATGGCTCGCCTCTTTATACCCACACGTTTCCGGCATTCCCACCGGCGGGACCGATGGAATGAGCACGGTGGCCCAGATCTTATCCTGGGTGACCATTGTTGGGGCAGTAACGGTTTTAACCTTGATCCTGATTAAGATAATCTCTCGGCGACGCACCATCGCACCACCCGCAATTCATGCGGCTGCGCCGGCCCCGGACCTGGAGAGCGAGGATACCACCGCAGATCAGTTGCCCGACGACGAATGGTTGCGGTTAGCTCGGCAAAAAGTCGAGGAGGGCGACTTACGCCAAGCATTGCGCGCACTATTTTTAGCGGCACTCTCGTTGCTGGGCGCTCAGGGCTTGGTTCGGATCAGAAAATCAAAATCGAATTTTGACTACGAGCGCGAGCTAAGACGGAAACTCAATGCCGTGCCCGGTCTTGATGCAATATTTTCCGCTGACCGCAAATTATTCGAGCGCTGTTGGTACGGCGCCCACCCGGTCAGCGTCGCCGAGTTCGACCAATCAGAGAGCCTTTACCAACGCCTGAAACATGCCTGCCTTGCAAAGAATGGTGGGGATTGAACGCAGGGAATCGAGCACCGCATGTTGGACTTAAGAAATAGTCGTACAAAAGCGCACTGCCTCACACGGTCCCTACGAGGACTGTCTGACTGGCCGCGAAGCGGCTATACCGAAAAGCCCAGGGGTTTAACCCTGGGTTCGCGGTTAGTAAAAGCTGCCCTGCCTGTCCGCCGTAGTTCGGGCATGCGGGACGAACGAGGAAAAGTGGCATCCGATGTTGGGGCGGAGATGAATAACACGCGAAGAGCCCAAAGACGCGCCTCGGTCGCTACTTTCAGGGCGGCTTTCGCGCTATGCAACCCAGGGCTAAAGTCCTGGGCTATAATGCGTGGCCGCTCCGCGGCAAAGTCCGACACCATCCCTATGGGACGGGTCTTTTAGGGAACACAATGCGTAACGATCGCTTGATTGCCTTCATCTTGATTGGCCTTATGGCCGCTATTTTTGTCGTGGCCGGGGTCGAGATGTTTAAGGTCCGAGCGGAGGTGAACGGAGTTTATCCCGAGTATTCGAGCTACCGAGCAGATCCAAAAGGTTATCGGATCTTATTCGAAACTTTATCCAGGCTCCCATCGATCCATGTCGAACGGTCCGTACAGCCGCTAAAGGAAGTGCCATCTGGGAATGGGAAGATTTTAGTTGTGACGGGCCTTCTACCGAGCAAGGGGCCGGCCGAGGAAACCCAACTTTTAAATGACTGGATGACAAACGGGGGAACTCTGCTGGTAGCGTTTAGCTCTCGACAATTCGATTTCAATGAAGAAGACCAAAAAGATCCAGCACCTCCAGAGATTAAATCGCTTCGCGGTGAAGTCGCTAAAATCGAGAACTGGGGAATTCGCATACTCTGGTCTAACCAAAGCTTGGTAGCCCCACTGCAATCGAATCTGTTCGCTGACCAATCCAGTTGGGCAGGGCATTTGTATATTCAGCCGGCACAAAGCGACTGGGAGGTTTTGGCCAAGGCTCGAGATCTCCCCGTGGTACTTCAACGAAAGTTTGGAGCCGGTAAACTGATACTATTAGCCGACTCCTATCCGCTCTCCAATATCGCACTAGCGGCGCATCGGAACGCGGCGCTAGTTAGTTGGCTTTTTCCCGAACATTCGACCGTTATCTTCGACGAGACCCACCTTGGTATCCTTGACCATCCCGGCATTATTGGGTTAGCCCGACGGTACGGTTTAGATGGCGCATTTGCCGCCGTCGTTGCGCTAGCCCTGCTGTATCTATGGGCAAGCCGTTACAGCTTGAGACCCGTGCGCCGGGTACAGTTAGACTCTGAGTCCGCGGTGCGCGGGGCCGGAGGAAACGAGATCTTCACTAATTTGTTGCGACGCACGCTCCCCGCAGCGGATCTCTGCGCAGTCTGTCTGCAAATTTGGAAGCAAAAAGGTCCAACTAACCAGGCAAAACAGGCTCGCCTGGAAAATTTAATAAACTCTCTGCCGCCAACTACCTCGCAAGTGGAGCGTTATAATCAGATCGTCAAATTGCAACACTCATGAATGATTCGATCGATGAACTAAAGGAGGTTCTGGCTCGAGCCCGAACCGAGGCAGCTAAGGTCGTCATTGGACAAGAAGAAGCCATTCGCTTCGCCCTGATAGCCATCTTCACTAATCAACATGCCTTAATTGAAGGTGTACCGGGTGTTGCTAAGACTTTGTTGGTCAGGACCCTCGCACAAATACTGGGAAGCCCTTTCGCCCGAATTCAATTCACGCCGGACCTGATGCCATCCGACATTTTAGGCACCAACATTTTCAGCTTTCAAAAAAGCGAATTCACCTTCGCTCCCGGTCCGATTTTTACTACGTTTTTGTTGGCGGATGAGATTAATCGTGCACCCAGCAAGACCCAATCGGCTCTTCTACAGGCCATGCAGGAACGCCAAGTGACGATCGACCGAAACACGTATCGATTAGCCGAAAATTTCACTGTATTCGCGACTCAAAATCCGATCGAGTTCGAAGGCACCTATCCGTTACCTGAAGCACAGAAGGACCGTTTCATGCTGAAGATCCGGATGGGCCTGCCTCAGCAAGAGGAAGAGCTGTCTTTAGCCCAACGGATGTTAACCGCAGAGGCACCAGAGGCCGTTTTGGAGCGCGGAGCGGTACAAGCGGTTATTTCGGAGCAGGATCTCACCCGGGTTCGTGCGGCGTTGAATGAAGTTTTAATTCGGCCGGAATTGGTTATGTACTTGGTGGAAATCGTCAGAGAGAGCCGGCGCCACGAGAGCGTTCTTTTTGGCGGAGGACCGCGCGCTACCCAATCCCTGATTTTGGCGAGTCGCGTGCATGCGGCTCTTGATGGGAGAAACTTTGTCACCCCGGACGACATCCGGTCGCTCGCCCAAAGTGTTCTGGAACATCGTTTGGTACTACGACCCGAATTCGAAATTGAAGGTTCCGATGCCAATGCGGTGGTGAAGGATATTCTGGAAAAGCTGCCCGTCCCGAGATGATTGCGTTTGGCGTTCGGCGTTCGGCGTTCGGCGAGATCGGCATCACGCTTGGAGGAATACCGTTGCCGTGAGAACCAACTAATGCGCACCCTTACCACTAATTCTGAGACCAAAAGAGCGATGCACCGTGGCAAGCGCCGAACTCCAAACGCCGACTTGTCCGACCAAGCCTCCACTCCTATTTGGCTTCGCAACTATTTCTTGTGGGAGGCCGGAACGCTGGCGAAGGCGGAACCCCAAACACCAAACGCATCATGATCGCGCCGCGGACCAATCTAGTAGTGTGGGCAGCCGCTATCATTTTGCCACTCTCGATCTTAGCGGGCGTGGTCGGCGGTCTACGCTCCATCTGCGTTCTCGGAATCGTGGTATTCGTGTTGGCGAGTTTAGTCGACCTATTGCTGGGGCTAGGAAAGTATCGGCAACTCGAATTTCAGATGGCGCCGGTGAATCGCGTCACGGCTGGACGCGATTTCACGCTCGATCTCAAGCTGAACGGTACCGGACTTCGCGGCGGCGTAATCCGCTTGGCTCTCGATCTCCCTCCGACCGTTAAGGCAGATCAATCAAACATTTTCCTCCGCATCGAAGCTGGCCTCTTGAATCTATTGATTCCGTTCAAAGGGGTCGCAGAGCATCGCGGTACCTATCCGATCAATCGCCTGTTTTTCGATTGGATCTCGCCGGCGCGGTGCTGGGTTTTCCGCGAAGAACGTCCGCTGAAGAGTGAGCTCCGTGTCTATCCCGACCTTGCCTTAGAAGGTAGAAAAATCGCTCGTTTCCTGGATCGAGGCGGGTTCGGTGTGCATCGGCAGAGACAGATTGGACGCGGACGCGAGTTTGAGAAACTGAGAGAGTATGAACCCGGAGACAGCTTTGATTCGATCCATTGGAAAGCAGCAGCGAAGCGTCACAAACCGATCACTAAAGTCTTTCAGGTAGAAAAATCCCAAGAGGTCTACATCGCGATCGATTCTTCACGGCTAAGCCGCCGCCAGGTAAGTTCAACGAGCGAGAACGGCGAACGCCAAACGCCAAACGCCAAACGCGCAACCTCCACCATCCTCGAGAGCTTCATTGCGGCGACGCTTCTTGCCGGCGCTACCGCGGAACGGCAGGGCGATCTCTTCGGCCTCATCACCTTCAGCGACAAAGTAGACCAAATGGCCCGGGCTCGCAGCGGTTCCCTCCATTTCAATCATTGCCGCGATCTCTTGATTAATCTTCAAGCCAGGCTGGTTGCTCCCGACTTTGAAGATATCGCAGCGACTATCCTAAACCGATTAACCAAACGCTCACTTCTCATTTTCTTGACCTCGCTGGATGACTCAGTAACCGGCGAGAACTTCTTACTCGCAGCCCGGTTTCTGGCTCGGCGGCATCTGGTGATGCCGATCATGCTTTTGCCGACGGACACACAACCACTTTTCAGCGCGCCGGGCGTTGAACACGCCGATCAGATCTACGAGAACATCGCCGGGCATCTGCGCTGGGCTAAACTTCAAGAACTCCGAAAACAACTCCTGCAGGCAGGCGTGCTGTTTCAACTAGCCCCCAGCCAAAGCTTCACTTTAACGGTGGTTAGCGAGTATCTTGCGACCAAGCGCCGCCAGCTTCTATGAAGGCGTTTGGCGTTTGGCGTTCGGCCGTATCGAATCGACATTTACAACATCGTTTTGTAGAGTTATTATATTCATATGAATGATTTTACTGAATTCGATGCGTTCCAACTTTGTAGGAACTTTGCGCGGGCCATCGCGGTGCCGTTGAATGGAGGTGTCTTTGCGAAGGATCCTGTTCTGGTAACTCAATTACGGAAAACGATTATCTCCATTTATTCCAATTTCGCTGAAGGCTTTGAGCGCGATGGTAACCGAGAGTTTTCCCAATTTGTCTCCGTTTCGAAGGGGTCTGTGGGTGAAGCCCGAGGGCAACTGCTTTATGCCGTGGATTTTGGCTATGTACAGATCGAACAATTCGAACCGATCAATTCCCTGGGGGTCCGGGCGATCCAATGCCTCGGAGGCCTGATGCGTCATCTGAATACCAGCGAAATGCGGGGTCGAAAATTCAAATTCCACAGCGACCGCAAAACATAACATCGAGCATCGCGAAGCCCCGTGCCGAACGCCAAACGCCGATACGCCAAACCCCGAACGCCGAACGTTAATGATTCTGGATCTCCGAAAGTTTATCGAGCGCGAACGTCCGATCTGGGATGAGTTGGACAAGTTGTTGCGCAAGATGGAAAACGATCCAGCCGCGAAGCTCACACTGGCCGATGCAGAGCGAGCCCATTATCTCTATGAACGGACTAGCTCTGCTCTAGTTCGAATTGCGACTTTCGCTGCTGAACCGAGCTTAATCACCTTTCTTCAAGCGTTAGTGGCGCGTGCCTATAGCGAACTGAACGACAACCGCGCTCGCAGCCAGCGATTTCGTCCGCGAACCTGGCTCTTCCGTACATTCCCCCAGACCTTTCGTCAGTATCAACGTTATTTCTGGTTTGCCTTGCTGCTCACCGTGGCCGGCGCATTGTTCGCCGGCGGCGCGATCACTTTCGACGCGCGAGCAAAGCCACTCTTGTTAGGGGCATTTCCGCACCTGCTCGGAAACCCCGCAGACCGGGTCCATGACGAGGAACATCCAACTTCATCCAACCTAGAAGGAAAACACACGACGTTTTCCGCCTATCTCATGACTCATAACGCCCGGGTGGCGCTGGCTTCCTTAGCCCTCGGAATGACCTGGGCAATCGGCACCATCATTCTCGTTTTCTACAATGGCGTGATTCTCGGGGCGGTCATCGTCGACTATGTTCGGGCCGGTCAATCTATCTTCCTGGCCGGCTGGCTGTTACCTCACGGGGTCATCGAGATTCCCGCTATCCTTATCGCCAGTCAGGCCGGTCTACTTTTAGGGCAAGCCTTAATCGGTTGGGGATCCGATCAAACTGTCGGCCAGCGTCTTCGCCAAATTTCTAATCCCCTGGTCACACTAATCTGTGGAGCCTGCTTTCTACTAGTTTGGGCCGGCATAGTGGAATCGTTTTTATCTCAATATCACGCGCCGGTTGTCCCGTATTTTCTTAAGATCAGCTTCGGCATTCTGGAGCTAGCCTTGCTTGTTTTCTTTCTCGGCTTCTCAGGCCGCGGCAGGAACGAAATTAAACCGCGAATGGACACGAATTGACACGAATTAACAACAATCTGAACCACGCTGCACGCCTGGAGGGGAGCCGCTTTATCTCTTTGCAGCTCGCTCGCAAGGCAAGCAGGCGGCTCCCGCGAACGTCTCCTGGCGAGGGTTTGACCCATCAGCCTCTCCTATTCGCGTTCATTCGTGTCCATTCGTAGTTGATTTGTTTTGATGAATAGAACGAACGAGCTAATCCTCCAGACCCCCGAGGGAGTCCGTTTCCGTTACCGGCTAGCCGGTCCAGCCGCTCGATTCCTGGCAGTTAGTATCGACGTGGCGACCGTCATGTTGATCTCCTCGTCAGTTGCTCACCTTTGTTATCTGTTGGGAGCATTCAGTTCTGATTTCGTCCCTGCCGCTCAATTCATTGCCTATTTTGCGCTAACCTTCGGTTACTCCATTTTCTTCGAATGGATCTGGCGTGGCCAAACTATCGGTAAACGGGTGTTGAAGCTTCGGGTAGTCGACGCCGATGGTTTACGCCTCACCTCTGCCCAAGTCGTCATCCGTAACCTGCTTCGGTTAGTTGACCTCCTCCCAGTCTGCTACACGGTTGGCGGCGCTTTCCTGGTATTGTCGCCAAAGCTACAGCGTCTGGGAGACCTGGCCGCGAATACGGTCGTCATTCGAGTTGATACCGGATTGAGCCCCGATCTAACTCCCATCTTGGGGGACAGCTTTAACTCTTTACGCGCATTTCCGCACTTAGCCGCGCGACTCCGGCAATCGGTCGATCCCGCCGAGGCTCAAATCGCCTTAGAAGCCGTTCTGCGCCGGGACAAACTCGACGCCGCCGCTCGGGTCCAACTCTTTGCCACACTGGCCGAGCATTTCCGGTCTCTGATCAGTTTCCCCGAAACCGCCACCATCGGCCTAAGCGACGAACAATACGTCCGCGACGTGGTTGATTTGCTCTTCAGACAAAGCGTAGAGAAGCAGGAAATCGCGCCAAAGATTTAAGACAAAATGTCACGCAAAGACGCAAAGACGCAAAGGTTCGGAGCACGCTAGCATCACCGTTCTGATTAGACAACATATCGAATTAATGTTTTGAATGTAAGTTCTGGAGGAGAATCGAATTGCAAGAGAAGTCGTGGATGCGGCACTCAAGCTCCACCGACACTTCGGGCCGGGGATCTATGAATCAGTCTATGAGCCGGTACTAGTTTACGAGTTGAACAAGCGCAATCTGACGACGCGTCAGCAAATGCCTGTTCCATTGATGTACGAGGGAGTCACCTTTGACCTCGGATTCAAAACTGACGTGGTCGTGAACGACTTGGTCATCCTCGAACTAAAATCGGTCGAAAAGCTAGAGCCCGTCCACTTCAAGCAGCTTCTCACCTATCTCCGGCTTACGCGCCTCCGCCTAGGCCTTTTGATCAACTTCGGTGAAAATCTCCTGAAAGACGGTATCCACCGAATCGTTAACGACCTTTAACCTCTTGCTCGACAACGAGAGCCTTTTCTGACGGTTCCCCAAAAAGTCGGCACGTCCCTACAACGACTTCTCCGTTAGTCCGAACCTTTGCGCCTTTGCGTCTTTGCGTGACATTTTCTTCTTCTCCGGTGGCGTTACCTAATTATCCCCCGCTCGCTTGTCTCGATAAACGTAATCAGATCTCGCAACTCCGGTAGTTCCGGGAGATTACGCCCGATTTCATCCAGCGCCTGTTTAGTGTTCAGCTTCGCCCGGTAAAGGATGCGGAACGCCTCTTTTAGGACCCGGATGGCTTCCGGCGAAAATCCACGCCGTTCCAATCCCACCTGATTAATC
>JAFAZK010000307.1 GCA_019239825.1 Verrucomicrobiota bacterium | reverse complement strand
TGCGCAACCTTTCTCGGTTGGCAGCTAGCCGTCCATTCGTCCGCTAATGTAACCAGCGCGTTCACAATTAGTTTTGCCCTGTTATGCAGCCTGCACGCAGTACTGATCATGGCCACAATGAGGCTCCCGCTCCGGCTGGAAAAAATTACGGCTCCACGGGGGAAGAGCCAGGAGGTGGAAACTAGAGCATAAGCGAAAGGGCGAATGGGCGAATGGGTGAATGGGTGAAAGGTGCGACGCGGCCGACACGCCGACACGCCGGCGGCCCTCCTAGCTCCTAGCTCCTGCCTTGTACTCCTCCCTAACCACCTCCAAAAAAGCTCGAACCGTCGAGGCGCGGCTGTCACGCCTCCAAACCAGAGTGAGGTCGCTGGTTCGACATGGCCCCTTAATGGGCCGGTAAATCACTCCGGGTAAACTGAAATGGCCGAGAGAAGCAGGTACCAGGGCGATGCCGAACCCGGCTGCTACTAGAGTGACCACAGCCAACGCGCCAAGCGCTTCCTGCGCGATGGAAGGCACGATCTCATAGTCTCGGAATATCTGGAACAATGAGTCTGCGTAGCCCCATCCCGGCTGAAGCGGAGGAACGATCAAAGGCTCGCTCGCTAACGTCTTGATTCGGACGCTTTTTTGCTTTGCCAACGGATGTGAATCCGGTAAAGCGAGCACGAAACGTTCGCGTTGGATGGTTTCGAAACAGAATAGTTCGCGGCTTAAAAATGTTGGCGATCGGACCAAGGCAACACTCACTGCGCTCTCCATCAACGATTCGCCGCTTTGGATACTCACAATTTCCAAGAGGTCGACTACCACCTTCGGGTACAAGGCATGATACCTGCGAAGAATCCTGGGTAGAACCTCTGGTGCGGCGGACTGGCTGAAGCCGATTACTAAACGGCCACTTTCACCGGTATGTATCCTGTGGGCAGTTTGGATCGCGTTCTCTGCCTGGCGCAGGAGCCGCAGCGCTTCCTCAAAGAAGGCATGGCCTGTGTCCAAGAGTTCTACCTTTTTCTTGGTGCGGTACAGCAACGGAAATCCCAGCTCATGTTCAAGCTGTTGTATTTGTTTGGTTAAAGAGGGTTGAGCGATATGAACGCGCCGAGCGGCTCGTGCAAAATTCAATTCCTCAGCTACTGCAACGAAGTATCTCAGATGCCGGAGCTCCATGGCGGTACAATAGCTGATAGCTATCAATGTCGAATCTTTAATATATTGGAGTATCGGCGATCTCCGGCAGAAAATGTTAGCACGGGGTTACCGATTACCGTCTCGCCTTCGACGGTATGCTGGGACGTCGAAAGGAGATTAGGAGATTTATGCAAACGCTCACGTTCCTGTGGTTTGAGCTGAAGGCAGCAAAACGTCATGTTAAGGAGGCTGTGGCCGAATGCGAGGGGTTAGGCAAAGCGGATTTCAGCCTTTTGAAAAAAGCGTTAGACTCAGAAACAATCGAGCAACGCCCGCCGCGACCTCATCTATCGTCGGCCCGGACAATAAAGAAAGATGCGGGGCTAGGAGGCGGACCCTGTTTGCAAGGCCATTGAGCCGGCGGCTCGCTAGGAATGAGCTCCCGCTCATCCGGGGTTGGTGAAAAACCTCGCGAGTTGGGCCATCGGTGATGGGTATGATCAAGAACGCGACCCGGAAGCTTTACCAACGGTCTTTTGGTGTTGGTCGGAGTTGCTCTTGTGGCCTTGGTGATTGTCCTCCTCCGCCATGATACAGTATTGGAGCGCGTTCCTGAGTTGGACACGTCGCGGGTTGAATAGATGGTGGGCAAGCTTTCCACCTCTCACTTTTCACCAATCACTTCTCACTTCTCACCTTTCCTCGCAGCGGTTTCTCTTTCATCAAAAGAAGGAAAAAGTTAGTGATCACCAACCCAATTCCAGCTGTTAAGAAAATCGTGGCAAACGCCGCTTCGCCCTGTGGACCGAGATCGCTTAGCCCCTTGGCCGCCTCGCCATTTTGCGCAAACCCGTAACTGAGAAACACTGCGCCAAGAATTGACACACCCATGGCGCCACCGAGGGCGCGCAGAAAAGTGGCTGCCCCGGTCGCGACACCGAGGTGCCCAGGGTCTACTGCGTTTTGCACGCAAACGATCACTAAAGGAAACGAGGTCCCAACTCCGACGCCAATCACCATCAGGACCGCTTCTAGACCGAGGTACGATAATGCGCTGGCCCAAAGGGCCAGCGCGAAAAGGGCAATCGCCGCTATGGTTACTCCTATCAAGGCGACCCGTTTGTAATGTTTTAATCGGGTTGTCATCCACCCGGAGAACGCAGCCCCGCAAACCATACTCAGCATCAACGGGACCAAGCTCATACCGGCGCTACTGGGGTCCAGGCGGCGAACCCCCTGTAAATAAAGCGGAACATACACACCAAGACCTAAGTTCACGCCCATCGAAAAAAAGTTCGAAATAGTTGCCGTTGCCACGATTGGATTCTTCAAGACTTCAATTGGAAGAATTGGCTCTTCACAATGATAAATCCGGAGACCGAATAGCGCCCAAAAGATCAGTGATACGAACGTCAGGCCGAAAACTTGGGCTGATATCCACGCATACCGCGAACCGCCCCAAGTCAGCACGAGCATCAAAGAAGTCGTTGCCAAGATGACCAGACTCGCACCTAGCAAGTCCAGTCGGTGGTCGTTGTGGACAGGGGGCAACTTCTTTAATGGATTATTCAAAACCACGATGGCTACCGCCGCTAATGGCAAGTTAATCCAGAAGATCATTGACCAATGGAACTTGTGCGCGAAGAATCCGCCCACAACCGGTCCCGCTAAACTAGCGATCCCCCACATCCCGGAAATATATCCTTGGTATTGCCCTCGTTCGCGCGGAGGAACCACGTCGCCGATCACGGTCATGGCTAGAGCCCCCAAACCACCACCACCGATCCCTTGGATTGCTCGACCGATGATGAGCATCAACATCGAAGGAGCCAAAGCCGAGATGATCGATCCCGCGACGAAAATACCGATCGCCCCAAAGATAACCGGCCGGCGTCCTCTTATATCTGCCAGCTTTCCATAGAGCGGCGTTACAGCCGTCGCCGTTAAAAGATAAGCAGTGACAATCCAAGAAAGGTATTCCGCATTTCCCAGCGAAGAGCCAATTGTCGGAAGCGCGGGGGCGACGATCGTCTGATCAAGCGCGGCCAGAAACATCGCGAGAAGAACACCTACGATGATTTCTTTGCGCGCGGTTGGATCGATCGTTTGGCTTAAGCTCGGCTGAGCAAATTCGGTTTGCGCTGGGCGGTTCATAGCTTGCAATTTGCGGTTTGCCGTTCCCGATAAAGTGGCGTTGTCCGGGATTTGTCTCGTTTCGAGCGGGAGTGCACTTCCTGTTTAGAAGCGTCATTTGACCGATTCGTCTAGACGATTTTTTTGCGGTCGGCTGGAGGGGAGCCGGTTTTACCCGGTCACCGTTGCACGCTCATTCTTGAAACCCCGCGTTTACCATGTGGGCGTGTGGAAGTAGGCTGCGCCCGCGAACGTTTCGTGACATCCCTACAACCCACGATTCACTTTCGGTCTCTATCAAAACAACGCGAAGGCCAAACCGCATCGTGAAACGTTTCCGGGAGCCGCCTGCTAGACACTGTCTCAGCAGACTTCGCCCCCTCTCCCCCTTTAGCTACGTCGGCCAAGGAAATACGACGGTTGTTTGCGCTATCAGCTCGGGTTCCGCGCAACGCTTAAAAGCGGCTCCCCTCCATGGGTTTGCCAAACCCGGACGAGCAGGAGCTCGTCCCTACCGGGCGCTTCTTCAGAACGAAAACATCAGCCGCGTGTCTACGTAGGGCGCATTGTTCACTTTCAGATTCTCGTGGATAGTCTGCCTCTAGCTATTCGCTATTGATCTCGACGCGGCGAGGCTGCCGGTCCTTTTTCCGTGCAGGAACACCAGTCCTCGCGAGCTTGGCAATGGCAGCGGCAATTCGGTCAGGCGTATCATCATCTTCGATCTGCCGCGTTATCATGCGGAAAAGCGAATAACCATACGCGAGATCCATCAACAATTTTGTGTCGGCGTCCTGCGGAATCTCACCGCGATCCTGGGCCGCTTGAAACGCGATGACGGTAAGAGTCTGACGTCTCGGGAAAAACACTTCGCGCAGGTAGCGCGCCCCTTCCTTATCGAGGATCATTTCGGAAAGGATTAGACGATAGAGTGAGCCAACCGAATCCTTTCGCCAGACCCGCCAGACCTGTCTTAGCATCGTAGAAATGTCCTCCTCCAAGTCCTTTCCTTTCGGAGGAGAGATGTCTAATTGCACGGCCTGTTCGTAGACCTCGAGCAGCAAAGCTGACCGCGAGGGCCACCATCGATAGATGGTGGGTTTTCCACATCCCGCTAATTTGGCTACGGCCTCGATCGTGAACCGGGTCGGCCCTTCCTTAGCCAGCACATCGGTTGCGGCGTCGATGATTGCCTGATGGAGCAGTGGATTGCGTCGATTTCCGGTTCTAGGCCGGGCCGGAGCCGATTTCTTTCGAGGCATGGGATGAATTTCCTTCGGCGAAATTCCGGCGAAAGCAACCGGAAACGGTGTGCTGCTGCCGAGGGGGCGAGGTGGTTCTGAGATTGATTCCGGAGAAGGACTTGACAACATAAATATTGGAGTGACGTTACGTAACGTAATGTCAAGGGAGCTTCGGTCAACCAACAATATCTTTTCGGTCTCGATCAATCTCGGTCGTTTGCGTTGACCCTTTCCCAACCATCACACGCTTATGTCCGTCCAAGAAAACACCCTTCCACTCAACCACGTCGGCGCTCGACCGCCTGCGGGGCGTACCAGTCAAAAGGAAGATCAAAAAGGTAAAACCAGGAACGGTCCACCCCGCCGTTTTCTTGTTATTGGAGCTGTAGTCGCCGTCCTCGGCATTTTTTTCGGAGTTCGGTATTGGATGTATGCCTCTGCCCACGAGGATACCGATGACGCCTATGTCACCGGTAATACTCACCAGATCAGCACCCGCGTCACGGGTACGGTCCAGCAGGTCTTGGTTGACGACAACTGGCACGTCACGGCTGGACAACCACTGTTGAAACTAGATCCACGCGACTATCAGGTGGCGCTGACTCAAGCTCGAGCCAGCTATTTGCAAGCCAAAGCTCAGCTCGTCCAGGCGAACGCGCAGATTCCGCTGGTCGAGGCGCAATTAACCCAAGCCCAAGCTCAAGCAGACTCCACCAAAGCGAACGCCGACTACTTGGCGCGCACCTTCGAACGGGACAGCCAACTGTTTTATCAGGGGAGAGGGGTCATTTCTAAGCAGGACTTGGACAACGCTCAATCCCAGGCGCAAACCAGTCTTGCTAGTTACAAAGCGAGCGAGGCTGCGGTGACCGTGTCCAAGGAAAATCTGAAAGTCGCCCAGGCTCAACAGCAAGCGGCCAGTGCCCAGGTTGACGCTGCTCAGGCCCAAGTTCAGAACGCCGAACTGCAGCTCTCTTACTGTACCGTCGTTGCTCCGGTTTCCGGGCGTATCGCTCAAAAAACGGTTCAAACCGGGAACCGAGTTTCTGTCGGGCAGGCTTTGATGGCGGTGGTCGAGGATGATGTTTGGCTCCTCGCAAACCTCAAAGAAACGCAGTTGGAAAGAGTTCATGTCGGTCAGCCGGTCGATATCAAAATCGATGCGCTCCCACACTACCGGTTCAAGGGCCGGGTCGACAGTCTGCAGCCCGGCAGCGGCTCGAATTTTGCCTTGCTTCCGCCGGACAACGCCACCGGCAACTTCATTAAGATCGTCCAACGCGTACCGGTGAAAATTCTGTTCGATCCGGAAAGCATCAAAGGATTTCAGGACAAGATCGTGGCCGGCTTATCTGCTCAACCCAGTATCGCGGTTACCGAGGAAGTGATCGATAAACCCTATCAGAATGGCCCTGAAACCGGAAAACCCTCGCAGCAAATCCCGAGTCAGCCGATCACACAGGTCCAAGGGGTTCCGCCAGCCGGCGTCGTGCAATAAGTGAAACGCCGGGGACGGCCAATCACCAATCACTTCTGCTTCTCGCCCTATGACTGCTCCATCATCAGAAGAACATGTCAGTCTCCGCACTTGGGTAGGCGTGCTGGGCACGCTCTTGGGAGCTTTTATGGCGGTGCTGGATATCCAGATCACCAATGCATCGTTACGGGAGATTACCGGTGGCATTGGCTCCACCGCGGTTGAAGCTTCCTGGGTCTCCACCAGTTATTTAATTGGAGAGATCATCACGATTCCGCTCACCGCCTGGCTGGGACGCGTTTTCGGTACGCGTCTCTATCTCCTGGTGAATGTTTCTTTCTTCCTACTCTTTTCCGGCTTATGCGGCACGGCCACCGAACTGACGCAGATGATTATCTATCGAGCGCTCCAGGGCTTCACCGGAGGTGTGATGATTCCCATGGCGTTCACCGTCATTAACACTCAATTGCCGCCTTCAAAACGCACGGTCGGGTTGGTTCTGTTCGGAATCACCGCGACGATGGCGCCCGCCGTTGGACCTTACATCGGGGGGCTGCTCACCGACAGTTATGGTTGGTCAATGGTCTTCTACATCAATCTCATCCCCGGCGTCATAATGCTTGCCACGATCTTCTTCGCGATCGATCCGGAGCCGATGAATCTGCCACTGCTCTGGAAAGGTGATTGGCTCGGCACGGTGTTTATGGCCATCGGGCTTGGCTCGCTCATTGCCTTTCTGGAGGAAGGGCAAAATGACGATTGGTTTACCAGCGTGTTCATCCAACGCTGTTTTACGCTGGCGATAATTTTCATCCCTCTTTTTATTATCTGCGAGCTGGTCAGTAAAACTCCGGTGGTCAATCTCCGGTTACTACGGATTCGCAATTTAGGTCTAGCTTCGGCAGTAAACTTTTTGTTAGGAGCAAGTTTATACGGGTCTGTATTTCTTTTGCCGGAATATCTCGAGCAAGTTCAGCAGTATAGCGCCAAGCAAACCGGTGAGGCCATGGTGCTGATTGGGCTCCCGCAACTTCTAGTGTTCCCGTTCGTGCCTCGTCTGATGAAAAGGTTCGACCTGCGTCTTATCGTCTTTGTTGGGGCGCTGATCTTTGGTGGTAGCTGTCTATTGAACATCTACATGAATCCCCAGTTCGGCGGGCCGCAATTTCAGTTTGCTAATATCGTGCGTGCATTAGGGCAGCCGTTCACCATTGTTCCGCTTTCCGCGCTAGCTACTACCGGGCTAATGCGGGAACAGCAGGGGGATGGATCGGCCCTCTTCAACATCATGAGAAATTTGGGCGGCAGCGTTGGCACCGCTCTGCTGAGCACCCTGATAACTCAGCGAGAACAGTTTCATGATTTCCGGATTGGAGAACGCGTCACGCCTTACAACCCTTACGTGCAACAGTTTTTATCAAACCAATCCACACAGAATCTGCAACATTCCGGAGATCCGGCTGGCGCGTTGCAACAGGCGTACCGAATGCTCCAACAGTCAGTTCAATTGAACTCGTTCGTGATGGCATATAGCGAATGTTTCCTGGTGCTTGGCCTTATCCTCCTGGCCGGCTCGGTTGCTATTTGGCTTTGTAAGCGAACCAAAGCAACTGGCGCGGCTGCGGCTCACTGATCTGCAACCGGGTCGCGCCCCTTGGAGGGGAGCCGCTTTTGAAGGTTGCTCGTAACCCGAGCCGATCGCGCAAACAGCCGGCGTATTTCCTTGGCCGACGTAGCTAAAGGGGGAGATGGGGCGAAGTCTGCTGAAGCGTTGTCTAGCGGGCGGCTCCCGTAAACGTCCCAAGATGCGGTTTGGCCTTATCGTGTTGCATTGGGTTGGAAACGAGGTGAATCGCGGTGGGTTGTAGGGGCGTCAGGAAACGTTCGCGGGAGCCGCCTGCTCGCACGCGCCTAACTGGTAGCCGCGGGGTTTCCAGAATGTGCGTGAAAACGGGGTCCGGGTAAAAAGCGGCTCCCCTCCAGGCCGCCGACCGCTTCGGCATTCATTTGTCCCTCCGGCATTATCTAATACGCGTATACTCATCCAATGAACGCGAAAGGATCGGGCCTGCTCGTTGCTGCACTGGAGAATGAAGGGGTCGAACGAATCTTTGCTGTACCCGGTGAAGAAAACCTGGACGTTGTGGAATCGCTTCGGAGCTCCAAGATTGAGCTCATCATCACGCGCCATGAGCAGGCCGCCGCTTTCATGGCAGCGACTTATGGCCGATTAACTGGGAAGGCCGGCGTTTGTCTGAGCACCTTGGGGCCGGGCGCGTTGAATTTCTCGACTGGGGCGGCTTACGCCCTGCTCGGCGCTATGCCGCTGGTTCTTATCACCGGCCAGAAAGGGATCCTGCGTCGAAAACAAGGCCGCTTTCAGATCGTCGATGTGGTTCCCAGCATGACGCCATTGACCAAAATGGCGCTCCAGATCGTGAGCCCGAGCACCATTCCAACGGTCATACGTGAAGCATTCCGCGTCGCCCAACAGGAACGTCCCGGTCCAGTTCACTTGGAATTACCGGAAGATATCGCCGGTGAACCGGCCCCGGACGTGCCCTGTATCCCGCCTCATCCGATCGATTTGCCCGTTGCCCACCCTTTGGCATTAGATCGTGTTGCCGGCTTGATCATCAACGCGAAGCGTCCGTTGATCATGTTGGGCGCAGCCTCCAGTCGCCCCCGGCTTACCGAAGCATTGTCCGACTTTGTTCGTCGCCTGCGTATTCCCTTCTTCACAACTCAAATGGGCAAAGGCGCTGCCGCAGGTGGCACTAACCTTTACATAGGAACGGCCGCCCTTTCGGAACGCGATTATGTCCACCAAGCGATCGACCAGGCCGATCTGATCCTGGCGATCGGGCACGACACGGTTGAAAAACCCCCATTTTTCATGGGGCCCGGCGGTCCGACGGTCATTCATATCGGCTATTTGCCGGCGACCGTAGAGGAAGTGTTTTTCCCACATGCCGAAGCGATCGGTGATGTAGCCGGCACCCTTTCCCTGTTAGCTAATCGGTTAGAAGGTAAACTGCCAAATGCTTCCGCTCTTTTACCCTTGCGCGAAAAGATCCTCGCGCATTTGGCGGATCGCGCTACCGAGAGCCGGTTTCCGTTAACTCCGCAAAGAATCGTTCATGACGTGCGCGGCGTAATGCCAGATGACGGGATCGTCTGTTTGGATAATGGGATGTACAAGATTTGGTTTGCGCGCAATTACCGAACACGTGTCCCCAACACACTATTGCTCGATAACGCGTTAGCCACCATGGGAGCCGGATTACCCTCCGCGATTATGGCGACCATCTTGTTCCCGGAACGGCGAGTTCTGGCGGTCTGTGGTGATGGCGGGTTCATGATGAACTCTCAAGAAATGGAGACGGCAGTGCGACTTCGATTGAACCTGGTTGTGCTGATTATCGAAGACAATGCCTACGGTATGATTCGCTGGAAACAGGTAGCGGACGGCTTCCCGGATTTCGGCCTGAAGTTCGGTAACCCGGACTTTGTGAAATATGCCGAGTCCTACGGAGCGCACGGCACCCGCGTGGAGACTGCAGACGGATTGGGTCCAGCGTTGGAGTCGGCGTTTAAAGCCGGCGGAGTGCAGCTGGTGAGTGTGCCGGTTGATTATTCCGAGAATCAGCGGGTGCTGATCGAGGAGCTGGCGAAGTTGGGTAACTAACCTGGTTGCGAGGCGGCAGCGGTCGGCCCGATGGAGGGGAGCCGCTTTTACCCAAACCCCGTTTGCACGCACATTCGTGAAACCCCGCGTTTATCAGTTGGGCGTGTGCGAGCAGGCGGCTCCCGCGAACGTCTACTGATGTCCCTACCACCCGTCGCGATTCCCTTCGTGCCCTACAATACAACGCGATAAGGCCAAACCGCATCGTAGGACGCTCCCGGGAGCCGCCTGCTAGACAACGTCTCCGACCTAGAACGGTTGCTGGCAAGATCAGCTCAGGTTACGTGCAACGTTCAAAAGCGGCTCCCCTCCAGGGGCCGTGACCGGTCCGGCCTAGCTCACTCGTCCGCGAAACCAGCGATTGCCTTGGCAAACTCCTTGATCATGACCGGGCCTCCATGACCTTCGGTTTCTACTACGACTAACTGACTCCCGCTCCAACGTTGGTGCAGTTGCCACGCCGTGCTCAAAGGACCGCTAACATCCAATCGGCCATGAATTAAAACGCCGGGTAGATGCGCGATCCGCCCCATGTTTTTGAGGATTTCTTGTCCTTCCAAGAATGCCGCATTCGCAAAGTAGTGGATCACCAATGTAGCAAAATTGATCCGGAAATTCGGATCGGCGAAACGAGCACTTGGTTTTGCTTGAGGATCGAGCGAAACGATTACGTCTTCCCATTTACACCAAGCCTCGGCAGCTTGTTCGCGGATCTGCCTATTTGGGTCTCGTATCAATCGGTAGTAGGCATCGATGACGTTTTCCCCGGGTCTGCGATTTGCTGTCTGTTCAAACGCTGTCCAAGGCTCTGGGAAAATGCATCCGATAGTTTCCGTGAGCCACGTCACTTCAGCCCTGCTCGTAGTCGTTACCGCCCCTAGAACTATCTCAGTAACTCGCTCAGGGTGTGTCTGCGCATAAGCAAGCGCTAAAGTCGTACCCCAGGAAAGACCGGTTATAAGCCATCGCTCAATCCCGAGATACTCTCGCAACAGCTCAATATCGGCAATCAGGGACTGTGTAGTGTTGGCTCTGAGGTCATAACCCGGGTCGGTAACCAAGGGGCGGCTGCGTCCGCAGCCCCGCTGATCGAGAGACACGATTAAATATCGCTCCGGATCGAAGTGCTGTCGATAGCCCGTCAGCAACCCCGACCCGGGCCCGCCATGAAGATAAAGCGCTGGTTTCCCTTTTGGATTTCCCGAAGCTTC
The DNA here is from genome assembly GCA_019239825.1 of Verrucomicrobiota bacterium. Classification (GTDB taxonomy): domain Bacteria; phylum Verrucomicrobiota; class Verrucomicrobiia; order Chthoniobacterales; family JAFAMB01; genus JAFAVN01. The sequence continues at coordinate 20,917 of JAFAZK010000307.1, read as the reverse complement.
CCAATAAACGCTGCTCCCGTCTGCGAGTTGAAGAATTTCCGATTTAAAAGGTTTGATGGGCATGAAACTCCTCCGTGATCTTACTTTTAGGATAGAATGGATGGAGGGAGCCTGCGCACTGCAACCAAGGAACACCTTTCTCACCCTGGCCGGCGGCGTCCTATCGATCCCGCCCAGAAGAATATTCCAGGCGATGCGGAGTTTCGACTCGAACATTTCAACGGGGCATCGGCATTCTAATCGTTTCTGCCGGTGTGCCTATCTCAGTGCATACTTTTAGTGTCATCGCCGAGGACATTGCCGGGATTTATATTGTCGGTAATCCGGTTAAGCTCCGGCACCTGAATCATCCTTGAGGCCGGCCAAGGACCAGTACGCCATCCTTAAAATGGAATCCTTGCCGGAGAAAGGTAAAGACGGTAGATGCGACCACAACCGGAGCCGGCCAAAGCGCCATCCAAAGAAAGGGTTGTTCGCTGGCCGCAGCCTTAGCCAGCCCCAGAATGGTTAATAAACAGCAGGCGATCCAAATGAAGGTCTCGACCCGCACAAAGGTCGGTTGATCTATCGGTTGGGATCCGCCAGCAAAAGAGCCTGAGCGTTCTGATGCCGAGGGCGGACTCCGGTCTGCGCTGGGAAGATCAAATAAATCTGTAATCATATCATAGCAACGACAACGAACCGTCGAGTCGGTGACAGTCACTGCAGATTCATAAATCGGTTGGGCGACAAGCTCGCGAGACGGTCTTGCAAAAGCCTGTCAATGGTTACGAAACCTGCCTCTGCAAGTGTGTCCAAGGTCATCGTTTAATCCCATTTTTGATTAGTTGAATGCTCGTTCTTAGTCCCATCCAGCTAGCGGTGCTAACTTCGGGATTCCGCTAAAGCGGCAGGCTCATCTCTCTGTCGGACTCGGAACGCCCATTCGACTATATCGGCGGCTACGTCCAATCCGCGGGTCTCTTTGATAATCTGCTGAAACCAACGTGCTTTATCACGATAACTTGCATCCGATCTTACCTTGGCAATCTGCCCCGCTAGGCGTGGTGTGGTTAAATTTTCGAGTTCCACAAACTCACCAACTCCGTGGTAAGCAATCCTGCAGGCCACGCCGGGTTGTTCATAGCCGATCGGGATCGCGACCATTGGGACTCCCTCCGCCAGCGACTCCAGAGCTGTGTTTAACCCCGCATGAGTGATGCAAAGTTCGGCGCGTTTCAGCAGTTCGGTTTGTGGTGCACTCCGAACTACGATTGCGTTCGGCGGGATTGGCCTCAGATCGCTCGGATCCAGATTTCTGCCGACTGAAAGGACCAGCTGTGTCTCGGGAAATTTGCTAACCGCTTCGAGAATGGTGCGGTACACCTTGTCTAGGCCGTTTACGAGTGTTCCCAATGAAGCATAGATCAAAGGTTTCCCGGTCAACTTTTCCCAGGGAAAGGGAACAGGTTCTCGTCCTTCATCGTCGCGAAGGGGGCCCGCATAATGAAATTGCGGAGCCAGACCAGAAATAGGTAAATCAAACTCCTTCGTCGTCTGTGTAATTACTGCCAGTTTGGAAACGGTCGCAGCCGGATCGGCCCAATCGACCTCGAGGCCAATCCGTTCAGCATAGGATTGAGCGATCGGGATCACGTTTCCGAAGAGCTCGTTCATTAGTTCCAGCCCCTGGACATTCCTCTCAAAAGCTTCCGGGCTCGTTTCGTGGGGCCAACCATAAAGACTGAGTGGTGTCGATCCGGAAGAGTCGAAGTGAAGAACGTTCCAAACTTGAACGTAGGGCAAACCGAGATGCATGGGCACAATCTCCAAAAACAGGTAGACTGAATCGATTACCAGAGCATCCACGCCGGTTTCTTCTATCTTTGCTGGTAAATGCTCCAATGATGCTCTGAGCAAGTCAGGGATTAGTTCCTTGCACGTATATCGGACCACATCCAAGCCCTGCCTGTTTGCGACTGCGCCCCAGCTTTTGGCTACATAACCACGCGGAAACTCTTTTTCACAAAAGGGCGCGAACTCGAGATTAGCTGCGCGAGCGACGGGTTCGATATCCGGAACTCCGATAAATACAACTTCGTTTCCTCGCGATTGCATTTTACGCGCAAGCGCAGTCATCGGATTCAGATGCCCGGCTAGCGGGAGGCTCAGGAAGCCAATTTTATTCGTCTTGGTAACTCTTTGTTTTACAGCTTTCATTTCGGTCTAGTCGTCCTCGGGCCGCGAAATCGCTTTGCCCGTAGCAACTAGACGCCAGTATTTGAGCGGCGAGTTCATCCTTGTCCGTCTTGCCGGAATCCTTGTCGTAACCGGTTACGCGCTAGGGACGATGCTGGATGGCAAGGGCCGAACGAGCCGCGTAGCGGCGGCATATTTATAGTCTGCGAGCCCTAGGCATCCAGTTGGTGAGGGTCGCACTTTTTGGGACTGTTCCTTCCCCCTCTATGATGCGCCTTCAGCGCCGGGGAATTTTTATTTACGACAGCCTAGGGCTGCGGCCGGACTGCGCCTTAGCGGCTATAGATATTTCACCGCTACGCGGCTTCGTCGGCCCGGCTGCCAAGCTTAGGGGTTGGCTAGAATCGATTTTCAGCAAGGGGTCTGCACGATTAGTCTCTAGGGAGGCTTGAAATCAAACGGACCTAAGAAGAAACTTAAAGAGCGAACTATCGAGAAAGGACGATATGAAAAAAGGCTATTGGGTAGTCGCGTACAGATCGGTGTCAGACGATTCGGCGCCCAAGGCATACGCGGAATTAGCGCTGCCTGCACTCCAACCGTTTGGCGCACGGTTTTTGACGATGAGGTCGAGTAAAGTGCACCCGCAGGAATCGGGCCTGCAGCAAGGAACGGTTATTGTCGAATTTGACAGTTATGAGACTGCTCTGGCCGCCTACGAAAGCGAGGCTTACAAAAAGGCTCTTCAGGCGCTCGGTTCAGGCGCAGAACGCGACTTCCGCATCGTCGAAGGGGTGTAGTGCATCTACCGTTGTGCCTGCACCGTCAGGGTGCTGATTGGCGAAATCGAATCTTCGCGCGCCTCAACGGATCCCGCTGACGCGATCCCTCCCATGGATGGACCGCGTCCCTTACAACGACAAGACGAAACGCCGTCGGGCGACGGTCTCACTTTTTGGACGCTTCGTAGATACTCTGAATCGTCGAATCTAGCTCGGCGTTGAATTCCGCTTCAGTTTGCTGGATCGTCAAACCGTCCAACAGCGCCCGTGAGAAACTCGCTATGACGCCGGGGTTATGGCGCAGGCGCTCATTCCCTTCTTTCAACGAATACCCACCCGATAGCGCAACCACTTTCACAACGTTCCGATGTTCGACGCAATCGGCGTAAAAGTTTGGTTTCTCCGGTAACGTGATCTTAAGCATGACTAACTGGCCAGACGGGAGTTTGTTGAGCTCCTCAAGAATGGCCGCTTTGAGTAAGTCTTCAGCTTTCGCTTTTTCCGGGCAATGAATATCCACTTCCGGCTCGATGATCGGCACCAACCCAGCCCCGCTAATCTGAGCTCCCAACTCGAATTGCTGGCTGACGATCGCCTTGATCCCGGCAGGGTTGGCCTGCTTGATGAACGAACGCTCTTTCGTTCCGAAGATGTGCTTCTTATTGGCCCTTTCGAGTAGGGAGTCCAGCCCCGGTATCGGCTTCATCAATTGGACTCCGTCCTTTTCTTCGACCAGCCCTTTATCCACTTTGAGAAAGGGGACCACGCGCTTCTCATTCCAGAGATAGTCTGCGCTTGGCTCTCCTTTGATATCCTTGTCCATTGTGCCCTCGAACAGGATGGCTCCGATGATCCGATCGCCATTAAAGGGATGGCTGCTAATGATGCGCGCGCGCATCTCATGGACGAGGTTAAACATTTCCTCATCGTTTGACCATGCACCTTCCTTGATTCCGTAAGCGTTGAGCGCCTTTGGCGTGCTGCCACCGCTCTGGTCCAGCGCAGCAATGAAGCCGGGTTGGGTCTTGAATTTGCGCAGATATTGTTCTTTCAGGCTAGATGCGTTCATAAAAGTACCTTTCATTCTCGGACATGAGCTGTTTCTCCGCTAGTGCTCGCTTGGCTTAAATTATGGAGCCTCCAAGGGCTCATTGCCACCCCCAGATTTACATCTTCTAAAGCTTCTTCCAACACCTACCAAAGTATTAGTCCTCGAGTTGGAGGCCAATATGGTTCATCAAGGCAATGGCGTTCCGGCTCTTGGCTTCGCCGTCTCGGATCCGATAGTCAAAAGTCATCTCCAGTTTGCCGTTGTTCGTACCGCTCTATGGGTGACAGCTCGCGCAGATCCGAATCCATGAAGTCCTAGACGGTTGCCGGGCAAATCTACCGGTGTTACTTGCAGCTACCAAGCAGTTTCCAACCCTGAATTGAGTTCATGGTCGCTCCATGGTTTTCTGGTCAAATTTCGCCCGCCGTTACGACCTATCGCGTAATAGTGTAATTTCTTTGGAGCCGATCTCTCATAAGGGATAATTGACCGTCTTGAGATTGATGGTTGCGCCGGACCTGGAAGGGAGCCGCTTTTGAACGCTGCCCGTAACCTGGCCCGATCGCGCAAGAAAGTGTCGTAGCACCGAACCGTTGTTTAGCAGGCGGCTCCCGCGAACGTCCGCCGGTGTGAATTGTTATTGTGGCACCGTTACTTTGATCAACTCAAGCCGTCCTGCTGTAACACCAGCAGACGTTTCCGGGAGCCGCCTGTTTGCCTCACCAGGTGAAAGCGGCTCTCCTCCAGCGTATCGTCTCCAAACCAGTCACCGCCATCATTCACCCCGCGTCCGCTGTTGGTCGACCACGACGGCCGCCAGCAAAATCGCTCCCCGCACCAGGTATTGATAAAAGGCATCAATGTTCAGCAGGTTCATTACGTTTTCTGCTGTACCCAGGATGCACACACCGACGATCACGCCGGATATCGTGGCGCTGCCGCCCTTTAGCGAAACGCCTCCAAGTACGCAGGCAGAAATGACGTTCAGTTCGAATCCTTGCGCGGAGTTCGGTTGTCCGCTGGTAATCCGTGAGGCCAGAATAACCCCCGCCAATCCTGCGATAACTCCTTGCACGAGAAAGATAACAACCCGCATTCGTTCCACGTGAATTCCGGCTAAACGTGCTGCTTCCGGATTGCCGCCAATGGCCAATGTGTTTCGTCCGTACACCGTCGAGTTCAACAAAAACCCAAAAACAATAAAGCAGGCTAGCGTCATCCAGATGGGCATCGATATCCCGAGGAAAGAACTACCGGCGAAATAGATAAAATCGGCGTTGCTCACGCCTACCGCTTGACCGTGGGACGCGATAAATGCCAAGCCTCTCACCATCTCCATGGTAGCCAAGGTAGTGATCAGCGCGTTGATGCGAAGATAAGCGATGATGACGCCATTCACGAAGCCGATAATCGCTCCGCATAGCAGGGCCGCTGCCACTCCCGCCCATAAATTGTCGGTGACATTGATGACCATGGCGCTAAGCACACCCGCGAACGCGACAGTCGATCCCACCGAGAGATCGAAATCTCGTGACGCTAAACAGAACATCATCGTGCAGGCAACCATCCCAATTTGCGACACCGACAGCGCCAGACCCAACATGTTTTGGACGGTGAAAAAGTAACGGACGGAAAATGCCAGAGCGACAAAGATGACGAGGAATATGACAACGAGGTTGTATTCCAGCAGAAAGGCCAAAACCTGTCGCCACGACGAATCAGAGTGCGGGGGCGGAGAAGCAACTTTCGGCCCTGAGCTAGTATCGGTTTTCACAATGAATTTCAGGCCGCCTGTTCATCAGGCAGCGCCAGACTGAGCACATGATGCTCGGAGAAATCTTGTCGGGCAATCTCGGCGGTTATCGCTCCGTCCCGCATAACCAGCATTCGGTCGGCAATCCCAATCAACTCAGGTAATTCACTCGATACCACGATCACCGCGCAGCCGCGCTCAGCCAGTTCAAAGATGAGATTATAGATTTCGTGCTTTGCCCCAACATCGATTCCGCGCGTGGGTTCATCCATAATCACAACGCGCACGTCGGTCAGATTAAGCCATCTGGCCAAGATCACTTTTTGCTGGTTGCCGCCCGAGAGAAACCGGATCTTTTGGCGTCGGTTTGGAGTCTTGATACCCAACCGCTGAATGAAACGGTCGGCCACACTAAATTCGCGAGAGAAATCGATAAGAAAGCCACGCAGTCCTGCCCTCTGGCGGGCGGTCAAACTGATGTTTTCACTCACAGATCGGATCGGGATGATCCCGCTCTCTTTACGGTCTTCCGGACAAAAGGCCATGCCCCGGCGAATTGCGTCAATGGGGTGGCGAGTACGGATTGGTTGTCCGTCAATCTTTACTGAACCGGAGCGCGTCTGAGCAGCGCCGAAAATCAAATGCATGAGCTCGCTACGTCCTGAACCAACTAAGCCAAAAAATCCGACGACTTCACCCGAGCGCACAGAAAAACTCGCTGGCTTGGTCACCTGCTTGCCAGTTACTCCAGTGACTTCCAGCCGGGTAGAACCCAGCGAACGGGGACGATAGTTGTAGATATCGTCGATTTTGCGGCCGACCATCTCTTCCACTAACTGAGCGCGACTGATTCCGGTGAGCGTTCCATGGGTCGCCACGGTGTGGCCGTCCCGGAGAACGGTACAGGCGTCGCACAGTTCAAAAATTTCGTCCAGACGGTGAGAGACATAGATCAGAATTTTCCCTTGTCTGCGCAGATCTTTAACCAATCGAAACAAGATCTCGGTTTCATGATGGGAAAGACTGCTAGTCGGTTCATCCAGAGCGATGATTTGAGCTTCTCGGAGCAGCGCTTTGCAGATCTCCACCATCTGTCGTTCCGCGATAGATAATGTTTTAAGCTTAGCGCGCGGATTCAGTTCTACACCCATGCTCCGCAGATGCCCGTCCGCAGTACGAATGGCGTCGCGCCTGCGAAAGTAACCGTAATGGTTCGGTAGATGGCCCAGCAAAAGGTTCTCGGCGATGGTCAAATTCGGGACGTAATGCAATTCCTGATGAATTATGGCGATACCGGCCGCGATTGAACTAGCTGCTGAGACAAACTGGCGTTCTGTTCCGTCGACGATCAGGCTGCCACTGTCCGGTTGATAGATACCGCCGAGAATCTTTAATAAAGTCGATTTCCCCGCACCGTTCTCACCGATCAAGGCGTGTACGCTCCCCGGTTCCGCCGAAAACGTAACTCGATCGAGCGCACGCACTCCCGGGAAGCGCTTACTGATTTCGTTCAGATGCAGGGAAGCAGGCATGCGCATATGACGTTTGAAAGCTGCAGTAGCCACGAAGTGGCGAGTCGTGATAGCCCAGGCGACGCCCTAGGAAACCGGACAAAAGACCAATTAATGCTAAAAGCCACAACAATCGTGGAGGCGATCCCAGAAGATTGCCTCCGTCAAAAAGCCATCTGGTGATTGCGTCACATATATATCCAGCATCACAGTTCCTTGTTGTGTCGCGCTTTCAGCGCTACGCGCTGTTTGTTATGCGATTCCTAGGGCTTCGCCCTCGGCTATTATGACTCGCAACTTCGTTGCTTTATGCCTGAAAGTTACAAGTTATAACCTAAAACCTTGGACTCTTTTATAAACCGAACTCTTGTCGGATCTCTTTTAAATTGTCCCGGTTCATCAGTTTCCCGCTGGTCAGTGTTAATTTTGGCGGTTCTTGGTTCTGAGTGATCCAGTTATACATCAGAGTCGAGGTCTCGTATCCGTGACGCTTAGGGCTGATCAAGACAGTGCCAAAAAACCCGGTGGGATTGGGTTTATTAAATTCGTTAATAGCCGATTGAGCGCCTCCGATTCCGACCCCGATCATTTTGTCAGCGCCAAGACCTCTGCCTTCAGCGGCGCGGACTGCGCCGAGCACCGCCTCATCGTTTAGTCCAAAGGAGACCCACTTCTGGAAACGCGGATTTTTGGTTAGAGCGATGTTCGCGGCATTGAACGCATTCTCCGTATCAGTTTTAGCTTGAGGTGCATCAATAATGTTCGCTTGCGGGAACCCCGCGGCTAACAGGACCTCACTTGCGCCGGTTACGCGATCATGAGCGGTCGGCAATTGCTCGTACGTGATTCGGATAGCGCCGACATCCTTCATGTCCCAACCGCGTTTCTTTATCTCGTCGACGATGGCTTGACCAACTTGTTTCCCGATCTCGTGGGCCGAAATCCCCATGTGCGGCACCGTCGAGATCGGGTTCCCTTTGCCATCCACTAATTGATCATCCACGGTCATCAGTTTCAGATGATCAGCCGTGGCTTTCGCTACCACCGCTGGACCCAGCTTCACGTCCGGCACACAAATGATGAATCCTTGAGCCTGTTGTGAAGCCAGGTTATCGATTGCGCTCATTACTTTCTCCCCGTTTTCCGCACCGATCTTGACCACAGTGAAATTCTTTTCTTTCCCGGCTTGTTCGGCGAAGCGCCATTCGTCCTGGAACCAGGGTTCCTCCGGTTGTTTCACAACGAACCCGATTTTAACGTCTTCTGCGTGAACGATCGTTTGGAAGGATAGAAATCCTGCACCGATGATGGAGCAGTATTTGAGGAGATGAACAAAGTTCAATGTCTTCATGATGTTTGGTTTGGGGGGTGACGGGGAAATCGGCACTTAATCAACCACGAATTGACAAGACAAGCAGAATGAATCTAACGCAGATTTATGCAGATGGATTTTCGATAAGACGTTCCTCTTTGGTAGATATCCAAGGCCTTCTCCGTTAGTTTCTCACGACTTGTCGGCGTACATCTGTGTGCATCTGCGGTTCGTCTTTTTCTTTGTTGTTATTCGTGTTCATTCGTGTCCATTCGCGGTTGAAGACTGAGCGACCGAAGTTGGTCTGTCGCTGGGTAGTGAGAGGCATCTGACTGTAGGACTTGAGCAAAAAGCTTTCTCGCGGAGGCCGAATCTCCTTGTGCCAGCAACGCCAAGCCCTCAAGGAACTGCCCATCTGATCGGTTTCGTTTTGTCAGGTCCTCTTCGAAAACCAGCATATTAGGGAGCGAAGTGGCGAAATAGTCGATTGTTCCGGGAAGCTGTTGGAGCTCCCGGCCACGTTCGCGAAGGTTGGCAAACAATTGGTCAGCTTCGGGTTCGCGTCCTAAGGCTCTAAGCGAGAGACCGCGATAGTACGTGAAGGCTGAATAGGAAGTTACTGCCATCTCCTTAAAGTCTTGAGCTTCATTAGCACTGGCTTTATAAGCAGCTTCCGCTTCTTCCCCGCGGCCGAGCTTCTGCAGAGCTTGACCTTTCCAGTAGTTAAGATCTGAGCGCGCCTGCAGATAATGAAACTCTTCACCCAGGTTAGGCGGCGGCTGACTGGCTCCGTTGAAATGTTCCAGCGCTGCCGCCAGGTTTCCACTTTCTAGCTCTTTTCTTCCGATTCCGATCCGCGCGATGCGATATTGCTCGAGTACTTTTCCTTCGCCTCCTTCCCACGGATGAAAGCGTCGAGTAGTCAGTCGTTCTAAGGCGCGTTCGTACTGTTCTTGGAGATTCAGTAAAGAGAGATATTCGACGCAGAAGTTGTCTCGACTTAGCACGAGGTCCAAGTGCTTCTCCAGAGCAGCCAGCCGAGTAACAGGAGGATCATTTAGTTTTCGGCGTAACTGGTCATATTCGTAAGCGAGTCGGGCATCGCTCGGAGCAAGCTCGACCGCGTGTTCGTAGGCCTGCCGGGCTTTTTTGGGGTCGCTCTGTTGATTCCAGTAGGCCAGGCCCAGATTGCGGCGCACCAGCGCAAACAGAGGGTCGTCTTGCGCACCCAATTCCCATATTTTAATCGCCTCCACGTGCCGCCGCCGATCATAGTAAAGGTTACCCAGGCCGTAAGCTGCGTTGCGTCTGGAGCCGGGTTGTGCAATTGCCCATTCCAAGATCTGGGCCTCGTGTGCACGAGACGGAAAGAAGAAATGTGGGCTGGCTCGTTGAGCGCGCTGTAAACAGGCTGTTGACCGTTCAGGCTGCGCAAGCCGGGCATAGAGCCAGGCAAGCACGAAATCCACCATCACGGTCTTAACCCCGGGATTTGGTGTTACCGATTCGGGCACCGGCGAGGCCTTGTGCAACTCTAGCAGTTCGCTGGCCCTTTGGTACAGCCCTGCTTCCAGGTAGTTGAATGCGAGGTCCAGAATGATCTGCGCATCGTTGCGGCATTGCCGGAGAAAGGGCGAGAAATCCTGTTCTCGTCTAGCGATTTCGTAACTCGCCCAATGATCCAGCGGGTCCCGGACAACTATTTCCTTCAGAATCTTGTATGGGTTGTTCTCATCCGCTTGACCGCCCTTCGTGGTGGGACAGGCTTCCGCGGTGATCGCCAGCAGCACCGCCGCGAGATTATTCTGAAGGATCTCCGGTCTCCCGGCCTGGAGATGATCGAGAGCACCGGCGAAATCGCTGCGCCGGCAAGCCAGGAGCGCAAGCTCATACTTAGACGCTAAGAACCAAGCTCGATCCCAACTCGCTTTGCCGAAAGCTTTTTCGGCTGGGTCATCCTCGCTCAGGAAACGTAGAGCAAGGCCCAAGTAATAATGCGCCTCTCCGGTGATCGGATTCGGATGCCGCTCGCTCAACCGCTCGACCGCCTGCGATAAATGGCGCACCGCCTCTTGGAATTCGAACCGAGCGATACATCTGCGAGCCAGTGCAATCCGGCTTCGATAGTCGCCTGGATCCCGTTTCACCGCCTCTTGCCAGTATGGCTCAGGGTCACGGGTCGGATGGCGGTATTGTTCCAAGTGCTCTCCGACGAGAAATAACTGATCGTTGGAGGGGATTTCGCTGGGTCTCTTTGGTTCCTTGGCGGGCTCCGGCAATGAAGCCGGGGGACGTCGCGGTTCCGGTTTATAAATCAATAGCTCCCGCCCGTTTTGATCGACCAGCCTGATGCGTTGAACCTCGGTTCCTGACCGAGGCGTAAATTCGAATTGCCAGTGTTGACCCGGCTCAAGGTTCAACTCAGCCAGTTCTTTGCTCGAGCCGGCGGTGTCTTCGACCACAAGATGGCCCTTCTCGATCTTGCGGGGCGCGGCTAAGCCAATCTCCCAGCCATCGTTTCCGGTCGAAGCAAACCGAATGGCGGCGTCACGATTTGCGTTCACCAGCGGGCCGATTCCTTTGATGGGCCACCAATATTGAGAGAAAGTCTTCGTCTCGTACGGATGCAGGTAGCTGAAGTCAGGTTGGTTATCTGTGTAAACTCCGCCCATCAATTCCAGGTACGGCGCGCCGTCGTCGCAAAGCTCGCGGTCCCACGCGCGGCCAAAGGAGGCATGACCCCAAGTCCATTGTTTCTTACCAGGTGCGATCAATGGGTCCGCGACATAGACGAATCCGCCTTTGGCTTGGTAGTCGAACCCGCCGAAGAATCCATACGCAGAATCCACCACCATGTAACTTGTAGGAACCGGAATATCTTTGTACGCGGTTAGATTGTTCGCGCCCGGCCGCCGATCATAATCGATACCGTAATACTGGCCCGAAGCGATCGGGAATGAAGTGATCGCACGCTTGGCGTGATCCGCGACCGAGTGCACATCCGGAGGAAAGAAGCTCCGATAGTCTGCATGGGTCTTGACCGCTGCATTCGCCCACCACAAAAATGTTTGCAGATAGGGTGTTCGGTTAAACAACCGGACCTGCAACTCAACCAAAGCAGATTCCGGTGTCAGTCGTAGTCCATGCATCCCTTTGAGGCGGCCCAGCGGATCATGCTCGGACATCCAGGCTGTGGCTGAGCCGTCATCGCCGCGTTCAATCGTCCAATCAACCGGCATGAAGGTTCCGGGCCGATGATGCTGCGGCCAATTGAATTCGATGCCTCCGGATATCCACGGACCGGCCAGGCCAACCAGCGCCGGCTTGATCACTTTTTGATGATAAATGATATCGTAATCGTGATTGGTTTTATCCTGGATCGCGTGAATACGCCCGCCAAAGTCGGGAAGGATTAACACGCGGACAAACCGGTTCTCCAACCGAATTGCCTGGTACCTGCGCAGCTCAGGCTCATCGAAGACTTTATCAATAAATGGAAGCGGATACACCTTTCCGTTCGATCCTTGATAAACGCGCTTCTCAAAAAATAGGGGATGCTTTTCCGGCTCGCCCACCGCGTAGGTCGGATATTCGACCGTGATTTCGTCGGCCTGGACTATCTCATTGACTGAGTTCATCACAAAAATCTGTGCTAGGCGGCGCGCCGCTGAGGCAACTGGCGCCGAACGTTTGAACGTTAAACGCCAAACACCGAACGGATTCGGTTCACTTCCAACTGACTAGCGCAGGAATTGGTTGTCTCCCATAGAAGATCCCTGGAAAGAGATGCATTTTCTTATTATATCGGTGGTATGCGTGGTCCCCGGATCCGAGAAGGTTTTCCCGGCCAACGACTGGTAGTGCTGCCCCCGCAGATAGTCAGTCATGCGTTACGCTTGCCGGTCTGTGAACTGCTATTCCCCACCCATATCGGAGGATTCAACCAAGCGAAATATCACTTTGTAGAGCGGCGTCATGGAACCGCACAACATATATTGATCATCTGCCTGGCTGGTATGGGCACTTGCAGAGTGGGTGCAAAAACTTGGCGGCTGGAGAAAGGACACGGGATCGTACTACCGCCGGAAACCTATCATCGTTACCAAGCCGACCAGGAACAACCATGGACAATCTTGTGGGTTCACTTCGTCGGCGGAGCCGCTTCCGCTTATGCATCGGCTCTTGATGTTACCCTGACTGAACCCAGATTCTGGATCGGCGATCTGGCCCTGGTCATCGATGCATTTGAAGAGACCTATCGCTACGTTTTAAGTGGTTATACCGACCGCGATCTGCTCGGACTTTCTACTTCTCTGAGCCACTTGCTGGGCTTGTGCCGGATTCATCAAAAATTGCCTGGGCTCCGCCGGCGAATGGCCGAGGATCGAATTTTGCGTTCGATACATTACATGCGCCAAAACCTGTCGCGACCAATTACGCTTAAGGATTGCGCCCATTCTGCTGGTTGGTCCGAGGCTCATTTCAGTCTGATTTTTCGACGCCAAACCAACCTCGCACCGATACGTTATCTCACGCGTCTCAAAATCCATCGGGCCTGCGAATTGCTAAAAACGACCGATCTTTCGATCCAAGAGGTCGCCAGAGAAATCGGGTTCGAGGATCAATTCTATTTCTCTCGTCTGTTTCATCGCCATCTAAGGATGGCGCCCACCAGCTATCGACGTGAGTTTTCGTTGACCGGCCTGAGCGCCACTCGGTAGGGACGAGCTCCCGCTCTCCGAAACCTAGGAGAAAATCTCACGCAAAGACGCAAAGGTTCAGAGGAGCACGGACAGCAAAAGTTGACTCAATAAAACGCAACAAGTTGTTATATAATTTCGGTGGGTAGGGGAGCCGGATTGCAAGAGCTTTGCGCGGCAAAACGGTAGATTCCCGCTTCCTGACCAGTCCTAAAAAGCCCAGCACGGCCAAACAACGACTTTCTCTTTGTTCGAACCTTTGCGCCTTTGCGTCTTTGCGTGAGATTTTTCTTCGTGGGGGCCTAATCCAGTTCAGCGGCGGAGGTGTAGGGAAGCTGGTCTTCCTCGAGTGGTTCCGCATGCTTCCGGAATACGATGGCTTGCGGCGATGGAGTTTATTCTCGAATTCACGATTCCAGAACCGCGGACGAGCAGGAGCTCGTCCCTAGCGGATGAAAAGGTTATACCTGTATCCGATTGATCTCTTCCAAGCTGAGCGAGTTGGTGCGCGGGCCAAAGCCGCTGATAACAGTTGCGACGATAACCATACAGAAGGCGATAAAGCTAAAGGCGCCGATTGACCCGTACTCTTTGAGGACGGCAGCAATCACGAAACTTCCGATTATGCCGCCGAAGCGGCTCCAGGAATAGACAAAGCCGACTCCTTGAGCTCGGATGTGAGTGGGGTACAACTCCGCTTGATAGGCGTGGAAAGCGAACGACATAAAATTCGCGCTAAGGGTGACGAGTATGCCAAATGTCACAACGCCTGCTAGTGACGTTTGCTGAGAGAAACATAACCCGAAAACGGCGATTCCTAACGCGGACCAGACAATCTGCCATTTGCGTTCGATTTTTTCGGCAAATAGGTGCCCGACCAACGGCGCAATCGGGTTAGCGAAAGCAATGATCAAGCTATACTCAAGTGACTTTGTAACTGTGATCCCTTTTGATATCAGGAACGTAGGCACCCAGTTGGCGAATCCATAAAACCCGATCGTCTGGCAGAGATTGAAGATCGTTAGCATGATCGTGCGCCGGCGATAGGGCGGTTGCCAGATTTCTTTAAAGGCCGCCAAGCCTTTCGTGCTCGTGTCCGCTCTCGTGCTCGTCCTCGTCCTCGAATCTAGCGGAGCGGAGTGATGGACTCGTGAGGTATCAGAGGATTCGAATCCCTCGACCACTGCCGGTTCAACTAGCGGTCGGCCAGTCTCGCGTTGGACTAGCCCCTCAATTTGACTCATTATCCGGTCTGCTTCCTGATGACGTCCGGATTGCTCAGGCCAGCGCGGTGATTCGGGAAGAGTGCGCCGGGCAATGAAAACGAGAAAAGCGCCCGTGGAGCCGATCAGCGCGACCCAACGCCAACCGTCAATCCCCAATAAGCTGCGCGGAACCAGGAAAAGCGATAGGAGCGCGACCACCGGGATAGCGGAAAAACTTAAGAGCTGGTTAAAGGCAAACGCTCTACCGCGGGACGTCTTGGGAACTAGCTCGGACAGAAAGGTGTCAATAACCACGAGTTCCATTCCAATCCCAATACCAGCCGCGAATCGGAAACAAAGAATTGCCGGTGAAGTGGCTTGGAAGGCCATGGCAATCGTACAGAGCGAGTACCATAGCAGCGAGAAGTTGAAGATCGTCCTTCGGCCGAAGCGGTCCGCTATCCGGCTCAAAAAGAGAGTGCCAACGAAAAGCCCGGCAAAGAAAACCGCGATAAAGGTGGCAATGTTATCTGATCCAAAAACATTGCTGCTAGCCGGAGTAAATAGGCCCCTCTTGTAAAGTCCGGGCGCGATGTAAGCAGTCAGGAAGATGTCGTAAAACTCAAAGAAACCGCCCAGCGAGATCAGCGTGACCATTTTGAGAATGGTCGGAGTGACCGGTAGTCGATCCAGGCGTGCAGCGATGGTGGCGCTCATATCGGTTAGCTCGCTAGAAGCTCGCTAACGAATAGCCAATAGCCGATAGCCAAGTTGATCGGTGGCTAGCGCAACGTTGCTCCGAGACCATTCGGCTATTGGCTATTGGCTATTCGGTGAGGAGCTTCTGGCGACTCACCGTTAGGCTGCAGTTAGCGCTGCATCGAGTACTTCAATCATGAAGTCGGCGTCCGCTTTGGTGATGCACAAAGGCGGTTTGATTCGAAGCGTGTTCCCATAGAGGCCGCCTTTACCAACGAGTAATCCTAAGTCACGGGTTAATTCATGGACGCGCGCGCACTCTTCTTTTGCGGGCTGCTTGGTTTTCCGGTCTTTTACCAGCTCAACGCCCAGCATCAGTCCTTTGCCCCGAACGTCACCGATCAGGTCGTGTTTCTTGGCTAGTTCATTGAAACCACGGATGAGGTGATTTCCGACTTCGAGGGCGTTCTGCTGTAGTTTTTCACGATCGATGACCTGCAGCACAGCGCGGCCCTGCGCACAAACGACTGGGTTTCCTCCGAAGGTATTGAAATGGATGCGTCCGGTCAGGCTCTTCGCAATCTGCGGCGTGGTCACCACGGCGGCGAGGGGAACACCGTTTCCGATCCCTTTCGCCATGGTCACGATGTCGGGCATCACATCTTGGCTTTCAAATCCCCAATAGGTCTCGCCGGTACGGCCGAAACCGGTTTGGACTTCGTCGGCGATGCAGACACCGCCTGCTGCGCGGACATGTTGATAAACATGCTTCAGATAGCCATCCGGAAATAGAACGGTTCCGCCGACTCCTTGAATTGATTCGGCTATGAATCCGGCGACTCGTCCAGGCGTTGCGTATTCGATCAAATTGAGCACGTCGTCCGCGTAGGTTTTACCGGCATCCGGATAATCAGGTCCATAAGGTCCACGGTAGGGGTAGGGAGCAATGGCATGATGAACGCCAAAGCTGTGCGGAACGTTGAACTTCCAGGTCCGATGCGCAGTTAACGCCATCCCGCTGGCATTACCGCCGTGATAACCGTTCCGGAGCGCAATGACGTCGTAGTTCCCGGTAAAAGCGCGTGCCATCAAGATCGCTAGATCGTTGGCTTCCGAGCCGGAATTGACGAAGTAGCAGACTTTAAGATCGCCGGGCATTTTTGCGGCAAGATCGCGCCCATATTCAGCGATATTCGGGTGCAGATAGATGGTCGTGGCATGTTGAAGCGTCTCGTTCTGGCGGTTGGCTGCCGCCACCACGTCTGGATGACAATGACCGACGATGACCGTGGCGATCCCCGCGATGCCATCCAAATAACGCCGGCCTTTCTCGTCGAATAGATATTGCCCTTTGCCTTCAACGATCATCATCGGTTTCTGGTAATAAAGAAACAGCGCCGGACTCAGGAACTGTTTCCTGAGAGCGAACACTTCTTCAGCGGAGGGACCGATGTAAGGCTTGGGTGAGTACTCAAATGGGGGTAGCTCGGGCGTTTTCATAAATCCAAAATAAGATCCGCAGATTATGCAAGACGGCAAAGTCGCAGAGAAAACAAAAATCTCACGCAAAGACGCAAAGGCTCAAAGGTTCGGACTAAGCGAGGGTAGGTGTCCGAACGTACCCACTTTTTGCGAGTGGTAAGGGAGCCGAAACGCTCGATTTTCGCGTCAGATCCCGGGCCCAAAATCGCGGTACAGCTTAAGGGGTGCATCAAGCAATTCTCGAACGATGCGATGATCCTCAAGCACACACCATTAACAACAGCATGATATTGTGTTATCAATCTGAAAAGCCTCACCTGCATGGTCCGAACCTTTGCGCCTTTGCGTCTTTGCGTGAGATTTTTCTTCGGTTTTTCAGGCGATGCTTTGCAGGGCTTTCTCGGCGAGTTTGTCGAAAGCGGTGACGCAAAGTTCCAGGTGTTCTTCTTTGGTGTCCTCGATTTTATTGTGACTGATACCGTGGAGGCTTTGCACGAACATCATGACGGTCGGAATACCGGCCCGGGCGACTTCTGCGGCGTCGTGGAGTGGTCCTGACGGAAGCCGGTAGGTTTTGCCGCATGTTTCTTCGATGGCCTGACTGCAGAGATCGATTAAGTGAGGATCAAATAGGACCGGCTCAATTTGCCAGATGCGTTCCCAGTCCACGCCAACTTTTCCTTCCTGGGCAAACTTCTGGCTGGTCTGCTTCGCGTCTGCCAACAACTTCGACAAGCCCGCGGCATCCAGATGGCGTTGATCGAGCGTGATGCGGCACTCCTCGACCACGCTGGTCACGATACCGGGTTTTGTTGTGCACGAACCAATTGTGCAAACCCCGCCGTGTGTTGCCGCGATGCGATAAATCTCAGGACTCATTTTCGCTGCAGCTAGAAAAGCGTCTTTGCGGACATTCATAGGGGTACTGCCCGAGTGTGCAGCCTGGCCGCGAAAAGTGATGGCGTGTCGTTCGACACCGAAGGTACCCAGAACCGCTCCCAGCGGCAGACCCAGATCCAGAAGCACCGGTCCCTGCTCGATGTGCAATTCAATATAGGCGGCAGCGTTTTTCAATTCGTCGCCGCTCTCTTTCGCTTGTTCCAGATCGATCCCTACCTTTTTCAATGCGTCCGGCAAACGGATGCCGTCCTTGTCGATCAGGGTACGGGCTTCTTCAAGATCGAGGTTTCCCGAGCAGGCAGACGATCCGAACAAACTCTTACCGAATCGTGCCCCTTCTTCGTCCGCCCAATCGACCAACCTGACTGTGACCGGAGGTTTACCATCATACTGCTCGTTGATTCGTCTAAGGATCTCAACGCCAGCCAGCAAGTTGAGGCAACCATCCAACCAACCGCCGTTCGGGACCGAATCGATATGACCACCGATCAATAACGACCGCTCAGATTTTCCGCTGAGTGTGGCCCAGACATTGCCTGCAGAGTCGGAGTGAATCTCGATCGGCAACGCCTGCAGCTTTTCTCGGAACCAGCCTCGCGCGCGACTCCAGGTTTCCGTAAAAGCGACGCGCTGTGCTCCATTTTCGTCCGCCGTCAATGCGCGGAGCTCTTTGAGTTCGGCAACCGTTCGTTTCGGATTCAGCATGGGAAGTGGGGGTCAGCCAGCAAGCAATGATGTCGCTGAGAATAAGTGGAGGCAACGGAAAAAGGAGGGATAGGTAGGGCGGAACACAGAAACGGAGTGTTGGAGCGGTGGAGTAATGGCGCTGGACGCCATTTCATGACGATCTACCGATCACCTGACCAGCAAACTCGGGTACCCATCACTCCAACGCTCCAATACTCCATCACTCCACTCCGTTTCTGGTTGCGATCCCGACGAATGGGGTCTTGAAATTTCAACCGATTCATCTGAGGATCGTTGTTTACCTTTGCAACAGAGAGGGGAACAGGAGAATGACTACCCTATCAACTACTGTTGACGGACTGAATCTACCCAACCCGTTTATCATCGCGTCCGGTCCGCCAGGGACCAACCTGAATGTAATCAGCAAAGCGTTCCAGGAAGGTTGGGGGGCCGTTATCGCCAAGACCGTCAGTCTGGATGCTTCGAAAGTCATTAACGTTGCTCCCCGCTACGCCAAACTGTTGTCCGGCGATAAACAGGAAGTTATTGGCTGGGAAAACATCGAGTTAATTAGCGATCGGCCTCTAAAGATCTGGGTCGAAGAATTTAAGAAGTGCAAAGACCGTTTTCCGGACCGGATTCTGATTGCGTCCATCATGGAAGAATACCGAAAGGACGCCTGGTTCGAGATCGTGGAGCGATGTGAGGAAACCGGAGTAGACGCGTTTGAACTGAACTTTTCATGTCCCCACGGGCTGCCAGAGCGAAAAATGGGATCCGCCATGGGCGAGGATCCCGAGATATTGGAAGAAGTCTGTAGCTGGGTAGCGGCCGCTACGAAAAAGCCGGTCTGGGCAAAGATGACCCCGAATGTTACCCGGATTGAAGAACCGAGCCGAGCGGCTCTTCGGGGCGGAGCTCAGGGAGTCAGTCTCATCAATACGATCCGATGTGTCATGGGAGTGAACCTCGACACCTTGAAACCAGAGCCGAGCGTCGAAGGTTACACCACCCCGGGCGGTTACTCTTCGAAAGCGGTCAGACCCATCGCGTTGCGTATGGTGATGGAAGCCGCCAACCTGGTGCGAAAAGAATTTCCTGGCCGAACGATTTCCGGAATTGGCGGCATCGAATCCGGCGAGGATGCGGCGCAATTCATGCTACTTGGCGCCGATACAATTCAGGTTTGCACAGGAGTTATGAAATTCGGATATGAGTGTATTAAGCCAATGCGAGACGAGTTACTCGCATTCATGGAAAAGCATCAGTTCGAGACCCTGTCCGATTTTAAAGGCAAATCTCTCGACTATTTTACTTCTCACGCAGACCTGGTTCGCCGGCAGACAGAACGCAAGGCCGCGCAGAAAGCCGCCGCTGCTAAATCGGTGCGAAGCGATGCCGAATGGAGTGGCGACTCTTTCGTCCAGCAATCCGACTCACTTTCCCACCACTAAACCAACATCAACCGCGAATGGACAGGAACCGCGAATGGACGCGAATTGACGCGAATAGGGGAGAAAAACGAAGGCGAACCGCAGATGGACGCAGATTTACGCAGATGAGGTGGTTGGCTCCGTTCAAGTCAGGAAAAATTTGGCCGAGGTTGGGCGTCGGATCGCGCTTTTGAATGAACTCAATCGAAGCCAACATTATCTGCCTAAATCTGCGTTTATCCACGGTTGGCCTTGGTTTTTTATTCGTGTCCATTCGCGTCCATTCGCGGTTCGTGTCCATTCGCGGTTGAACTGTTGCTTATGCCTTTGCTGATTAAGAACGGAGAAATCGTTACTGCCAGTGAGCGGTACACGGCTGATATCTATTGCGAAAGCGAAACCATCACGCGCATCGATCGCGATATTCCTGCGCCGGCGAACGCCACGGTAGTTGATGCAACGGGAAAATTTGTCTTTCCCGGATTTATTGATCCCCATGTTCATATCTATCTCCCGTTCATGGGGACCTACTCCAAGGATACCTATGAGACCGGGAGCAAGGCGGCTTTGGCCGGAGGCACAACCACACTCATCGAGATGTGTTGCCCAGCGCGCCAAGACGATGCTTTGAAGGGGTTTGAGCTCTGGATGTCCCAAGCGGTTGGTAAGTCCGCCTGTGATTTTACTTTTCACATGGGAGTTACCAAATATGACTCCGCGACAGAGGGCCAGCTCCGCGAGATTGTCGCTGCGGGGATCAGTTCGTTTAAAATATTCTTGGCTTACAAGGGAGCGTTCGGGATCGATGACACCGAACTGTATCGAACCCTGGCCTTGGCTAAGAAATTGGGGGTGATCGTTACCGCACACTGTGAGAATGAGACCCTGGTCGCGGAGCGTTGCGCCCAGTTGTTGGCGGCCGGAAAGACCGATCCCGGCCAACATCATGAGAGCCGTCCGCCGTTGGTCGAAGCGGAAGGGGTTCATCATCTGATGACCTTCGCCGAACTGACCGGGGCTGCGACCTATATTGTCCATTTGAGTTGCCAAGAGGCGTTGGCCGTCGCGATCGCCGCGCGTCAACGCGGTGTCAGGGTTGGCGTTGAGACTCTGATCCAATACTTGGTGTTAGATAAGGGCTATGCGGAGCGCCCTGAATTTGAAGGCGCCAAATTCGTCATGTCGCCCCCGTTACGAGATGCCCGTAACCAAGAAATCCTTTGG
>JAFAZK010000218.1 GCA_019239825.1 Verrucomicrobiota bacterium | reverse complement strand
ACACCAATACGCTCGCGGAGCCGGGGTATATTGCGTGTGGTAGGTCGAATCACGCTGTTCAGCCTATGCGTGCAACATCCCGTGCCAAACCAAGATGTTTGAACGATGGACTCACGGCTCGGCACACGTGTTGGCCTAGCACGGCGTCGAGACTCACCGATGTTTCGTATCTTCGTTAAGATCCTTAGGTCGTTCGGGAGCCTCGCCCTACCAAAAATGGTTCCTCCTAGCTCCTCACTGATTACTGTTTTACTGATTACTGATTACTATTCCCCATGGCTAAGCAGCTAAGATTCGAACCGGACCCGGAGATCCGATGCCGAGACTTTAAGATCGGCTGTATCGGTGCGGGGTTTATCATGGCCGATGTTCAGCTGTCAGCCTACGCCATGGCTCATTTCCCGGTCGTTGCGATCGTGTCGCGGCAAGCAGAAAAAGCGGCTGGAGTGGCCACCCGCTGGAAGATTCCTACTGTGCATCAAACTCCGCAGGAACTGATAGAAGATCCGAACGTCGAGATCGTCGATATCGCTTTCCCGCCGGATCAACAACCGGAGTTAATTCGGCATGCTCTGAGACAAAAACATGTGCGCGGAATCCTTGCTCAAAAACCGCTGGCCATGAACTTCAGTCAGGCGAAAGCGATCGTCGAAGAGGCGGCCGCGACCGATAAGGCATTATCGGTTAACCAGAACATGCGGTTTGATCAATCGATGCGCGTCCTCAAGCAGTTGCTCGAGCACAACGCATTGGGAACACCAGTTCTAGGAACCATTGAGATGCGGGCGATCCCCCATTGGCAACCGTTTCTTGCCGAGTATGACCGGCTAACGTTGCTCAATATGAGCATCCATCATCTCGACGTGCTGCGATTTCTGTTTGGTGATCCTGTCGAAATTTACACGGCCGCGCGACGCGACCCTCGGACCGGATTTGAGCACACCGACGGCATCACTGTTTCCACCCTGAAGTTTCCAGCAGAAGTGATGGCGATCAGCATGGAAGATGTCTGGTCAGGACCACGCGAGGAGGGCTTCGAATCGGACATCTATATCAAGTGGAGAGTGGAAGGCTTGGACGGTGTTGCCCAGGGTACCATCGGATGGCCGGATTACCCAACGGGTTCGCCTTCGACTCTTCGGTATTGTTCCAGCAAAACCACAGACGGTCATTGGGTCCAACCGTCCTGGGATACCAGATGGTTCCCTCATGCTTTCGCCGGTGTGATGGAGCAGTTGCAATACGCTTTAAGGACCGGGACACCGCCAATGTTATCCGCATTCGATAATCTTAAAACCATGGCGCTAGTCGAAGCTGGTTACCGCTCAATGCAGGAAGGCCGGGCGGTGCGACTCGCGGAATTTGGGTTCTAACCGGTGTGACACCAGAACGGAATTCCACAATAAGGAAAGATCACAAAGGACACAAAGACTGAGAACGGAAATGAGGCGACTAAAGCGTTAAGCGCGTGATGCCGTCTTTTAGGACCAGTTCGTGAAAATTAATCAGGAGACCGAGCGGCTTCTTGAGTAGTCTCATGTAGGTGAGCAGCTGAGCCTTGTGTAACGGCAACACTTCTTCGACAACTTTGAATTCGAGGATCAAGACGTCGTCCACCAAAAAATCGAGTCGAAGCGGTTCTTCAAAAACATATCCCTTATACTCGATGGGCACGAGCAGCTCCCTCTGTACTGGGATCGAGCGTAGGTCACATTCGCGTTGGAAGCATTTGCTGTAGATGCTTTCGATCAAACCAGGTCCTTCTATTCGATGAACTTCGATGGCAGCTCCAATTGCGAGGTAGCTCCAGGCATTCGCGCGTTCTCTCTCGTGCTTCATTTTCGTGACTTAATAACTCTTTATCTTTGTGTTGTATACAATAAAATCGGTGCTCCCAAATCAAAACAGAGGATCAACAATAAGGAAAGGTCACAAAGACCACCAAGACTGAACATAATGAATCTGATTTCAGTTTCAGTCTTTGTGTCCTTTGTGATCTTTACTTATTGTGAAGTTTTAATTCTGTACTGCTCTCTTCTTCCCCCGCCCCTATGAAACTTGGCATCATCAACAGCGCGTTCGGACAGGCCGGCGTTGACACCGCGACCGGTCTCCAACACATCGCCCGTATCGGATTCGATTGCGTCGATATCTTCACGGAAGCCATGACTATTACCCCAGCAGAAAAACAATTGGTGCTGGACGCTTGCCGGAAAAATAATCTGCCGATTGTTTCACTTCCGGTCGTTGCGGCCGGTCTAATCGACTTCAACGAACCCGTGCGCGAATTCCATGTGCAGCGCTGTAAAGCTTTCATCGGTCTGGCCGCTGCGTGGGAGGCAAAAAACATTCTCCTCGTGCTTGGTGAATACATTTGGCAACGAGAAGTTATTCCGCCGGCTGAACAGTGGCGCTGGGCGATTGAGACCTGTCGCGACCTGGGGGATTATGCCGACCAGAAGAAAATCGATATCGCACTCGAGCTGGAGCCGTTCCGGCTGAGCCTGCTAAATAGTGTGACGGCCATGGCGCGTTTCGTGGACGAGTGCGATCACCCGCGGGTGCGTGCGAATATCGACATAAGCCATCTCGTGTTAGCAGATACTAGCCCTATCGATCTCGTTACGCTCAAAGGCAAAGCTATCCATGTTCATATCAGCGATTGCGATGGGAAGGTCCACGGTGATCTTCCTCCGGGGCGCGGTGTCGTCAAATTCGAGCCCTACCTACAGGCGATCAAAGAATTGGAGATCAACGGCGTCGTCTCCATCGAACTCGAATATTCGCCCGACCCCTCCCACATAGTTGAGTGGGTTGAGGAAGCCTACCGGGAGACTGCTCGTCTCATGGAGCTAACGGGGCTCCGCGGCTGATCGACGACGCTAAGACACTCATGCAAATGAGAGTGAAGCTCACAATACGGAAAGGCACGAAGATCACAAAGGTTGAGCCTACGGATCCGCCTTTTATTGTCAGTCTTTGCGTTCTCTGTGCCTTTCCGTATTGTGAGCTCTCCGTTTAGACGAAAGAATGCAACTTCAGGAAGTCGTTCCATGGGGCCGATCGTTGGATGAGTACCGGGGGATGTTTGCTCTTTCGGAGACGGACCTGCGGGGAAGGTTGTTAAGCTGCGGCGACGGGCCAGCGAGCTTCAATGCGGAGCTGACTGCAGTCGGTAAATCTCAGCGACTCGTTTCCGTCGATCCTCTCTACGTTTTTGCCGGGCCGGAGATCGCTACCCGAGTCGAGCAAACCTACCAGACCATCGTTTTACAGGTAAAACTTAACCATGACCGCTACGTGTGGAGTTATTTTAAAGATCCGGACGCGCTGGGGACGGCGCGGCTCAATACGATGAAGATCTTCTTAAACGACTATCAAGCCGGTCGCGCAGCAGGACGTTACCTAGTTGCAGCTTTGCCTGAGCTCCCATTCAACAACGGCGAGTTCGATCTGTGTTTATGTTCACATCTACTTTTTTTGTACTCGGCCCAATTGTCCGCAGACTTTCATCTCGCATCGATGCTGGAGATGTTGCGGGTAGCTCGGGAAGTCCGGGTATTCCCTCTGCTTGATCTCGACCTTCAACGTTCTGCGCATCTTGATCCGGTCATTGCTGGACTTCGATCGGCGAATTTCTACGCGGAGATTGTCGATGTGCCTTACATTTTCCAGAAAGGCGGCGGGCAGATGTTACGCGTTGTCCACAACGGCCAAAGGATAGACGAAGATCCGCAACCCGGAAAGAATCGGGGGTGAAATTATAAATCTCGGTCTGCGGGTCCAAATATGCTCGAGCACGAAACGTATCATCGGTCGCGGTTGAGCGGAGTCTCCGAAGTCACTCCCCCGAAATGAAACCGAAGTTCACCAATAAAAAGCGGATCCATAGGCTCAGTCTTTGTATCCTTTGTGATCTTTCCCTATTGTAGATTTTTGCTTGAACCTGTTGCCATCGATTTGTTGGAACGTTAGAACCCCCGCTGTGCGACTTTTGCCTCATCCGAAGTGGTTGCGCTCTGCGAGCGAACTAACTGCGGTCGTTCTATTCGAAATTTTGGTTTCCGTCGCAGAGATCGGCTGCACCCATTACATCGTGGAACCGTTGCCCGGCAGCAGTCTGAGCCAAATTGTTAGTCCTTCTGGGTAAATGCTTTGCGCCGGTCGCTGGTCGTCCGACGGTCCCGAAGGAACCTGGGACTTCTACGAAAGCAACGGGAACCGGACCGCGACGATCAATTTCAGCCAGGGAGCTGCAGCGGGTCAGCTACGCTTCTATTGGGGTTCCATCGTTGTTCCCGGCGCCGCGGGCAAGCTCCAGGTAATGGGAACCGTCCGGGATGGCAGGTTCGAACACCGCTGGATCAGGTACGCCACGAATGGATCGGTGATGAACGAGACTGTCTATTGGAATGACGAGATGATGATGACGCGATCCTATTCATCTGAAGGCGTGGAACTCCCCCCGGCGACAGCGATAGCCAGGGCAAGACTATTAGACTATGCCGATCGCCGGCTTCTGCACTCTCTTTTGAGTATCGTGCGTCATGCCAAACCTCAGGCTCGCGGCACAGGGCTACAAACAAATCTGGCGGAGCCGAAACAAGAGTAAGTTCACAACCTGCTTTTCCAACGAACGCGCGAGATGGCGAGTCCAGCACGCGCCGAGATTTTCGCCCTACCGGACCTCAATAGCCGATCGCGGAGCCATCTTTCCGGCTTTCGGAAGCGCCATAGTACACGCCCTGTTGATCATCTCGCATGATCGCTTGATAACCGCCGAAACCGCCTAGATCAAAATGGACATGATGACCGCGGTGCATCAGGTCACGGATGGTTTCATGCGGGTAACCCGATTCAAAGTTAACCCAGCCGCCGTCCGTCATGGCGCCCCCCGTAGGTGCTGAAGAACCTTCGTGCTGCCAACGGGCCGCGTCCCCTGCTTCCTGTAAGTTCATACCGAAGTCGATTACGTTAGCCAGGATCTGCACATGTCCCATGGGCTGCATGTCTCCGCCCATTACCCCGAACGCCAACCAAGGTTTGCCATCCTTCATCACGAACCCAGGGATAATCGTGTGAAACGGGCGTTTGCCTGGCGCGTAAACGTTCGGATGCGCGGGATCCATGGAAAACAATTCTCCCCGGTCCTGAAACCCAAACCCTAGGCCCGGCACGACGATCCCGGAGCCCATCCGGCGGAAGTTACTTTGGATCAACGAAACCATGTTCCCTTCTCTGTCCGCGACGCAGAGATAGGTGGTGTCGCCTTGAGCTAACCTGGGATCTCCGGCCTCGCAATGGAGAGCCGCTTTCTTCATGTCGATTAAATTGCGGCGTTCCGTCGCATACTCTTTGGACAAAAGCCGCGGCATGGGCGCCAGATAGAAAGCCGGATCGGCATACATTTTCGCTCGATTTTCAAACGCGAGCTTTTTTGCTTCGATCATGCCGTGGAGGGTGTCGGGTCTACCAAACCCCATCGACTTGAGATCGAAACCTTCGAGAATATTTAACATCTCGAGGACGGTCCCACCCTGGGTGTTCGGCGGCAGCTCGTAAACGTCATAGCCGCGGTAGTTGGTTGTAACCAGGTCGACCCAATCGGAATGATGAGAACTAAAGTCTTCCTTTCTGAGGAAACCTCCATTCGCTTTAAAGAACGCTTCGATCTTATCGGCGATCGAGCCATCGTAGAAGGCGTCCCGTCCTTTCTCAGCAATGATCCGATAGGTGTTCGCTAAATCCGGATTTTTGAAGACGTCCCCCTTTTTGGGCGCCAATCCGTTAATCGTGTAGGTTTTTAGGATGGCGCCGGGTTCTTGCGCCAACTCCGGCAGATTTCTTTGCCACAGATAGGCGACGTATTCCGTTACCGGGAATCCTTCCATAGCATATTGGATCGCCGGCTCCAGATCGTCTTGGATCGGCCTTTTCCCGAAACGATTATGCAGCTCGAACCAGGCATCGACGGCCCCAGGGACACTGATACTAAGCATGCCAAACTTAGGGATTTCCTTCAGCCCAAGCTTAGCCAGCTCCGCTTTCATCTGGTCATAGGAAAGCCCTTTTGGTGAACGGCCGCTGCCATTGATGCCATATAACCTCTGGCTCTTCGCATCCCACACGATTGCAAATAGATCACCGCCGACTCCACAATTGACCGGCTCCATTAGCCCAAGCGTCGCATTTGCCGCGATGGCAGCATCAACGGCGGATCCTCCCTTCTTCAGCACGTCGACGGCCACTTCGGTTGCTAAAGGTTGTGCTGTAGCAGCTATCCCGTTCTTAGCGATTACTTCCGAGCGGGTGGCAAACGATTTTCCGGTTATTCGGTCCATTTGTCAGAAAGCGAGGTTTGCCACGATCGCAGCGGGGCACAAGCCATCGGCACCAACGTCAGTTCAGACGCGAGACGAGTCAAAGAGGAAGGAGCTAGGAGCTAGGAGCTAGAATCTAGGAGCTAGCAGACGCTTGGGTCTGCGCCATATAGCTAGCATCTTTCATCATTCCACACGATATACCGCGGCTCGGCGAGCGTATTGGTATAGCCAGATGCTAGGAGTAGACAGGCCAGCGGCTTCGTCAAACCCATAGAGCTGTTCGGGAGCCGCGCCCCACCAAGAATGCGCGTGCCTCCTAGCTCCTAGCCCCGAGCTCCTGCCGTCAGCCGTCCTGTACTGAGAATGCGTGCTCGCAGCCCTCCTCGCCCGTTCAAAGCGGCTTGCGCTCCGGGACCGAAGGCACGGTCCATCCAGAAACAAGGCCGGCTCTCCTCAGTTCCCAAAAGGCAAACATCACCAATGATGAACTCGTGCCCGATCAGGTCGTTCAGCCGT
>JAFAZK010000207.1 GCA_019239825.1 Verrucomicrobiota bacterium | reverse complement strand
TTTAACCAAAGAAACTTAGCAAAACTGGATCAAATAAAATTGTGAGTACTGCAAGTAAAGTTCTTGTCGTGACGGGTGCCTCCCAGGGACTGGGCGAGGGATTCGTAAAGGCCTACAGGGAGCGTGGATGGCGCGTAGTCGGAAATTCTCGGCCGATCAAGCCTTCCAACGATCCTGACTACATCACGGTCCCCGGCGACGTGGGTGAGCCTTCGGTAGCGAGGAAGGTAGTCCAAACTGCTCTCGATCGCTTCGGTCGTATCGATACCTTAATCAACAATGCGGGCATTTGGCGGCCCGGGCCAATCGCATCAATTTCCGAAGAGCTATACCGGAGAGTTATGGCGACTAACCTAGACAGCGTCTTTTTCGCCACACAGGCTGCGGTACCGGCGATGCAGAAGCAGCATATCGGTCACATCATTCAGGTAAGCACCAGCCTGGTAAAGCATGCGGTGCAAGGCGTGCCTGCAGTCCTGGCTTCACTGTCTAAGGGAGCCTGCGTTGCCGCGACCCGCGGCCTCGCGATGGAACTCGCCGCGGACAACATCCGAGTCAACGCGGTTTCACTCGGTATCATCAAAACGCCGCTTCATGAAACCGATTCGCTCGAGGCGAAAAAAGGCTTCGCGCCGCTCAACCGTTACGGAGAGGTCTCCGACGTCGTGCGAGCGGTTCTCTACCTCGAAGATTCGGATTTTGTGACGAGCGAGATTTCTTACATCGACGGAGGCCGCACGGCCGGACACTAGATTTTCCCTTCGGGGGAGGAACGAACTCCTCCCCCCAACAACCTCAGATACCAAGAAAGAACATTTTCGTGAAGAGCATTCAACTCACCGCTTACGGCAAAGCTGCTGATGTGGTTAAACTTATTGATGTCCCTGATGTAGGGACGCCCGGACCGGACGAGATCATCATTGATGTCGAAGCGGCGTCGGTCGAGCCCAGTGACTTGTATATGATTGCCGGAATCTACGGCAATCTTCCGCCGTTACCGCATATCCTGGGAATTCAAGGGGTGGGACGAGTAGCAGCGAAGGGCCGCAACGTCAAGCACGTCAAGGAGGGCGACCGGACGATTACCCCGCCTTTTGTGCCTTCGTGGGTGGACCGAGTTAAAACAAACGCGCCTTACCTCCGCCCGCTGCCCGACGGAGACGTAAATCAGCTTGCCATGCTTGGGATCAACCCAGCTACGGCTTATTTGCTGCTAACGGAGTACGTGCAACTCAAGCCCGGTGAGTGGTTGCTCCAGAACGCAGCAAACTCATCAGTTGGTCGGGCAGTGATCGCGATTGCTAAGGCCCGAGGTATCAAGACCGTGAACATCGTGCGACGCGCCGAATTGATCAATGAGATCAAAACACTCGGTGGCGATGTTGTCCTGGTTGACGGTCCAGACCTTCCTAAGCGGGTAGCCGAAGCAACTGATAAGGCGCCCATTCGCCTGGCCTTGGACGGCGTTGGTGATTCTGCAACGCAGGATTTTCTCAACTGCATTGCATTATACGGGACACTGGTCATCTGGAGCGGCATGAGCGGAAAGCCATTCACTGCCTCGGGTATTCAACTCCTTTTTCACGAGCAGACCATCCATGGAATGTGGATCTTCAACTACTTCAGGAACCCCAATCCCGACAAGGTCGCCGCAATGTACCAAGAGCTGGCGGCAATGGCCGCATCCGGCGCCATTTTTTTCCCCGTCGCAGGTCAATTTAGTTTCAACCAATTTGCTGATGCTATCGCTGTCGCGGACAAATTCAGCGGTAAAGCCATTCTGACGCCAAACCTTCAAGGGTAGACCACTAGAGATGCTGACTCGCCATAAGTATGGATCTGCTCCGCAGACTCCTGAAAGACGGCTCAGCTGGTTCTGTCCCGGAGGGACAAGATGATGGTAGCCTGGCATGAAATGCCTGGGATAGATGTAAAAGGGAACCCCGTCCCGAAGGGTACGGTATGAACAAGCGTTCCCAACATCGACCTTCTTTCAACATACAAACACACGGGGTTCTTCCGGATTCGATGTGGGATCAAGGAGCAGGATTTACGACCGCCACGAAATGGCTAAACAGAACAGCCCAGGTCTTCAGGCCTGGGTAAGCTGGCAGGCAAAGTGGCACCCGATGCGAGGGGACTGCCGGTTCAACGTTCTAAGGCCCACACACCCATCTGGGTCGCCACTTTCAGGGCGATTTTTGACGATGTCATACCCAAGCCTAAAGGCCTGGGCTGTTCTGTTTAGCCATTTCATGGCTATCTAAAGCTAACCCGTGGAGTTGATGCGCACGATCTCCATATTGGGCGTCGCCAACCAAGGGACAGGTCGTTTATTCTAGAGGAAGAGTGTCCTGATCCTCGTGTCGATTCAGCTATTTGATCTATGCCCTAAGCCGGTTCCCTGTGCCTTTCGTTGCGGCGATTGCGTCGAAACAAGAGAACGGCTGGCCCCAAGATCAAGAGCGATAGCGAACCCTGCATTGAAAACCCCGTTCTTTGGCGGACGCAGTAGTGATTTCTGACACCGAATACACCGGCGATGCCGGCCTGCAGCGCAGGGGGAATTGACGCGTTGAAAGGCTTGTCATACAATTGAAATACAATGCCTATCCTTACCGTTCGCCTCACCGACGAAGAAAAACGTATTCTGGAAGAGCGTTCGCGTAAGGCCGGAGTAAAAAAAGCCGCCTTCGTCCGCCAGCTTATCCGGGAAACGCCTTTTGAATCCAGTATGGACGTTCTGGCCGATCTTGAAAAGCGTATGGGTGATAAGAGACTCCGGATTGACAAGTGAAACGCTGCCTCCTGGATTCATCTTTTGTGATCGATCTGTTAAACGAGATCGCTGAGGGTCGCCCGGGCTCAGCTATTGCTTGGCTAAAGCGAAACCGGCGCGCTCGGCTATGGATCAGTCCGGTGACATGGGCCGAGGTACTGGAGGAAGCCAGCGATCCGGCTGCTGTCCGGTCCTATCTGGTGCGCTACCAGTGGCAGGGTATCGGAAGAAGCCACGCAGATCGTGTCGCCGAATCTCAACGCCGCGCGTCAAGGCGGATGGGAGAGAACGACGCCTGGCAAATCGCCTTGGCTGCGTCAATGGCCGGTGTCATCGTTGGCCACGATCCCAAGGCATTCGAGAGACTTGGCTCCGGATACGAAGACCACTGGCTCTGAAGTCCTGAGAATTAAAGTTCTAGCGTGCGAAGCATGCGCTACAAAGCCTGACAAAAGAACTGGTTCAACAGTTCCTGGGATCCACATGTCCCGGAGGGACAAGATGATGGTAGCCTGGCATGAATGCCTCGGATAGATGTAAAAGGAAGCCCGTCCCGAAGGGTACGCTATGAACAAGCGTTCAGGCTACTAACATCGCTTTCTCGGGCAATTTTCCTTGTACCTGCTGCCGATAATTGCGCGGCGAAAGCCCGAAGTGAGCGACGAAAGCTCTTCGCAGATTGAGTTCATCTCGAAAGCCCGTTGCGACCGCAATTTGCTTTAGCCCGTCGGAAGTTGATTCGAGGCGGTCACGCGCCGCTTCAACTCGTAAGGATCTGATCCAAAGCGCGGGACTCGTGTTGAATTGCTTTTGAAACCGACGAACAAAGGTTCTTGGACTCATCGACGTAAATTTAGCGAGAGTCTCAACATCGAGCTTCTGATGAAGATTGGCCATAGCCCAAGCCGGCAAATTTCTAAAACCAGGTTCAGACACCTTCTCCTGCTCACGTAAGAGTGTGCTGTATTGAGCTTGGTCCCCCCCACGTCGCATAAAGAGCACCAATTGGCGAGCTACCGAGTTTGCGGCCTTGAAACCCCGATCTTCTTCGATCAGAGCCAGTGCCAGGTCGATTCCCGCGCTCACACCGGCGCTGGTATAGACATTCCCCTCTTTGATAAAAATCGGGTGTAATTCGACCTTTAGGTCCGGATAGCGCCGCGATAATTCTGAACAATACTGCCAATGGGTGACAGCGCGGCGTTTCTTAAGAAGCCCGGCTCCAGCAAGAATGAAGGCGCCGACGCAGACTGATCCGATTCGGCGAACGCGCTTCGCCCGTTGACCTAACCATGCACAGAGGGCAGGAGTAATTGGTTTTAAAGCACCCGTTCCGGCTACTACCAAGAGCGTGTCTAAGGAATCGTCAAATTTCGCGTAGTGCGTCGCCGGCCCCATGCAACTTCCATCGGCGCTCGTCACGTAACGGCCTTTCTCCGCTGAAATGATCTTGATCTCGTAGAGAGATCTTCCTTCGACGGCGTTTGCGTTAGAAAAGACCGCGATTGGCCCGGCCAAATCAAGGAGCTCAAAGGGCGGTACTACCAAAAAGCCGATTGTTCGTCTGGAGTTTTTCATGAAGGAGGCTTTGACCGAATGGCGCAAAATGATCGGTAAATGGCATTTCTGCCTCAGAAGTATCTGACAAATTTTTCTCCTGATCAACCCATAGTGAACCAGCTCCACATGACCGTAACGTTAAGAAATACAGAAGGCAGGCCGGATATTTCCTCGGCAAACGAGGCAAAGATCTCAAGCCGGTAATCGACGAAATCACCTTTGAGCAAAGCCTTGCTCACCGCTCCTCCCCGGAACGAGGCCACCAAGCACAACAAGAAGTGGCCAAAGTCTCAATAGCCAACTTACGAAACGGAGAGAAGCAATGAAGAATGGAAACGACGCTGGACTCGTTCAGTCGCAGGATCATAAATATACCAAACTGGAATACGTCGAACCGCCGGACCGCGACCGTCCAGAGAGCGATCCCATTCGACCGGAGACGGTCGAACCGACGAATTCCAATCAGCGAGAGGCTAGCCGCAAGCGCCATGTCCGCGCTTGGGTCGGGGCTGCGCTCTTAATCGGCCTCGCTGTTGGAGCGGCTCACTTTGGCTTGAACGTTATCCCCGCTAGGAAAGCGCCGGCGCCCGCCGCGCCGGCTCCGGCCCAAGTAGTGGTTAGCACGGCCCTTATTAAGGACATCGAGCCTCAGCTCCAATTCCTGGGTCAGTTTGCGGCGATCGATCACGTCGAACTTCGCCCTCAGGTCGGTGGAACCTTGACCAAGATTGCCTTCAAGGACGGCGATATCGTCCATAAAGGTGCTCTTCTGTTCGAGATCGATCCGACCCCCTACCAGATCAAATTGAACGGAGGGATCGCGCAACTTGAAAATGCCAACGCGCGCTTGGAGCTAGCGACGCGTGAACTCAATCGCTTCAATGAACTAAGACTAAAGAATGTCATCCCTGCTGAAGATCTCGATCAGCGAGTGGCCGAAAAAGATGCAGCACAAGCGGCAGTAGACAACGCCAAGGCCACAGTTGCTGACGCTAAATTCGATCTCGACCACTGCACGATCACTGCTCCCTTCACGGGCAAGATCGGCACGCATCTGACCTCGGTCGGCAACCTGATTGCGGGTAGCCGTGCGCAGACCAGCCCGACGACGCTGCTGGCGACGATCGTGTCGATTGACCCGATCTGGGTGAACTTCGACATGAGCGAGTCGGACTACCTCACGTTCCTCCGCTCCCGGGCCAAGCAAAGTGGCCCTCTTGCTGACAAGGTCGTGATCGCTGTTGGCGATGAAAACAACTTCAGGCGTGAAGGGGTTTTGGATTTCGTGGACAACTCGCTGGATCGTTCCAGTGGCACGATCCACGCCCGCGCCACTATCCCGAACAAGGACTTCTTCCTGACGCCTGGTGGCTTTGCCCGCATCCGCGTGACGCTTGGCGCTCCTGAGCCTGCTCTCCTGGTCCCAGACGATTCCGTCCTCAATGACCAGTCCAACCACATCGTCATGACGCTGGACGCCAATAAGAAGGTGGTCCCGAAGGTGGTTGAACTCGGCGATATCCGCAACGGTCTGCGGGTAATCCGCTCCGGCCTGTCGGCGAATGACCGGGTCATCATTGATGGCGTTGTCCGGGCCGCTCCCGGTGCCCAAGTGATTCCCTCGAACGGCGAGATCAAGGAGCAGTCGGAGCAGGTGGCCGAGCCAAGAACTAATTAGAAGCCAGCCCAGCCCTCAACACCGGATCACCACAATGAGAATGGCCCACTTCTTCATCGACCACCCGCGGTTCGCGACGGTCGTCAACATCTTCATCATCGTCTTCGGTCTGGCCACGATGTTGTTCCTGCCCATCGCGCAATATCCGAACATCGTTCCACCGACGATTGAAATTACCACGAGTTATCCCGGTGCTTCTGCGCAGACCGTGGCCCGGACGGTGGCGACGCC
Organism: Verrucomicrobiota bacterium; assembly: GCA_019239825.1. Classification (GTDB taxonomy): domain Bacteria; phylum Verrucomicrobiota; class Verrucomicrobiia; order Chthoniobacterales; family JAFAMB01; genus JAFAVN01. The sequence goes on along the minus strand of JAFAZK010000207.1, from coordinate 3,565 downwards.
GCTGGAACTCTCCATTAACGGCGTTGAGGGGATGGACTATATCAGTAGTCAATCGACCGGTAACGGGCAGCTCACCATCTCGGTGATCTTCAAGGTCGGTTCCAACCCAAACAGCGATCTGCTGCTGACCCAGAATCGAGTCCAGGACACCCTGTCCCGCCTTCCCCAAGAAGTACAAGCGCAGGGTGTGCAAGTGAAGAAGACCGTGCCGGCCTTGCTCTTGGGCGTTCACGTATTCTCGCCAGATGGCTCTCGCAGTCCTCAGTATATCTCAAACTATATGCTCCACATCCGGGACGAGATCGCCCGGTTGCCCGGTGTGGCCGACTTCCAGTTGTTCGGCGAGCGCGATTATGCCATGCGTATCTGGATCGATCCCGATAAGGCTGCCGCTTACAACATCAGCGCGAGTGAAATCTTGGCGGCGATTCGCGCTCAGAACGCCCAGGTTTCCGCCGGTACGCTCAACGCTCCGCCGGTCACCACCAACGCAGCGTACCAGATCAACGTCGAAGCACTTGGTCGTCTCGCCACGCCGGAGCAATTCGATAACATCATCGTGAAATCCGACGACCAAGGTCATATTACCCGCGTCCGCGACATCGGTCATTCGGAGCTTGGTGCCGTGGACTATGGCTCCATTGCCTATGCGGACAAGTACCCCTCTGCTCCTTGGTTCCCGATCGCTACCCCAGGTTCCAATGTCGTGGCTACTGAGCAGGCAATCTGGGCCAAGATGGCCGAACTCAAGAAGACATTTCCGCCAGGCCTCGATTACCTGAATATCTACGATCCGACGACCTTCGTAAGCCAGTCCATCCACGAGGTTATCGTGACGATCTTCGTCGCGATCGCCCTTGTGGTCGGCGTTGTCTTCGTGTTCCTGCAGACCTGGCGAGCGACCATCATTCCGGTCGTCGCGATTCCGATTTCGCTGATTGGAACCTTCTCGATTCTCGCTCTTCTCGGCATCTCCATCAACAACCTATCGATGTTCGGCCTCATCCTGGCCGTTGGCATTGTGGTTGATGACGCCATTGTGGTGGTTGAGAACGTAGAACGAAACATGGCCATGGGCATGGCGCCAAAGGCTGCCGCCCACAAAACAATGGACGAAGTCTCCGGCGCTTTGATCGCGATTGCGCTGACCCTATGCGCGGTGTTCATGCCCACCGCTTTCATTAGCGGTATCTCGGGCCTCTTCTTCACTCAGTTCGCCGCGACGATCGCTGCCTCAACGATCATTTCCGTGATCGTCTCTCTGACGTTGAGCCCGGCGCTTTGTGCGGTGCTGCTCAAGCACCACCATCACGAAGAACCTCGTGGTCTCGCCCGGCTGACGAAGGGTGTGTTCAGCATCTTCAATCACTGCTTCGAATGGCTGTCGGTTACTTACGGCAAGATGACCGCTCGCTTCGTCCGTGCGACGGCCATCATCGGCCTTATCTATCTCTGCTTAATCGGCTTCACGATGTTCCAAATGTCGAAGATGGCCACCGGTTTCATTCCGGATCAGGACATTGGGTACCAAGCCGTCATCGTGTTCCTGCCCCCGGGTTCGAGCTTGGAGCGGACCGATGCGGTCGTTCGCGAAGTGAACGACATCATCCTTAAGACCGTCGCGAAACCCAGTCATTCGTCGCCCGTGGCCGGTCTTGATGTGACGACGACGACGATTGCCCCTAACGTTGGCACAATCTTCTACGGCTTACCGTCTCTCTATGGAGAGCACATTCCCGGAGTGACGGCGGAAACAATGCTACCGAAGGTCCGCGCCGCATTGGCCGGAGTCAAAGACGCCGTTGTTATCGTGGTCAATCCTCCCCCAGTCCAGGGCCTCGGTTCAGCCGGTGGCTTCAAGCTGATGATCGAAGATCGCGGTAATCATACACCGCAGGCATTGGCCGCAGCAGCCAACACCCTCGTTGCTGCTGCCAACAAGGACCCGGACTTTGCGCGTGTATTCACGCTCTACAATGCCGGCGCTCCGTCGCTCTTCGCCGACATCGATCGCGAGAAAGCTGAGAAGGTCGGTCTGACGCCGTCGGATGTTTTCTCGACGCTCCAATTGTATCTCGGTTCGCAGTATGTGAACGACTTCAATTACCTGGGACGCACCTATGAGGTGCTCGCTCAGGCGGACCAGCAATTCCGGCAGACGCCGGAGGAGATTGGCCGTTTGAAGGTCCGTAATTCCAGCAACCAGATGGTGCCGCTGGGGACGGTAACGAATTTCCGCGATCATACCGAGCCCTACCGTCAACCTCGCTACAATCTTTATCCGGCTGCCGACGTATTGGGTAGCGCTGCTCCGGGCGTTGCCTCGGGCACGGCGATGAAGCGGATGGAAGAACTCGCCAAGCAGGTATTGCCTGAAGGCTTCACCATGGAATGGACGGAACTGAGTCACCAACAGGAACAGCAGGGAATCCCGACGGCCTTGATCTTCGCCGCCTCGGCCTTCTTCGTCTTCCTGGTGCTGGCCGCCCATTACGAGAGCTGGAGACTTCCGTTGGCGATCGTCTTGATCGTTCCGATGTGCCTCCTGGCCGCGTCCACAGGTCTGAAGATGCGTGAAATGCCGATCGACATCTTGGCTCAGATCGCGTTCGTCGTGCTCTTGGGTCTGGCGGCAAAGAATGCGATCCTAATCGTCGAGTTCGCGCAACAGCGTCAGGACATCGAGGGAGAGGAAGCCCCCGAAGCTGCAACCTTGGCCGCACGCATCCGATTGCGCCCGATCTTGATGACGTCCTTTGCGTTCATCTTGGGCGTCTTCCCTCTGGTCGTTGCGAATGGCGCGGGCGCGGAAATGCGGCAATCCCTGGGCACCGCCGTATTTAGCGGGATGATCGGGGTGACCATCTTCGGTCTCCTCTTTACCCCCGCTCTCTACGTCCTCGTCCGGAAGATGCACCGGAACAAAGAGCATGAGACACCGGACGAACCCGGAGAACCTACGGGTCCGGCCCGGAATCGGATCATCTCTTCCGCGCCTTTGGCGGCGACTGGGACCCTCAATCCTCCGGCGAAGTGAAACTCAGCAGTGTTCAGCTCCAATCCCGAACAAGAGAACTATTATGCGTCACAGAAATTACGAAGGACCGGGAAATCCGGTCGAGGCCTGTACTGAAGTTATTGCAGGCAAATGGAAGGGGGAAATCCTCTATCTACTGCTTAATGGTTCGAAACGTCACGGAGAACTGCGCCGCCTGATCCCCAAGGTCACGCAACGGATGCTAACCAACCAGTTACGGGAGTTGGAAGCGGCCGGGATCGTAAAGCGCCGCTTGATGGAAGGAATACCGCTGCGGGTGGAATATTCGCTGACGGCGCGCGGTAAGGACCTGAAACCCGTCATCGAGGCGGCCTGGCAGTGGGGGCGGTCCTTTTTGGAGAGTCACGCTACCCGCCTTACCTCAATTCGCTCCCTGGTACCCACCGACACTTTTCCAGGTTCCTGACCCCGAATCGTATGGACACAGAATTTTCGACCGCGACAGTTGGCCAGCCAATAGCCGTCGCGCAGCGCGCTCCTGTAGTTCTATTTACCATTACCGTTGCT
>JAFAZK010000274.1 GCA_019239825.1 Verrucomicrobiota bacterium | reverse complement strand
GCCAAGAGCGGCTACTCTTGAGAATTCCAAGGAGGCAGCTCCAACGCTCGTTCGAATGCGCCGCGAGAATGGACCGGTTGTCCATGTGAGACGATCACTCGCTGAAAGGGTAGCTTGAGCAGGTTTCGCAAAGCGGGCAGCACCCGCTCTTTGTGCCACGGCGTTGACCAAACGAGAAGCTCGCCGTCGGGTGCGGTGAGCGCGTCCGCAAAGACAATCGTCCGTTGTTCGGGGAGCCAAAGCGGTGTCTCGTTGCTATTTCTGCCGTCGTACAAGGTAACCAGGCCGGCCGGTAAAGTGAGCCCTGGGTAGATGTATTCGAGCTCCGTCTCCGGAACGTCATCCCGATGAAAAACCTTCGGGCCAAAAGCGCGGGCATTGTAACGGCGCGCGAAAAAATCGACGTCGCGCACGTGATCTGGTTTGAGAATGACAATAAACTTTGGGGGTCGGGCACCGAGCCGATCCCAAAGTGCGGCAGCCTCATTGGAAGGTGCTAACGGATCGATAAGAGCGACTTCGCCACCAGATTCCACACAGGTTGAGACGACTTTTCCGTCCCATCCTTCTCGGCGTGGCCACTCGCGATATTGGACCTGCCAAAGCCACAGGCCCGGCGCGACGTCAATGATCTCTGGTTCGACCGTTTTCATTCTTTAAAGAGTTCTTCGATCTTTCGATTTCTGTGATCCGGCCGGCCGTAGCGGCAACCGATTGTCCCCTCGTGGCAGGCGGATGGAGACGTGAAGTTTCATTGCTCGGGCTCACGACTCCTGCAGCTTAGATTTTTACAATTTTATCTTGTATTTATCTTATAATTTATCATTTATTCGAAGACGTGAACATGAACGGGTATCAACGCCAATCGGCGATTGCGTTAGACCGTTTACGATCCTTGAAGACAGGGCTCTCTCGGGAGCTTCTGCTCGCGGTGGAACGGAGAGTGCGTTCGCGTGAGGACCCGTGGCGTCGCTTTCGGCGGCGAGCCTGGCAGGTGTTCAGTGAGAATGGAAATCGAACAAAGGAGAATCAATGGAGATAAAGGAAGCATTTCACAAATGGACGAACGGTGGGAACACCCTCGTTGCCTACGGCCCGAGAGAGGAGGGCGGGTACTCACTTCTTGAGTACAACGGTGGCAAACCCAAAGAGCTCTTTCGAAGCGGCAGTCTGGAAGAGGTTCAGCGGGCTTTCCGGGATTATTATGCGGTGAAGGAGCAGTTCGAAAAAGGAATGCCATGGAAAGTGGCCGGGAATCACCTCGTGATCTGCCGCGAAGCTCCGGACGGGAAATTCGAGGTGCGGGAATACAATTCGTTTAAAGGACGAATTGAGGTGCCTTTGGAGCGGTGTGAAACCCTGAGAGAAGCTCGGGAAGCCCTCGAGAAATACGCGGAGCTCGCCGGGAAGATGAAGGATTTTAACAGCCTCACGGAGCGGCAACAACACTTTGAGTGCGCCTTGCGGGAAGCTAGGAAAGGGAGACCTGGCTTTGATCGGACGACCCGTGCGCGGTACGGCGGGATCGGAAGAACGATAGAGATCGGGAGGTAACCGCGGGGTATGACGACATTGATTGAATCAGAGAAGGAGCTGCCCCAATTTGAAGCCGTTGCGCTTATTGAAGAGGAGCGCCGGCCGGAACCAGATCCAGTGCGTGACGAGCCGGAGAATCGAGAAGCCGACAAATCGTTACCGCTAGAAGAGGCTCGCCGGCTCGCTCGAGCCATCTTGCGTCTGGACGGACTCACCGGCGCCGAGATTGAAGCGGCGGAACACGTACTGTCAGTCGATCGCACGGACATCCGGCGGCTACGGGAGATCGCGGGCAATCACTGTCTATTAACCCGTGACTTTTTCAACCTGGACGCGTGCCCCCCGCGGGCGCCGGAAAACAGGACGAATGGAATACACCGGTAGGCTGGTATGGAGAAACTGTCTAAAACCTACACCTTGGCTCACTCCCCGGACGGGTGGCGCATGATTTTCTCAACCGGGATTACTCCCGATTTAGGTCTCAAGCCGCACCACAGCCTGTTCGAAGTGATTGATCGCGTGGCGACGCTGTACCCCGAGTACCAGCCTCGGTTTACTGTTGAGCAGCTGGGCGACTATCTGCTTCAGGTGGATCGCCGAGGGTACGCTCAAGAACTTCAAAAGATCATTTCGCAAACGAGCGGCCTGAAAGACGGCCTGATCGACTTGATCAAAAAGCTTCCGGAGATCGGCGCCGGTCAGGATCGCGGGATCGCTGAGGACTTGATCACTTTGCATCATCAGCTCTCGGACCTGCGAGCCAATGTTGATATTGCGAGAAGAGAGGTGGTGCGGGCGAAGAAGGTGGGGCAGCGGGAAAACGAGATCGGGCGTGACGGTCTGAGATTCCCGCCGTTTTACGGGTTCATCAGAGGCTTTCAAGCGGGTAGAATCCCGGGACCGCGAGGGATGGAGCGTTGAGATGGATGGAATCTCAACAACGCGGTGACGGCGCTTTCTCCTGATGACGCCAACCTGGGGACGGTGTAGCGTTCTTTGGAGGACGCTGACAAATGAGTGTAATCACGCGATCTCGTACCGAACAGCATGCTTTCAATGAACGCCGCTGGTCGGAAATCATGGCGGCCTCTCCGATCGACCACTCGATCTCTAAAATTGAGACCGATCGAGAAGGCAATGTAATAATGAGTCCGAGTGCGGGTAAAGACCACGGGGACCGCCAGGCGGAGATAGTCTATCAATTGAAGTTGCTCTTGCCGAAGGGCGGCGTTTTGACTGAGTGCGGTGTCTCCACGCAAGAAGGGAACAAGACCCCGGACATATCCTGGACTTCAATCTATCATCCGCAATTTCGGCAACCTGACGTCAAGGTGTTAAATCCGGCGCCCGAGATTTGTGTGGAGGTTTTGTCGCCAAGCAATAGCGCCGAAGACATCGACCTTAAAAGGCGGCTTTATTTTGAAGAGGGAGCGCAAGAGGTATGGATCTGTGGCTTGGAGGGACAGATGAAGTTTTTCTCACGGGTGGGTGAACTAAACGCCTCGAAGTTGTGCGCCAAATTCCCCAAGCGGATTTTGACTTCTCATGAGAGACTCGATTTAGAGCAGCAAAAAGTGGCTGCCAGAAAGGCAGGTCGAACCAGCCAGAAATCAGAGCGTTCACCGCAGAGAGGGCCGGGACCGGAGCCGCCAGGTCCGGAACGGTAAAAGAAGCACCATTAGCATAACCGGCCTTAGAGGGCTGCCGTAAATGAAGTCAAACGGGGACTTTTGGACTTCGCCTAAGATCCTCAGTCTAAGGAGTCTTCCAGTCTCGCTGGTTGGAACATGAAAATCCTATTCACGGCCGACTTGCACTATCGTCCGGGCTGGTTCGGCTGCTTTGAGGACGAAGCTCACAAATACGCACTGATTTCTATTGCGGGAGATCTGCTCGACATGTTTAGCAAGGCTCCTTGTGGGGGATCGGCTGGTCCAGGTAAAAGCTTTTTTACAACGGCTTGTGGAAAAGATGCCGGTGGCGGTCTGTTCGGGCAATCACGATGCGGTTGATGTTGTGCCGCCGTTTCATGAGTGATCAACAGCCACGGCACACCTTGCTCGGCCTTCAAACGCTTTCCCTCCTCGAGCAACGCTTGTTTCCAACCTTCCTTCGGAAAAAACGGGACCATCGCGAACGAGGCTCGTCCAGGTCGTATCCCTCAGTGGACGCCAAATAAAAATCGGGTGCGCTCATTGGGCTAACCTGCTAACGCATAGCGTTCTTCTCAGTCCTCAAATTCGCAACCAGCGACAATCAGTCGATTTGGGTTCCAATGCGGTCAACCTTTGACATCCATCACTTGGCATTCTTTAGTCGATCCGCATCGTTAAAAAGGGCCTTAATCGACGTCCGGTTCAAAACGGCCAACGTAAACACCCCCAGTGCGGTTCCTACCGGCATCAGGATACAATTGACAATTGATACGACGAAGCACGTTCGGTAACCTTTTCGCGAGCCGAATTTTCCGGCTGCGATTAAAGATAGCACACCACTGCTTTCAAGCAGTACAAGACCGATTACGCTGAAGGTAACGAACAATTGCCCAAAGATTAGTGGAATGTTCTCTTTTGCAGGAATTCGCTCAACGTGCTTTAGCACGCTCTCGCCAATCCAGACATACGCGACTCCGATCAGCCCCCAGACGCAGCAGAAGGCTCCCCAGATATAATGGAAGAGTTTCAGAAGGTTTAGCTGTTGAACGTCTGTTGTTAGACCTGAATCGCTACTCATCTCATGAACTTATAGGTAATGTATCAGGATCGGTGTCTCAGTTCCCAGAACAAAGAGTTGTTCGGTAATACTCACCAAAGACGCAGTTTATGCTTTTATGGATCTCGCTTGATCCCACCATAGGGTGTTGGTTCGTAGCCGAAGGCGTTTTTCAGCAAAGCGCTGGGAGCAGTCGCCACCTCGTCGTCCTGGTTGTAGGAAACAATCCCGCCCAAAATAAACCCGGTCCATCCGCGTCCCTTTAACGAGTAGGCCCGGTTTCCATGCTCCATCAAGTCTAGTGGCCGGCTGGCATGGGAGGCAAGGAAGCTTTTATCTGTTTCCTCGATGGTGATCCCATCGAACCAGCAGCGGATCTCCATGGCGCGGACATCGTTAAATAGAATATCGATCCTTTTCGATTGCTTGTCCGGCTTATTGCTGCGCAGCAAAAGAAGACCGTGGCCGATTAGGTATTGGATGATGAAAAAACGCCTTTCGGAGGTGTAGGGTAGCAGCAATTTCATAAGTTCGACATAAGGTCACAAACGGTGTTGAAAGTAGCCGGAAATATCACGCGAGATACGTGCGATGAAAATCAAGTTTGGAAACAATCTTGGCCCGCAAAAGCGCCACAATACGCATTGGTAACGAGTTTAACCGATTTCCCAGTTCGAATTGCATCATCCGATGACGCTCCGCTTTTTCAGAATAGATAGTCTTTGTTGCCTTGAATAATTGCCGTTAGACAAAACGCGAAAATAGCCCAGACAGTGGGGTCGAACTCAAATGTTCAATCCATTCAAAAAGAAGCCATTCGGAATCGATGATTTTGCCAAGCTCGTGA
>JAFAZK010000113.1 GCA_019239825.1 Verrucomicrobiota bacterium | reverse complement strand
CACGAAACGTTCCCGGGAGCCGCCTGCTTGGCACATGATTCCGCGGCAATCAGCATTGCAACAAATAGCGCGAGGTCGTGTGAGACGCCCCTAAGCGGCTCCCCTCCATTTCGCGCGCACAGCGCCTCCGCAATCGCGAAGTCCTTCGACGCGAGCGGCTTCCAAGACTTTACCAGTCCGATTGGCTACCGCGGTTCCCTTGCCCACCCCTCGACACCACCTGGTAACAGGCTATAGTCCTAGGCGGGTCGACCTCGGGTAGGGGCGGGCTGCAGAAGGTCAGAGAGAGATGTCAGCAGATGTATTTATCAGTCATTCAAACAAAGACAAAACAATCGCAGAAGCCATTTGCCATCAATTAGAGGCAAATGGAATCCGATGCTGGATCGCTCCTCGGGATATCCAATTCGGGTCGGACTGGACAGAAGGAATCATGCACGGGATCTCTTCGTGCAAGGTATTCGTACTGGTTTTCTCGGATTCGGCCAACACCTCCGATCATGTGCGGCGGGAAGTCGCCAAAGCGTTTTCGCTCGGGTTGGCGGTAATTCCGTTTCGGACTGAGGATGTCGCCCCAAACCGGAGCCTCAGCTATTTCCTGGAGACAGTTCATTGGTTGGACGCTTTCCCCTCCCCTACGGAAAGCTATTTTGGAACGTTGTCGGACCAGATAAAGCGATTGTTGGAACAGCCCGTTGCTGCCAACGGGGATGGCGGAAAACATGGGTTTACGCAGCTCGTCGCGGTAGCCGCTCCGGCAGAAATTTCGACGGAAAAAACGGTGTCAACGCAGCCGGCCTCGCGCTTGTCCTCCGGAGCTTCAGCGAAGGGGCAAGCAAAGCCAGCTCCAAGATCGGAACCGAAGAAAAACAACGGTTTAACGAAAACGTTTGTCCGGTTTAACTTGGTCTTCTTGCCAATTTTGGCGGCGGCCATTGGCGCCACAGCGGCAATCGTGCACAGCCACCTGCAAGAAGGGGCTCAACAGGAAGTTGTGTCAACAGCCAAGGTCATGCTGGAGACAGCTCGAGCTTCTCGAAAGTATACTACCGAACAAATCGCGCCTTTGTTGGAAACCCTGCAGCCGTCAGACCAACAGTTTCATCCGCAATCGATCCCGTTTTATGCGGCCACGGAAGCATTCAATTATTTTCGGCAGACGCACCCCGATTTCGCTTACAAAGAAGCCGCCCCGAATCCGACTAATCCGCGGGATCGAACGGTTGATTGGGAAGCCGATATCGTTAACGAATTCCGAAACGACACATCGAAGAAGGAGTTAATCGGCCAGCGGGATACCCCGCTGGGGCCTTCACTTTTTATCAGTACTCCTATCAAGGTCGATGACGCCAGCTGTTTGCAATGCCACAGCACCCCGGATAAAGCGCCGCCCGGGATGGTGAAGCTTTACGGGAGCGCAAACGGATTCGGTTGGCAATCTGGCGATATTGTCGGAGCCCAGATCGTCAGTGTGCCGGCAGCTCTGACGGAGAAACTCGCGGACAATTCTTTCCAATCGATTTTTTGGTGGCTGATCGGAATCGGTATGGTGGTGCTCGGTGTAACGAATGGAGTCCTGTTTTGGGCGCTACGCAGTGCTTTGCGGATAGCAGCGAAGGAATAGGCCATCTTCCACCAAGGGTGGACCGGCAGAGATAACAAAGCACTACGAATCGGCAAAAGGTTCTGACCGATTCTATTTTCACAGCAAGGCCGCAAAGGCCACAGAGGGGGAGTTCTATTCGGTTAGCTCTTTGGGACTTTTGCGGCGTTGTTGTGTGTGCCGCGGTTTTTTGTTTGGCTCACTCTACAGAGCTTCCTTAAGAACCAACCGCCGGATTCCATTTTTTAGGACGAGTTCGTGAAAATTGAACAGGAGGCCAAGCGGTTTCTTGAGGAGCTTCATATAGGTCATCAGTTGGGCCTGCTGGATCGGGAGGAGTTCTTGAACGGCCTTGAACTCGAGGATCAGGACATCATCAATCAGAAAATCGAGTCGCAACGGCTCCTCGAAAATGAAGCCTTTGTATTCCAGTTTAGCCTCTAGCTCATTTACGTACGGAATCTGACGAACCTCACATTCCCGACCAAAACACTTTTTATAAATCCCTTCGATTAAACCGGGCCCCTCGATTCGGTGTACTTCGATAGCAGCCCCAATTACGGCGCCACTCCATGTCTCCGCCTTTTTTAAGGTATCCCACATGGCACAATTATAAAAGGGCTTCAACGATATTACAACATTTATTTTTATAGTTGTTTAATTACAACAAAACTCGCCAACTTCTGGGACCGGAATCATTCAGCAAAAGCGGTAGAGATCCGAGAAAGGAATCCCCCTCTGTGGCCTTTGCGGCCTTCCTGTGAAAATTTTTCTTTGCGCCCTCGCGTGCCTCCGGAAAAAAAGCCCAGAGCCGAAAATGGTATCGGCTCTGGGCCAAACTCATTCGCCGTTCGAGGCAGAGACGCCGCTTTTTACTTGGAGGAAAGCTGGGTCTCTGTCGCGGGCTTCGCTGCCGGCGGGGTAATGGCTTTTACCGCGGCTACAGCGTTAATCAAACCAAAACCGTCCACTGGATTATAGCCTGTCACCAGCGTGTTACCGGCCTCACCAAGTAAAAACGGAGCAGTCACCGTTTTACCAGTTGTGCCGGATAACGTGGCAGTAAAGGTGGCTCCGTAGCTTAAGTCTTCAGACTCACAGCCGACGCCGAATTGGTTCTGGGTGAAGCCTGTAAATGTTCCAGCCACATCTTGACCGACGGTGAAGCTGATGGAAGCGCCCGAGGTAAATACCCCTTTCTTGAATTTCAGGGTAAATACTGGGGTGGCTTTGGACGGCTTTTGGACGGTAACATCGGCAGAGGTTATCCCGCTGGTCGGACCTAACACGAATGCCGTGGTGTCAAATGTCAGACCCGGTTTTGATCCGTCAATGGTTAAGGTATCGATCGATTGCCCGGCCGGACCAAAGTAATTCAAGGTGAGATACGTTGGTCCGAAATAAGATTGAGCCTGAGCGGTGACCGCCACAAACCCACCACTAACTGAGCCCAGCGCTTGGGTCACCTCAGGGGTAGCGTTTCTGGGGCCGGCGCTGTTTTCCAATGCAGTTCGCACGGTATCTAGACTAAGCGAGGCCGGCCCTCCGCCCTCCTGCAACATCAGTGCCACAACTCCGGCAACAGTGGGGCCAGCCGCACTAGTACCAAAGAAGGCGAAAGGATAGTTATAGTAGGGTGGGCCGAAGAAGGTGGTGAGGACACCATCCAGGCCAGCAACCTCGGGTTTCAGGCGAGTTTGCGGCGCTGCCAATCTATTGTTGTTTTGATCGAAATAGATAATTGACGGCCCAGGCGACGTGAAATTTTCCAGCTGGGGCAGGTACGGCGTGGATGCTCTCCAGTTAAACGCATAAGCAGCAACCGCAATAGCAGATTCAGCAGCCGGATGCCCGAAGATGTTAGGAAGTGTTAACGGAGCAGGTTGAAAGTATTTACCGTACAGCTGGCTCGCGCCGTCCAGAAACGTCAGTATGGCTAGTTGGTGGACAGCAGGAGGTTTCGGAGCCAACGGGTCCTTTTGCTTCGATGCAGTAATCGCGATTTGGTAAGTCGTGCCGAGGGCTAGGTTACCGGTTTGCTGATAAGCTTCCGTGGTTGTAAAGGCATTGCTCGTGCCACTCAGCTCGGGATGGTAGTTCCCATCGGCATCGAATACCAAGATGTTGTAATTGGTAGTGATACCATGATCCTCAAAAAATGGATCATCCCACTGGAAGTACAAATTGTAAGCAAAGTTGCTTCCGGGCGCCATCACCGTGGTCGACGGTTCAAACCCACCATTTGGATTCCAATTATGCCAACCACCGGCCGTCAAGGAAGCGGGTACGTTACTCAAATTCAGGTTGCCATGATTTCCGCCTCGTACCGCAGCGTCACTGAGGTTCCGATAGC
>JAFAZK010000092.1 GCA_019239825.1 Verrucomicrobiota bacterium | reverse complement strand
AAAGAAGCCATCTTCCTGACCCTGCTTGAAGCCTCCAAGCGCCGGAGCATCGAAGCCCTGGAAAGTCTTTTGGCCCAGGAGATGTCGGCCGAGCAAATGTTGGTAGCAATTCGCAACCATCAGTCCGGTCCAGACTCCGATTTCGATTTCGCCCAACTCGCCGTTGAGTTCGCGCTGCAAGCTTCTCGCGACCCGGCTTTCGCGAAAGCCTATGCCAAGCTGAATCGGAATTTTAGAGACTCGATGGTCGGTGTGCTGGAGAAGCTTTACACAAAATTGGGCCGGACCCCGCCCGCGCCGGCGAAAGACCTAGCCGATATCCTGATCGCAACCATCACCGGGCTATTACTTCAGGCGTCCGATGCGCCGGCGAGTGTACGGAAGCGGTTGATATCCGAGGCGACGTCTCGCGGGGGCTGCATTCTTGGCGCGGAAGAGCCGCCAGCTCTGTGCGAGCGACATTTTTATAGCCACGGCAAACCCCAACGCGACCAGCTCCGTTAGGAGCGACATATAAATGGTCCGTTCGTCCGATCCGGGCCGTTCAAGACCAGATGTCGCTCCTACGGAGCTACACGCGTTTTGTTTGGCCGTGGCTATAAATATGTCGCTCCTACGGAGCTTGTCTTATATCGCCGTATCGCCCATTCGCCGTTTACGTTCCCGCGTTCCCCGCGTTTTCATGTCCCCGCCGAGAATCGAACTCGGATTTAAGGTTTAGGAAACCTCCGTTCTATCCGTTGAACTACGGGGACGCCTTGCTATGGACAACTTATGACTGAGGCATCCTCATGGAAGCCAAAGTGTGTCCTAAGTCGTCCACAGGCGTTTCAGATAGTCTAAAAACTCGCCATCTGCAATTCTGATTGCGCCCCGATTTGACTAATGGAACCAGCTTTAATTTCCTAAAGAACAGCCCTGTGTGATCCGATCAAGGTCATGATGCGGGAGACCGGTGGCATGAAATCGTGACCGAACTCGAATCGGAGTGAACTCGCGGGTTCATCCGCCTGGGGGACTGTCTTTGTAGTCTATGACGATCGTTTCAGGTTCTACTGCCTCGTCGTCTTTGAGAATCGATATGCGTTTATCCAATTCCGGCCCCAGGTCCGGCCCCCAAGACTTTACGCCTTGTACACGGAGCAGGTATTCGCCCTTCGGAATATTCTCGAAATGAAACAGGCCATCGATCTTCGTAATAAAACTTGCCACTTTCGGGCCGTCGGGGCGGTCCAGGTAGGTGTTCATCCGGTAGAGCGTAACGGTCACCTGATAGGCCGGGTTCGATGTCCCGGCGCCATAATGAATTTCAACCACCTTGCCGCTGACAGAAGCGGCGCTGGACCTGGAGTCGAACGGTAAAATGAAAAAGAGCGTTAGGAAGACAAAGGGGATTGTTTTCATATCTTCCGATCAGATTCGGGGAGCGCAGCGAGGGTGCTCATGCGAATTGGGGCCTTTCGTCTCGAAATCATACGCCAGATAGCGTGGAAAAAAAGGCGGAGCCGGCGATGCTCCTGTACCGCTTCACGCGAATAGCCGGGCTATGCGAAGATCCGAAAGACTACCGTTATTGCGGCTATCCTGAGGCGATCGCCAAAAACTCGACCCAAGCCAAACTCGGGCTGAAGGAGCCATTGGGCCTAGGTAGAGAGAGCAGTTGGCAAAAAGCGCGGCGGGAATATCGCAAGCTGCTTTTCCAAACCGGGAGAGCTGCTTCTAAAGCGGGTGCAGTCATTGATGAGGAGCTTGCTCAGAAAGTTCTCCAGCACCAGCAAGGCGAGATCCCGCTCGCGGAGCTTTTGCGTTGGCTGGCAGGTAGCCCTTCAGCAGGAAGACCGTTCCGTCAGTTTGTTCTAATAATTCTGGTATCTATTGTCATTGCATGATAGGTCTCTGGTCCCAGACGGGAATCTTTTTTAATCAGCCTCCAATCTTCGGAGTCGCATCATGAAAACGCTTCATTGGAAAAAAATGGCGGCCGTTTTGGCTGTTGGTTTGTGTGCACATAATCCCATTGAGGTCGCTCGAGCAGCTCTTCCTCAACCTCCGATTCTGAATGTCTCCACTGATCTCGATCGGCTTCCCGGTGACTATAAAGCCTCAAATATGATCCCGAACTCGGCTCAAGATTCTGCTCCTCTGTTAAATGACGCCATCCGGTGGGTATCCCATTATAACAGGGAAAATCCCGATACTCCTTACACGACGATCAAGGCTAAGAGGGGCGTCTACTATTTCTTATCTACTACCAAAGTTGGAGGCCGCGACGTTTTCGTGGTGGTACAGCCTGAAAACGGAAATGATCGGTTCAAATATGTAACAATCGATCTCGATGGTTCAGACTTATTCTTCAGCCAGGCCGAGGATGAAGCATTTATGATCAGCGGTTGTCGGAACCTTACTCTGGAAAGCTTCTCAATTGATTATGCGACTCTTCCTTTCACGCAACTGGTCGTCCTGGGAATCGTAAACTCCAACCAGATCACCGTAACCCCGGAGTCAGTAGCGCCGTCGCAGACTCCATGGGTTGATGTTTACCAGCTCTCGCAGACGCAAGCGCGGGCCGCGCTCTACGGCTTCGACTTTCGCAATGGGCGGCCTCAATATACCTCCGGTCGTTTGACGATCCAATTACAAACCGGTCCGAGCAGTACGCTCACCTTGCAGCAGGGTGACACAAGTTTGATTCAGGTTGGGGACGTATTCGAGGTTGAGGCGCGAGGAGGCGGACCAGCGGTTTCCGTGGACACCAGTTCGAATATTTCCCTCAAGAACATCGCGATCTACTCGAGTGGAGGCGTCGGTATCATCACCAATTATTCGCCAGGCGTTTCCATCCAGAACGTGTCCATAGTTCCGAGACCGGGTACAAATCGATTGGTCAGCACAAATGCCGGAGGTATAGCGGTCAATCAGACGGCGGCAAACAACACGATC
Source organism: Verrucomicrobiota bacterium (assembly GCA_019239825.1). Taxonomy (GTDB): domain Bacteria; phylum Verrucomicrobiota; class Verrucomicrobiia; order Chthoniobacterales; family JAFAMB01; genus JAFAVN01. The sequence goes on along the minus strand of JAFAZK010000092.1, from coordinate 9,887 downwards.
GTCAACTGCACGATCGCGGGAACTCAGGACGACTCGATCTCAGGAAATTCCTCTGCCCTTGGTTACTCTCGAGATGCGGTTCCGGCCGGTGCGACGGCCGTTACTCTTGCCCAGCCGATGAGTTCCTTGGTGATGCCAGGAATCAACGTCTACTTTGTTGACCCAAGTACCGTTATGCCCATTCGCGAATCGAATTCCGATGAATTAGTCATCCGCACCGTCGTATCCGTGGTTCCCTCGGGGACGGGCCTGGTGGTCACCATGAAGAGGGGCTTACCGGAATTACCTGCTTTTGCCATGATGTACAATGTCGAGCCGGGGACACGCGGCAAAGGCCTGCTCATCGATTCCAACAGCATCTCATATAATACCCTGGCTAGAGGAATAGCATTGAGCGGACAGACAGGAGTGACCATCAGCCATAACCGGATCGTTTCAACAGAGGAAGCCGGCATCCTCTGCGCGACCGACTACGGGACAGACCCTCACCTCGACGGAGGCTACTGGACCTTTGGACCGGTGTCGAATCTAAGAATTGATCGTAACGTGCTAATCGCCGCGGACTCAGGCACCGGACCAGGGCTTGGCCTGTCAGAACTGGCAGCCATTCAATTGGTGGTCACCAATTTGCAAGATGAGCCTGTTAGCTCTCCCGTCTGCCCAGACGTTATCATCACTAACAACAGGATCGTCAACACACCGCGCACCGGTATATGGATCATGAACGCCCAGCGGGGATTAGTGGAAGGTAACACTCTAACCAACACCGGTTACGATCCGACTCTTCAGGCACCCAGCCACATACCAAGCAGTTACAACATTACCGGCAACCAAGCAATGATAGACTTCGAAACGCCATTGTTGATTCAATCAAGTAAAGTCATCGTAGGAAAGAATCCCGTAAATTAATAGGCCTTCATCTGTGGGGGAAAAGTTGATCGGCGGTGGGGGCCGTAGGCCTTGGGGAGGCGGGCGACGAGTGCGAGCGGAGTTAACCCGTCACCAGTTGAAGCCAAAAGTCGGCGAACTTGGCGCCGTCTACTTTAGTGACCACTCTCGTCGGTTTTCCGGCCGGATCCGTGCGCTGGCGAAGCCAGGTTTCGCGGATCTCCGAGATCACGGGAATTTCCTCGATTTCGATGCCGTCGTTCCAGCCGAGCGCGATGGCGCAAGCGAGAGGGTCATGTTGGAAGTTAATCGTGTCTTTTGGTAAGCCAGTGCAGGTCTGACCGAACCTGGTTTCCATGCGGTGATCCTCGGCCCAGGCTTCAGCTTGTTTGGCAATGAGTTGTTCAAGCGGCCCTGCTTGGCGAAGCGTTGGGAGATCTGCTCTTCTTAGCCAAGTCTGCATCGTGACCGTCATCGGCACTAGAAACGGGTTTGCTCGCGCAAGCACCAGTAACGCTGATTGAGCGTCAATCTGCATGTTCCAATCCATGGTGTAATCCCATTGAGGGAACCCGTCAGGAACCGGAAATACCAAGCCTCCCATCAGGCAGAGGTTCGCTTTCTCTAAGGAACCGGGGTTCCGCTTCTCTAATAGTGCTAGGTTTGTGTAGGCCCCGGTCCCAAGGATCAGGTCGCCGTTGGTGATGCTTTCGAGAAGTAAATCTAACGCTGCATCGATCGGGCCTGGGGTAGCCGGAATCGGTTCCGGCCAGTAACGGGTCTCATCCGGTAATCGAGGGAAAAATCGGTAGCAATCGAGGGAAGCATCGGCTCCAGCTGCGACGGGAATCGAGGGTCTGCCGGCCAAATTGAGGGCGTAACGAACATAGCCGGCCCGGGTCCCGCGATCGTCTTGGTTTGTGGTGATCGCGGAAAGCTCGACCCCGGGCCATTTGCAGACCATGGCAAGAGCGCAGAGGTCGTCGATGTCACCCCCCAGATCGGTATCGAGATGCAGTTTCATAAAAGCCGTTCGAATCCCACAGAAGAGGAATTAACAATACGGAAAGATCACAGAGGACACGAAGACTGAAAAACCTCACGCAAAGACGCAAAGGCGCAAAGGCCAAGACGGAGGTACGCAGGGCGAAGACAGAATAGCTGCGAGAGAAGCAGGGAGCACAAAGAGAGTCAATTTTTGGCAATCGAAAGGTTCTCAAGCGCACCCGACAGCATTTCTTAGTTGTGCTTTTTTTGCGATCTTTTGCGGCTGTTCCGACCGCTCTACTTCTTAACCTCCGAACCTTTGCGCCTTGGCGTGAGATTTTTTCTGTCTTCGTGTTCTTGGTGATCTTTCCGTATTGTTGATTTGATGGTTCGCTGTGTTCCCGGCACCATGAGAGCCTATGACGGTTCCCGCTTTGGAGACTGAGCGACTCGTGCTTCGGGCTCATCAGGTCGAAGATTTTCCTAACTTGGCTGCGCTCTGGGGTGACCCTTTGGTCACTCGGTTTATTAGTGGGGTTCCGCTCACACCAGAAGAGGTTTGGAGCCGTTTGCTTCGTACCGCCGGGCATTGGTTGTTACTTGGCTTCGGATATTGGGTCGTGGAAGAGAAAGCTACGGGAAAGTTTCTAGGTGAAGTCGGATTTGCCGATCTGAAACGGGCGATTGAGCCGCCCCTCGGGGAGGCGCCAGAAGCGGGGTGGGTGTTTGCCAGCGCTGCTCATGGTAAAGGTTTTGGAATAGAGGCGGTGCAAGCGATTCACCGTTGGGGTGAGACCCATTTTCAAACGCTCGGTTCCGCGTGCCTGATCGCTCCCGAAAATGAGGCCTCGTTTCGTATCGCGGCGAAGATGGGGTATCGGGAAATAGCGAGGAGCGATTATAAGGGGCGGCCGGCGGTCACTTTATTTCGGAGTTGGTCTCTTCACACAGAAGGCCACTGAGAGGGAAGGAATGGGCGAATCGGCGAATGGGCGAGACGGCGAATTAAGGCGCGCGCAAGTTGATTACCGATTCTATTCACACAGTAAGGAAAGATCACTGAGGACACTAAGACAGAAAAATTTCACGCAAAGACGCAAAGCGAAGATTGATTTGAACAGGAACTCGCAGAGGACAATCGTAAATCAGGGGTTGTTAGCATCTGCAAGTTTCTTACCTCTGTGATCTCTGCGTCCTCCTGTTTAAACCCTGTGTCTGTCTTCGTGTCCTCTTGGCCGATGGGGCGAAGTCTGCCTGTGATCTTTCCGTATGGTAATTCGGGGCTGTTTCCTGGATCAGGTCTCCCAATGCTGATACTGCCGGGCGAGCATCGGACGCTCGCGTCTTGAGGACGTATTCGATCTCCGGCAGTCTCGGCATTTTGTGTTTCAGGCCGAGGATACATAGGCCTGGTCTCATTGTTTGCAGGGGTAACGGCGTGATGGCTAATCCGGCCATGGCAGTTACCCGGACTCCGGCCAAACTCGAACTCGTGGAGGCGATACGCCAGCGTCTCTGGCTAACGGCTAACGCGCGGATAGCGGCTTCTCGGTAAGGACAAGGCTCGGGGAAAAAGGCAAGCGGTAGTTCGTCCGGGACGTTAATCCCTTTTGAAAATGCCCACACTAACGAATCGCTCCAGAGTCTTCTGCCCTCAGCTCGGCCTTTACAGACACTGCCCACCGCCAGATCAAGTTCCTGGCTGTCGACCTTGTCGAACAGTCCCGGTCCAATGCCGATTTCGAGTTCTACTTCGATCTCCGGATGCCGCTTGGCGAACCGGTGTAGTACTTCCGGCAACCAGCTGTCGGTAAGGTCTTCGTTGGCACCGATTCGGACTCTGCCGGCGTGGCGGACACCGGAAAGACGCAAACGGGCGTCTTCATTCAGGCGGAGGATGGTGCGGGCATAGCCGAGAAGCGTTTCGCCGGCCGAAGTGAGCCGGACGGCTCTCGTGCTGCGGATAAACAAAGGGCAACCGGCGACTTCTTCTAATCGTTGAATCTGAGCGCTGACTGTTGATTGCGTGGAATGCAAAATTCGAGCGGCGTGAGTAAATCCGCCGCTCTCGGCAACCGCAACCAAGGATCTTAGCAGTTGTGTATCAAAAGTTTGCACGGCTTCCAGCACCGAATGATTAATCGAATTATTTGGTTAATTTGATCAATTATATTTGTTTTTCAATTGAACGCCAGAGACCGAGCGTGACCCACAACCGGATCCCCTTATGGCTCAACTCCTCTATATCGAAGCGTCACCTCGCAAGAAACGTTCGGCCTCAATCGAGGTTAGCCAAGCCTTCCTGGAAGCTTATCAGGCTACTCATCCGGATGATCAGATTGAAACCGTTGATATCTGGGATTCGGATCTGCCGAGTTTTGATGGAGAGGCGTTAGCTGCAAAATATGCCGGACTCAGTGGCGAACCGTTGACCCAGGAACAGGAAAAAGCTTGGAACGGTATCCGCAGGTTGGCGGCGCCGTTCTTAACAGCAGATAAGCTGGTGTTCGCGATACCGCTGTGGAACTTCGGGATACCTTACCGGTTAAAACAGCTGATCGATCTTATTTCGCAGAAAGACATTCTTTTTTCGTTCGATAGCAGCGGGTTTGCAGGCCTGCTCAAAGCTCAGAAAGCGTTAATCGTTTACGCCAGAGGCCTCGATTATCTGTCGAAGACGAGTTCCACGCCGGCTGCCGCGTATGACTTTCAGAAGCCTTACATGGAGATGTGGCTTCGCTTTGTGGGTGTCACCGAGGTCAGTAGCATCGTGGTGGAGAAGACTCTGTTCGGCGCGGCGGTTGACGGCGAAAGCAGGGGCCAGGCTAAGCAAGAGGCGGTCGCGTTGGCCTCGGAATTTTAGGTGGCGTCGACGATGTGGACCCTAGCACTTCCTACTCACGCTTCGCCGTTTCGCCCATTCGCGGGACTAGGGGCGTTGTCGGGCTGCTTGCTGGACGACATAGGAAAAGGACGAGTCGGCCAGAGCGATGCTCTTTACGTCGGGAACGGATTGTTTAGCCAGATTCGTTAGCACGTGGCCTGGTGGCGTTTCGATGCAGAGAGTGCAGCCTAACTCTTGCAGGACGATGGTGATTTCGTACCAACGAACCGGGTGAGCGATATTGGTCGCCAAATCGGCGGCGATGTCTTGTCCGTTGCGTAACGCTCGTCCCTTTACATTACCGACGTAGACCATGCGAGGTGGGTGCAACGGAATGTTGTGAAGTGTTTGGGTCAGGGCGTCGGCGATTGGTTGTAAAAGCGGTGAGTGGGAAAGCACGGCGACATCTAAGCGCTCCGCTTTGCGTGCACCGGCCTTTAAGGCGGCACTTGCTACCTTCTTCATCCCGTTGTCGGAGCCGGTAATCACGATCTGGTCAGCGGAATTTACGTTGCCGAGATAGATCGGGTTTTCGGGCGTGGATGCTTCGCGGATAAGAGCCGTGACTTGATCTTCAGTTAATCCGACAATGGCGGTCAGACCGTAGCCTGGTGGTGAGTGTTGTTCCATCAACTTGGCGCGTTGTTTCACCAGTTGAATGCCGTCGCGCAGGGTAAGTACGTTGGCATGGACGGCGGCGCCAAATGCTCCAACCGATAAGCCTGCGACTGCCTCCGGGATAATCCCCTCTGCTTCTAAGGCGCGAGCGGCGGCAACGCCCGCGGTGAGGAGTGCGAGTTGGACCGGTACGGTCGAGCGGAACTGTTCTGCACTATCCAGCGCGAGGACGTCGTATCCGAGTGCGGTGCTGGCTTCGCCGATGGTTTGTCGGACCGCGGGATGGTTTGGCAACCGGTGTAACATTCCCGGTGTCTGCGATCCTTGACCAGGGAAAACCAGTGCAGTACTCATGCGGCGGGATTCTAAAGGCTGCCACGTTTCTTGTTGCCGCCTTCGTACTCGTCCTCGTCCTCGTGCTCGACTTGAAACGCGTGGCCGCTCTCCGACCTACTTGTAACGCGATCGGTTAGGATCCTGTCTCTGTGCCGAGTCGTTCGATCCAAGACAGTCGAGCACGAGGACGAGCCCGAGCACGAAAGGGTGGGCGCGAAACTCATCGAAACGGCAACGCGGCATTATGCGGGTTATCCTTCCAAGGATCAGTACCAAGGACCGGGCCATCAACCGTGCGGAGCAGAATCGTTTTGGTGGGCGAGGTTGCGTATTCGGTTAAAGAAAAGCCGCACGCTAGAGTTTCAACTCTGATGTCGACGGTTACTTCGAGATCGTCGGCAGCGGCCAGCAACCGTTGAGCGTCCCGGCGGGATAAAGGTTCGTCGGCATAAATCACAACATCCAGATCGCTGCGCATGGTCGTGGTTTGTTTTCCTGTGGCTACCTCGAACCCAAGGCTGCCGGCTGGTCCCCAGGGATGCTTGAAAGTCTGCCAGGCGTTCTTTAATGATCGGAAGGCGCGGTGGGCAGGTGAGACGTCCTGATCGTTCAGCGGGTCGACCTGGGTTAACAGGTCCATCGGTTTGACGATTCCCTGGATCGCGTAACGCGGATACCAGGCGGCCCATCTTTGAGAACGTTGATGTCCGCGGATACCGATCGGCACCCAGTTCTCTGTGACTACGCCCCGACGGACCACGACAAAGTTGGTTTCTTCAAGTTCTCGTCTGACCGATGCCGGGATGCTCACATCGAACGAGTTGCTACCGCAGCAGATTGAGGCGGTATCAACCTTGAGAAGATAATGAGGACGAATTGACCGAAATGCCATTCCAAGGCCAGAAGATTAAAAATCCACAGATTATACGGATACACAGATTACGCAGATTTTAAGACGTTTGAAGGGAGAGGGTGCTCTGGGCTCCGTAACCGGATGGGACTTACAGGACTCAGGGGACATATATGTTGGTGTCTCTCGGGATCTGCAGGTTTTAGGTACAGACTATTGGTTCCACTCTTCTTCCAGGCGGGCTCGAATGAGGCGGGAAGCTTTTCGTGCGGTCTTTGCGGCGTCGGACTCGAAGCGGTTTCGCAGATCGGTTGGTCCTTTGCGCGTGTCTGCAATCGCTTCTGCAATAGCGTTGTGTACTAGCGAAACGTCGTCAGCGGATGGATTCTCCGGGTTCGAGATGGACAGCAGTTTATGAAGCAAGCCGAGTTTGGCGTAATCGCGTACGTCGTAGGAGAGCGGGGTTACGGTTTTGGCGAGCGACTCCAATTGAGCAACGGTGCGTCGCGTGATGCGGGCTGCCGGTTCTTTATGCATCGCGTGGATGAGGACGTTGTCGTCAGCGAAGGCCAGGAGCCGGTTGGCTTGGTAGCCATGGGTAAGAAAGCCGCCGGAGATGGCTTGTCCAACGATGAGAGTGATTACCGGGTGACCGGAAAAGCGGGCGGTCGCGTAAGCATCTGCGGCTGCGGCCGCGGCTAGATGGATCCCGCCGATTTCTTCGCGCCGGCCGTAGGCTTGGCTTTTTACGTCCACGATCGCGATGATCGGACGCGGTAGGGATGAGCTCCCGCTCGTTCGTCTCGGTTCATCGTTAACGACTTCGCGGATTCGGGCGCCAAGCGTGTACGCTTGTTCAAGACCGACTTCGCCATGGCGCGCGCATGGAAACCGACTATCGGGATCGGGTACAACACAAAGAAAGCGTGCGTTCTCTTCTCCGATTGCTGCGTCGGCAACTAGCACCGACGGCGGATCGCCCGGCATCGGTTTCTCTTGGCCGGTAAGTGCTTTGAACCAGACTCGTCCCCGGGTTCCAGTGCATTTGCTCATTCGGGTTCTCTCTCCTTCTCTTTTTGTGCTTTTTGCGGCTATTTTCTGAGGTCTTTGAGACGGTTTACTTGTGGTGAGAGGTGAACGAGCGAACTGATTCCGGCTCCCATTGTGTCGATGGATCAAGGGCGGCGATGCGGGATCTATACACATCGACCTGTTCGCTCCGATTAATTGGAGGAACTCCTTTGGCGATCAGTTCGTTGACCGTTTTAATCGTCTGGTCGGCATCATCGTCGACTAAAACATCGATCAGACCTTGGTTATAACGTTGCTGGCCGCCGTAGATCGACCAGATCAGGGTGCGATCGGTGGCATCGAATTCTTCGACTCCGGATTCTTCTTCGATTACTTCGGGACCGTTTAATCCGAGGCGGCCTTCGCGGGTCATCACGATGTAACTGGAGACGCCGGCGGCTAACGACATTCCTCCGAAACAACCGACCGGGCCGGCGATTACCGATATGACCGGTGCGTGAGCGCGGAGCGCAATGATTGATGAAATAATTTCTGCAACGGCAGCTAAACCGAGGTTCGCTTCTTGCAGGCGAACGCCGCCGGTTTCGAGGAGTAAGACGGCGCTGGTGTTTTTACCGTTTTCGCTATCGCGACAAGCCAGATCGAGAGCTGCGGTAAGCTTGGCGCCGGAAACTTCGCCAATGCCGCCTCCTTGAAAAGCGCCATTGAAAGCGATCACCACGGCTTGATTCCCACCGATGGTACCTCGCATGACGATACAACCGTCATCTGCCTGCGGGGTTACCCCTTGTATGGCGAGCCAGGGCGATTCGATCCGGTCGAACGGACCGGCTAATTCGCGGGCTGTCTCTGAATCGAAGAGAGCCTTGGCGCGTTCCCGCGCGTTGAGCTCGATGAAACTGCGGCGCTGGAGATATTCTCGGGTGGAGATCGAGGCAGACTTCGCCCCGACTCCCCCTTTAGCTATGTCGGACAAGTTAGCTACGTCGGCTAAACTACTCATGATTCGCTGGCCTCCACGGCTTGTTGGAGCCGCAAATACACCGCTCCGGGAGTGGCTCCTGCGTCATTGATCTCAATGTGTACGGCCCCGTCGTACTGGCCGAAAAAGCGGTCTAGTACCGCTTTCCAGTTGGCTTTGAAGCCGTCGACGCTGGTTCGAACTAGCACCGAGGCGGCGTCGCCTTCTGTTGGCTCGAGTAGTACTTCCAGGTCGCCGGAACCGACAACGCCGACGTGGGCGCGTTTCAGGATTTTGCGTTTAGCCGGGTAGCTAAATTCGAATTGTTCCATAAGAAATTTCAGGACAAAGAGTTTCACCACAGAGGGCACAGAGGTTTGATTTGGGTTGGTCTGGATTGGCGGGATCGAAATGCTTGTTATCAACCGACCGTCTTTTGCGGTGCTCCGATCCAGCTCCATAGGAGCGAAATCTTTATAGCCTAGATCAACCAAAGCGGGTTTAGCTCCGGTAGGAGCGGCATCTGGGTTTTGGGCTCAAGCGCCGCACACGAACGCCTTGTTTATATGTCGCTCCTGACGGAGCTGGGCGTGTTTTTTTGGTCATGGTAGCTATAAAGACTTTTTCTATAAAGATTTCGCTCCTACGGAGCTAGGCCAGGAAAGAACATGATTGGTGAAAGGCCTGCCCTGAGCAAGCTTCGAGCGCGCCGAAGGGTGATAGGTTTGAGCTCTGGGATAGCCGTATCTCGGTTTGGTGCCGTTCAATGCCATCTAGAAAGAGAGTGCCTGCTAACAGATCGGCGCTGCCGCCGGGAGAGACGCCTAACGCAAGCAATTGGCTGTCCAAGGCGTACAAAAGTTCCTGGCCATGCGGTGTTCCGGCGCCGCCGGCGGCGACTACGGCGGCTGCGCCTCGTTGGGCAGCTAAAAGCGCGGCCTTGCCTCCGCGGTAGAGCAAACAGGTGTCTTCGAGTTTGCCCATGATGGCTAGCAACGCGTCGAGACGGGCGATTGGTTCAGGAGTGTGTGCGCTTCGTCGGGCGCGCAACATGGGTAGTCCGACTTGGGTGATGTGCGGGAAGCCGTTGATGGCTTCACCACGTGCGCCGGCGGCACCGAATTTTTGACCGACGATCTGGCCGTGCGAGAGCTGTGCTTTTGGGGTTCGGCGTTTGGCGGTTGGCGTTCGTTCGGCGGACGTGGGAGCGTTTGGAACGGATTCGTCCGGGTCTTCGAAGGAAGCGATTAAGGCTGCGGTTCGGGCGACAGAATTGGGAGGTGAGTTAAATCGGCTAGCGATGTCACGTCCTCGGACGAGCGGAAGCTCGT
>JAFAZK010000141.1 GCA_019239825.1 Verrucomicrobiota bacterium | reverse complement strand
TTGCGTGAGATTTTTCTCCGTTCTCTGAGTTATTCTGCAGTCACTTCGTTTCCTGGAGGATCGGTTCCCGGTGCAGATGGATCTGGCCTGCCAACCAGTTGTATCGATCTTCTAACGCTTGAAAGTCGTTGAGATCATGGGCGGTATCATAGTAAAGCACTTTTTTCGGGTCGCTGGCGGCGCTGACATAATGCTGCATAGAGGTCTTATCGAAGTATTGCTCGAAATTCGCGAATTGAAGCAGGAGAGGAATGGGGGCGGCGTGTCCGACAAAGTTGACTGCGTCGATTTGTCCGAGAACTTCGCAATACTTTTCGAGCTGACCGGCCGGCTGAGTTTTGCGGAAATCGGTTAGACCAGGATCATTAGTTCGCAAATAGACGTCGCCCGACTCGGCGACTCCAGCCATTAAGACGGATGTCTTCATCCGCTTATCTACAGCGGTTAGGATCGATCCCCATTGGGCGCCGTAGCTGTGGCCGATGTAGGCGAGTCGAGCGGGATCGACGTCGGTCCTGGCCAACAAAAGATCGATTCCGCGGCGGAGATCGATGACGGCTTGGACCTCGTTGTCGCGGTCCATCTCAGGTTTATCATAATGATCAATCGATTTATACCACGGTTGGAGCCGGTCCCAGGGGTAGTCCGGGATCAGCGAGACCGCTCCGGCCTTGGCGTAGATCTTGGCTTCGGGAATGAATTCCCCACGGGTCCCGTTGCCCCAATGTCCGAAGAGGATCGCTGCGAAGGGTCCTTTGCCTTTCGGTACTATGAGATACGCGTCTACGGGGCCGCCTTTGGGACTGGTATAGGTCAGGTCATGAAGGGTGCCATCGGGGAACTCTTCAATAATTTTGTCTTGGACATCGAGAGGCTGTTTCGCGTCGTAGTCGAAAAGACGAACCAGCGATTGAAAATCTGCTGTCGTTTGAGAACGCGCTGTCGAGGCGATTAGTAAGGCGAGGGTGAACACAGCAAGTAGTATTCGCATGGCGGCATCGGAAACGTGTAAGTGATTTATGCGAGGTCAAATGGGGTAGGGCGAGGTTTCTGGAGTGGCGGTCAGTATCGGTCTGGCATCCTCCTCCTCGAAGGCTACGAAGGACAAGAGCGAGGCAGCGCTCCAGGGTGCACTGATGTGCTTGTGCCGTCGATGATTTCTCAATAGGTTCCGCCTTGTGCCTGAACATCACCCGCCTGAATTCAACGTAAATGTCAACATCCGGTCCGCGATAGGGATCGTATTCTTCCTGCTCATCGTGTTTGTGGTAGCGGTGTTCGCTCTGACCTCTTATTACACGGTGGCAGCAGATTCAGAGGGGGTGGTTCTGCGTTTTGGGAAATATCTGAAAACCGTTGAACCAGGCCTACATTTCAAACTGCCGTTTGGGATCGACGCGGTCACCATCCTGCCTACGCGGCGCCAGTTGAAACTCGAGTTCGGTTTCACGACGCCGGGTTATCAGACCAACCCGATTCAGCCTAGCCAGGATCCAATGGAGGAAAAATCGATGGTTACCGGCGATCTGAATGCGGTCTTGGTGGAGTGGGTAGTGCAATATCGCATCGAGGATCCAAGCCAATATCTGTTTGAAGTACGGAACCCAGGAGGAACTCTTCGGGACGTATCCGAGGCCGCTATGCGAGAGGTGATTGGGGACCGGACAGTGGATGAGGTCATCACGATCGGCCGCCAAGACATCGAGAGCGAGGCGTTGGCCCGCATGCAAGAATTGTCGAAACGGTATCGTCTCGGGATTCGAGTGGATCAGGTGCAATTGAAGAACGTTAATCCACCGGCGCAGGTACAGGCCTCATTTAACGAAGTTAACAAGGCGCAGCAAGATAAACAGAACGCGATCAATATCGCCAATGGCGAATACAATAAAGTTGTGCCGAGAGCCAAAGGTCAAGCGGACGAGACTATTCGGGCGGCGGAAGGCTATCGGTTCAAACGGGTCAATGAAGCCGAAGGCGATGTAGCGGCGTTTACTGCCGTGCTCGCGCAGTATATCAAGGCGCCCGATATCACTCGCACTCGGCTGTACCTGGAGACGATGGAAGATGTGCTCCCGGAAACTGGGCCGAAGATTATTGTGGATGAATCTTTACGGCAGCTGCTGCCGGTATTGCCGCTTACGAATAAACCTGGCGAGGTATTGGGCGGTGATAAGTGAGAAGTGAAAGGTAGAAAGCGATGAAAAAAGGCGGACTCCTGGTACTAGTGGTGGCGGCGGTTTTTGTGGGGATATTGGTGATTTCTCTGTCGGTTTACACGGTCGATCAAACCGAACAGGTGATCATTACTCAGTTCGGGCAACCGGTGGGCGAACCGATCACGGAACCCGGCTTGCATTTCAAGCTACCGTTTGTGCAAACCGTTAATACCTTGGATAAACGGTTTCTGGAATGGGATGGAGCGCCGGTGGCGATTCCGACCCGGGACAAAACTTATATCCATGTTGATACCTTTGCTCGTTGGCGGATCGAAGACCCGAAGACCTATTTCGTCCGCTTACACGACGAACGCAGCGCGCAGTCGCGCCTGGAAGACATTTTGGGCAGTGAGACTCGCAACTCGATTGCGAAGCATGATCTGATCGAGATCGTGCGCACCGATAAGAATCGGCAGCCGCTCCGAGATGAGAGTCTTAAAGGAGGACCGACCGGTGTAATCGGGATTCTTCCGCCGATCGAGTTCGGGCGGCAGAAAATCGAAGAAGAAATCAAGACTTCTGCTGCTCAGAAATTGGCGGAGTTTGGTATTACCGTCCTCGATTTCCGGATCAAACGAGTGAATTACAATCCTGACGTGCTAGATCGGATTTACCAACGGATGATCAGTGAACGGCTTCAGATTGCACAACGATTCCGGTCTGAGGGAGAAGGCGAGTCTGCGCGAATCGCTGGTCAGCGCGAGCGCGATCTGAATGAAATCCAATCTAATGCGTATCTTCAAGTACAGAAGATTCGCGGTGAGGCTGATGCGAAAGCTAGCGAGATCTATGCCACCGCGTATACGCAGGATTCGCAGGCAGCGGAATTCTATACCTTTCTGAAGACGCTTGATGCGTATCGGAAGATCTTCACCAAAGATTCTACGATCGTTCTCTCGACGGATAGCCAGCTGTTTCAACTATTGAAACACGCCGGAGCGAGCACCGTTGCTACTCCAGTCCCGACAGCGACACCGGGAAAGCAGTGAGGGGCAAGAAATGAAAGGTGAGAGGTGAGAAGCGCGGGAGGGATCGCGTCACTCGCGATCCTTCGTTTGCCGAAGCCCGGGACGACCATGTCCAGGGTTTAGGTTGGTTCACATCGCGGACTGTTGGCGACTCGCGGGGACGCGCGCCCTCCCTTTCTGGGTCGTGCGGCTACGAGATAAAGCCCGACTCCTGACTCCTGGATTCTGGCTCCTGACTCCTTCCGCCTCACGCCCTGGTGGGCAAGATATAAACCACCTCGCGAACGTCGGGAACGGACAACGTAAGGTTGATTACGGAGAGAGCGTCATCCAGGGAGTCTTGTTGAGCCCGGATCGAGACGATGCCGTCATTGGAGGTCACTTGGAAATCGCGGTTTTTTAGTTTCGAGTCTCGGGCGACTTTGGCCCGAACTGAAGTCGCGATAATGGCGTCGTTCGTGAGGGCGACTGGATCAGAACTGGGTTTGCCGGCTTTGGCTTCTACTACGATCTGGTCGTTACTAGCTTCGATAACCTGGCCGCCGATGACCCGGTCATAGAAGTTGGCCAAGCTGAGTCCGCGGAAGGCAGCACCGCCGACAGCCGGCGAGATGGGCGCCGGATGAAGTTCGGTTCCGCTCGTAGGCAATACTTTTGCCGGACCATAAAATTTCTGCGATGAAGAAGTTTTTGGACCAGTGCCGCTGGAGGCGCACCCAAATAGAAGAAATATGAGCGGGATCAGGGTCCATGAGCAGATTCTTCCAGCCATATTGTCCTAGGTGTAACCGGCAGTTGGGGAGTAACGCTTCATCGCTTAGACGCACGAAGCAGGGTTTTGTTTGCAAATTTTTTTGCGCTTACCAAAGTTGATATGACGAAAATCTCATACGATTGGGTAGCCATGTTTAGAAAACTTGGCTTGATCGCCATTCTGGGAGTGTTGTGGATAGGGACACGATGCTTCGCCGAAGAAACTGCCCGGGATTACACCACGCGAGCCGTGCAGTTAGTAAAGGAAGGCAAGGTCAACGAGGCGATGGAGGCGTTCTCGAAGGCAGTGGACCTTGCCCCGAACGACCCGATGTATCGCAAGAACCGATCGGCCATGTATTCGCACCTTAAGCAATGGGATAAGGCAGTACCCGACTATGATGTGATCCTTAAGGCTCAGGAGAATGACCAAGTCACCCGGTTTAACCGGGGCTTTGCTTATCTTCAGCTAGGTAAGCTTGACGAGGCGGAGCAAGATTTAGAAGCCGTGGTACAGGCGGAGCCCACTAACGAGAATGCGCTGCGGTATCTCGCTTTTGTTTATATCGACAAGAAGGAGCCGGACAAGGCGATCGATGATCTCACCAAGCTGATCGCGGCGAAGCCGGACGATCCGCAGAACTATGTAACCCGAGCCAAAGTCTATGCCGGGAGCGGAAAATGGCAGGAAGCGATTGACGACTACAGCAAGGCACTGGAGAAAAACCCTAAAGATGCCACGGCGCTCTGGGCTCGGGCTTTAGCCTATTTGCGCACGAATAATCCGGCGAAGGAGCTGGAAGATCTCAATGCGCTCGTTGCGGTAAATCCGAAGAATCTGGACGCACTTAAAGAACGGGCTGAGGCCCACCGCCGGTCGGGGGACATGGACAAAGCCATCGCAGACTACACACAAGCACTTCAACTCCAGACCAAGGATCCGGCGCTTTATGCGGGACGGGGTTTTGCCGAGTTGAAGAAGAACGACAAGACCGATGCGCTTAACGATTTCAATAAGGCCATCGAGTTAGCGCCTGATAACTCCGAGTATTACACAGGACGCGCCTATATTTTCGTAACCAACGGGGATGCAACGAAGGCGGTTAGCGATTTCAATCACTTGATCTCATTGAAACCGGATAACGCGGATTTGTACGTGCACCGCGGCGATGTCTATTCAAAGCTAAAGCAATGGGATCAAGCCGGGGCTGACTACGAAAAGGCGCTTTCGTTGGATCCGAATAACTACTTAGCTGTTGCCGGCAAAGGATACGTTATGGGGCAAAAAGGGAACGTTCGAGCCGGCGCTGACCTGCTCCA
>JAFAZK010000008.1 GCA_019239825.1 Verrucomicrobiota bacterium | reverse complement strand
GTAAGTCTTCGAGTCCCACGCTGCGACCGTCTCGGGATCCGGTAGTTCGTCTTTATTGATATCGATAACGGGAGCGTAGGGCCCGCTGAGCTCATCAAACCTGGCGAAGGCCTGCCGATAAATCTCTTTCGCGATTTCGAGTCCGTCATCACCCGCTTCGGCTAGTCCAATCAATTCTTCCAACCACGTGGTCCCTGCCGTTTTAAGATGCAAAGCGGCGTTCTTACTCTTGATCAGCCGATTAATAACCGGATAGAGCGCAAATTTGTCGCTACCGGAGTGGACACTCAGCTTCAAGGCCGGCGGAAGGCCGAACTCTCGAATCGCAAAAGCAATAACCGCCAGATCTTCATCAAATTCCTTCTCAAATTGGGCGACATCGCCACGGTAATCGATGCCTTTGTTGAAACGCCCGGTGAATTTGGGAGCGATGGTTTGGACCGGGATCCCCTCCATCCGGATCATCGCCAAAATCAGCAGGAGTTCGACCGGGGTCTGGGCGGTTAAAGTTTCATCCACTGAGACCTCGGTAATAAAGTTATCCGCTCCTTTTTGGGTGGCGATAGCACGGTAGATCCGACCAGCTTCCTGGATGGCGAGCTGAAACTTGCGAGCTGCCGCTCGCAAGCCGGCTTCACCAATTTCGAATGGACGATCGATACCGGGAATAGAAAGCGTTTCGCCAAAGCGGCGCGCCGTCTTAACGAAACTTTCTTCGGCCTCGGGTGCAGCCGCCTGGCCAGCAAAATCCGCCACATCAATGGTGAAAAAATTGCTCGCTGAAATAAACCCTTCCACGTTCTTCAGGCTGATGTGATCGGCGTCCACATAATAGGCGCCGGTCCAGCCCAGCGCCTTCACCGCGGCATCGGCTTCTGCTCGGACGTCTCCCGGCTTAGTTTTAATCAGGGTGTGCTCCCGGTACGATTTGTTCCAGACCGGAAAAACATTAATTCCCGTTTCTTTGGCCCGAACCAGCGCTTCAAGTTGGGCGCGACCTTGCCGGGCGAAACGATCGCCAGTGCCGATGGTATACGGTTCAATGCTTAACATGATGCAAAATTGGTCTTACCACTTGACCCCTCGATAACGGATGACGCCAGGGCTGTCAAACGGAGGGAAGGTAGGGCGAAAATCTCGGCGCGCCAATGGACGCGCCACATAATTACGCATGCCCGCGCCGGATTTGAGCCGTCGTTGAGCGGCTCATCGCGCTGATACAGGAAATGGTGGCAAAAACACACAGCGCGGAAAATGGTCATGGCGCCTGGAAGGGAGCCGCTTTGTAGTGTGGCAGTTCTATCAGATGGCAGCAGGCGGCTCCCGGGAACGTCCCAGCGTTATGCTTTCACTAACCGCCTCTGCGCCGGAAGTTGCGGATACGTACCCGAACGACAGAGCTGCACAACTACGAGACGTTCTCGGGAGCCGCTTGCTGCTACCTTACAGAGCTGCCGAATTGCAAAGCGGCTCCCCTCCAGGCGCTGCATGTTTGCCAACTTTTCTCTGTGTCTTCGACGATGGGGCCGCCCCACGAACGGCTCAAATCCGGCACGGACACACGTAATTTGTAAAGTGCGTCCAGGGCGCGCCGAGATCTTCGCCCTACCTTTAGGTTCCTTACGTTCGTTTGCTCCTATTCCTTTCTGTACTTACACAAAAGCTTTTCTCGCTTATCCGCTGAATGCTACTTTCCCGGCGATGGCGTTTCGCGTCATATCTCCCCGCCGCATCTATCAAGAGATTGCTCTTCAGATTCGGACTCATATTGAAAACGGTGAATTTCCTAGCGGGTCACGGTTACCTTCCGAACGAGAACTAGCGCAACAGCTTAAGGTTTCTCGTCCATCAGTCCGAGAAGCTTTGATTGCGCTTGAGGTGGAAGGTCTAGTGGAAGTACGGACGGGGTCCGGCGTCTTTGTGTGCAAACCGCAACGCGCGTTCCCCTACCATGCACCCAGCGAAGGACCGTTAGAAATTATGCGCGCGCGAATTGCCATCGAGGGTGAAACCGCAGCGATGGCCGCGCCGCATATCCGGGCTCCCCAAGTGCGAGAAATAGAGAACATCCTTGAAACCATGGATCCTGACGTGAATCAGCAAGGGTCCTATCTCCCAGGCGACCGGGCATTCCACCTTTATATTGCCGAGACCGCTGGGAACGGGGTGCTGGTTCGCATTGTGGCTGAGCTGTTCGACGCTCGCCATTCTCCGTTGGGATTGCAATTCCAGAGACATTTTGAGAACGCTCGTACCTGGAGACAAGCTCTCTCAGAGCACAAGTTGGTCGTAAAAGCGCTCGCGTCCCGCAACCCGGCGTCAGCTCGGCAGGCCATGCAAAAGCATTTGCGCAATTCACACAACCGATTGACCCGCCAGATCGAAGGCGGCGCTTCGACTCAAGCATCATAACCAGGCAAATTGATTGTGTTTGTGACACGAAAGCGATACTTGCTGAAGGCCCCTACCGGGATGTGACCGATCAAGGCCTCTTAGGTTCCCGTCCCTGCCAGAAACAAATAAACAGCCCGATAGGGTACGCTTTTTTTCTCACCAGCTTGGGTTGGCGCATCGGCGGGCGCCGCGCCCCCGATAGTCGAAACCCGCGCTACGTATTGCACGCCGGAAAAAAGGCCGTTTCCTTCTGAGCTTACTTCCAAAAGAAGCCAGGCCACACTCTTTGGATCGGGTGATTTTAAATTCTGTAGAGGCGGTTTAATCGCTTTCACTTCACTGCCATCGTTCGCCTTCCAACGAGGTCCTAGCGAATGAAGCCCGGCCAGTTGGCCGTCTAAGGTCTCCAACTTCGCATCGGGGCCAACCAGGCTCCAACCCAGGCTTCCATTGGCCTGAACCTTTGCTTCATAGATCTGGACTCCCTCTGCCTGCAACGCGGCCACGATCCGCGTGTGATCAGGAACAGCAATACCGCGGTCTTCCCCAAAACTATTCCGCCAAGGCAGAAATAGAGTTAAACCCAAATAGACGCCAATGACGGCAGGCGAGGTCAATTTCATCGTTGTCTTTTTGGACGATTACGATGGCCGATTCAAGCTTTCCTGTGTTTGCCGGCAATACGCCTATCAGTTTGCCCGATGTCGACGGGCTTTCTATCGATGACGCCTTTTTGGAAGGCAGAGCTATTGTGCCCTCACAATCGACTAGCAAATGCCTGACTCACCACAACGCGACCCGAGAGCACGGCCATCGGTTTGGGCGCCGTTCGGTTGGGCTGCTATACTCACGTTGATACTAGCGGGAGCAACTTTTTTCGCCAAAAATTCGCACAGTCTTTCCTCTCATATTGGTGAATTCATCGGAGGAATTCTACTTTTGCCGGTAGCGCTCGTTTTCGTTTTGCTGGAAAAAGTCGCCGGCAATTTTCTTGTATGGTTAAGCGGCGTTCCCGACTGGCTTTTGTTCACTTTAATAACTGCGGACGCTTATCTTTACTGCCTGATCGCGATGATACTGCTTTGGATCATGATCCGATTGGCGAAGCGCAGAAGGTCGCCTGGCAGGTAAGGCGCCCCAGCGCTCTAATGTTTCGTTTTTCTCGGTGGGGCGAAAATCTCAGCGCGCTGCTTTCTGTAGTCAGCACGATAGACCGTTCCACCAAGGCTCAAATGCGGCGCCCACACACATAAATTGCATGGCAGCCCAACGCGCGCCGAGATTTTCGCGCTACCTTTGCGTCATTTTGCGGCCACTCCTGCTTCGCACTACTTCATCCGATCAAAGGTCTTCTGCAGAATCTCAAGATCGCTCGCGTGATTGAGCTTGGCGCGGCTGGACTCGACCCATTTTTGTTCCAGCGCATTCTTGGTCGGACGATCGATCTCGTAGAACACCCCAAACAGGCCAGGAAAGGCCGCATCCGCTAATCGGTAAGCAGCGATTTCGTCAGTCACATCGTGCCGGGCTTCGTCTTCCGGCGAGTCATCCCATTTCTTCTCCTCGATCACTTTGAACTCCCCGCCCTTGCGGGGGTTACCAGCGTCGAATGCACCCGGGAAAAATTCAATACACTCAGACAGGCATTCGATTACGGAGAAGCCATCATGATCCATCGCCCGCTCGATCATTTGGATCATGTGATTAACCTGGGCTGCGTGGGTCCGGGCAACGAAGGTGGCGCCTGCAGCAATCAGTTTCTTTATCGGGTTAACCGGATAGTCGATGACTCCGGTTGGATCGGTCTTTGATTTGTAGCCAATCGGAGAGGTCGGCGAAGTCTGTTTTTTCGTCAGGCCATAGACAAAGTTGTCCATGATGACATAGGTCAGATTGACATTTTTCCTGGCGCCGTGGTCCAGATGATTTCCGCCAATCGATAGTCCGTCACCATCGCCCCCGAATAGAAAGACGTGTAGCTCCGGACGCGCCAAACTGATCGCTGAAGCCAACGGAACCGAACGCCCATGAATAAAATGAGCGCCGTGAGAATTGACGAAGTAAGGAAATCGAGAGGAACAACCGATCCCGGCGAGCGTCACGATATTTTCGTGAGGCAACTGGCGCTTCTCTAAGACTTTATAGAATGAGGCCAATACGGCGAAATCGCCGCATGCAGGACACCAAGTAGGATGATCAGCGGTAACTGTCTTTTTCGTCAATTTCTCGCGCTCGGGCACAACCGGAGGCACGGCATCAAGTGGGTTCATTTAAGGGCTCCTTCCAAAATTTCGCGAACTCGGAATGTTAAGCCATCGGTCTTAGTAAAACTTTCAATCTTTGGATCACAGAATCGTGCTCTCAACAATGTGGCCAACTGACCGTAACCGTACAAACCCTGGTCGTTCATCTCGACGACCACGATCCTTTTGAACCGATCGAAGACTGCTTCTAAGCCTGTCGGTAACGGATGGAGATGCCTCAGATGCAAAGAACCGACGCTCTCACCGCGGTTCCGAGCATAATTCACTGCTTCCGAAATCGGGCCATAAGTTGAGCCCCAACCAATCAACAGCGTTTCGCCTTCCTGCGCACCATGAACCTGCGGAACCGGTAGCTCGTCTGCTAGCTGTTGGTATTTCTTGCGCCGCTTCGCCGTCATCGCCGAATGCAGCCGAGCGGATGCCGTCGGATGTCCCATTTCGTCGTGCTCGAGACCGGTCACGACCGGATACTTTCCATCCAGCATGCGGGTGCCTGGTGGCGCGTGTCGGGTAATTTGCTCCAAGGGATACGGTTTCACGCCGGGCGGACGCGGGCTTAGGTCCGGCTTCGGGTCTACCATCACTTCTGACAAATTCGGCTCATCAAATGCTTCGATTCGGGTTGCCAGCGAGCTATCACTAAGAATAAAAACTGGGGTGCTATACTCGCGGGCGATTCGGGCCGCTTCAATTGCGATATAGAAACAGTCCTCAACGTTGGCAGCCGCCAAAACCACTCGAGGGCTATCACCGTGGCCACCGAATACGGCTTGGTGCAGATCGCTTTGCTCGACATTTGTCGGGAGTCCGGTGCTGGGTCCACCCCGCTGCACGTTGATTACAATCAGCGGAATCTCGGCCATCGAAGCCCAACCGATGGCTTCCGCCTTCAGTGAAATTCCGGGACCCGCACTCCCGGTTACCGCCAACCAGCCGGAGTACGAGAACCCCAATGCCAGTGAAACCGACGCTAACTCGTCCTCAGCCTGCACGAATAGACCGCCGTACTTGGGGAATTCAGACCGCAGAATTTCCATTACTGACGACCACGGCGTAATCGGGTAACCCGCTCCATAGCGGACGCCGGCCGCAATCAAGCCGTAGGCTAAAGCTTGATTGCCATCCATCGTTACCTGGGCGCGCTCTGACTTCCTCGGACTCGGCTCAAACTCGTACAAATGGGTGAGAACATTCCCAACCGGATAAGCGTAGCCTGCTTGAAAGGCGGTTATAGCGGTGTTCACCACGCTTTCGTCTTTTCCGCCAAACCGTTCCCGAATCAGCGCCTTTAGTTTGTCTGCATTCAACCGGAAAATGCTCGCCAGCAGGCCCAGTACGAAAATGTTCTTTCCTTTATCTTTGGCGGTGCCGCCCAATGCCTCGACCGTAAGACCGGTGATCGGCACCCCGACATAAACAAATCGTTTATCTTCGAGATTAGGCTGAAATTGGTCGGAATCGTAGAGCAGCACGCCGCCTTCACGCAGAAAATAAATATGCTCGTCGTAGCTGTGTTGGTAAAAAGCTACGAGAAAATCCGCTTCATCACCGGCGGACAGCACTTCACCTGATCCGATCCGGACCTGGAAAATCGAAGGTCCACCAGAGATCGTGGAAGGAATGGTCATGTAGGTCATGACCTCTTGAGCGCTCCGCCCGGCAAGACGGGCAAGGAACGCTCCGACGGTCTGGATACCGTCTTGCGAATTGCCAGCCAAACGAATGACGGCATCGCGGATATGCTCTGGTCGCAGGTCGGCCCGTCCTGCGGACGTCGGAGTAGCCGATTCAGGCAAAACTGGGGAGGAACTCACGGTATGGGGTTTGGGAACGCTAATAGAACAGATGGGTTGTTGTCAACGGTAGGGCGAGGCTCCCGAATGTCACTACGATGTTACCGAAGCGGTCGGCGTCGCTTGATCTCAACATTTTGCTAGGCTGGAACGCCCGCCGAGCCAGGGTTCGCAGTACGACCGCAGACAAGTCCCCTTTCAAGCGCCGTCCCACCACCGCGTTCGAGGCCAGTGAGAACGTCGCTACAACACGCAGGCCCGCGGCTCGGCACGTCAATCGGCCTAATGAGATCAGGCAACTCCACCCGTCTTAGGGTCTTCGCGGTCAGGTTCCGGCCATTCGGGAGCCTCGCCCTACCTGCTCAGGCTGCGTGCACGGCTTGCACAAGGTTCGTTATAGACTCCTTGGCGTCGCCGTAAAGCATATCGCAATTTGGCTTAAAGAAGAGTGGGTTAACTAGCCCGGAGAAACCCTTCCCCTGCCCTCGCTTTAACACTACGACCTTCTTGGCGCGATCCACTTCTAGAATTGGCATCCCGGCGATGATGCTCTTTGGGTTATCCCGCGCATCCGGGTTCACCACATCATTGGCGCCGATGACCACAGCGACATCTGTAGCGGGGAATTCCGGGTTGATCACTTCCAACTCTTGCAACTGCGAGTAAGGCACATTCGCTTCTGCCAACAGCACATTCATGTGCCCAGGCATACGTCCGGCCACCGGATGAATCGCGTATTTCACCGTAACACCACGTTCTTCCAACGCATCGGCAAGTTGGCGCAGGACATGTTGTGCCTGGGCCGTGGCCATACCGTAACCGGGCACAAACACCGCCTGCCGGGCGTAAGCGAGCAGTATCGCCACATCCTCGACATTGGTCGAGTGCATCTCGCCGTCGCTGGCCGCTACCGTTTCGGAAACGCTGCCAAACGCTCCAAACAAAACGTTCGTGATCGAGCGATTCATCGCTTTGCACATCACGATCGAAAGAATAAATCCGGATCCGCCATCCAACATACCCGCGATGATCAAGACCTTGTTGTCGATCACCATACCGGTGGCTGCGGCAGCCAGGCCAGCATAAGCATTGAGCAGTGCAATCACCACCGGCATGTCAGCAGCTCCAATCGGCAATACCAGCAACACCCCAAAGACAAAAGAGAGGAACAACATCACATAAAAGAGCTCGGCACGGCCCGGAAAAACTAATAATAAGACGAAGCAAAGGACGGTTATTGCGAAGAGCGATAGATTAAAGATGTTCTGACCTTTGTAGGTGAGCGGTGCGCCGGGCAATAGGCCCTGCAATTTTGCGAAAGCAACCAGACTGCCCGTCGTAGTCAATGAACCGAGCAGAACTTCAAAACCCAGCGCCGGAATCTTGATCGGACCAAGATCGGCGCCGTGCAGGTAATACTCGGAAATACCCACAAGAGACGCAGCTAAAGCGCCAAACGCGTGCGACAACGCGGTCCGTTGCGGCATTGCCGTCATGGGTACCATCAACCCCAAGGGCAGCCCAATGGCGCAGCCAATTACCAGGCCGGCCAGGATCCATTCGTAACTTACGATTTCACGATTGACGAGCGTCCCGATGATCGCCAACAACATGCCGACCTCAGCCAGATGCATACCTCGGCGGGCCGATTCCGGATGGCTAAGGCCGCGCAGTCCAAGAATAAAGAGGACGGACGCGACAATATAGGTCAGCTCAGTGAAAAGGGTACGCGGTTCCACTGATTATTTCTCCTCCTTGGAGGGCGGCGCCACCCGGCGCTTAAACATCTTCAGCATTCGGTCGGTGAGGATGAATCCGCTGACCACGTTGGTGGTAGAACAGATCACTGCGCATAATCCCAGGATCGCACTCACCAGCGTCTGGTGAGCGCCGGCCGTTACTAACGAACCCACCAATGAAATACCGGAGATCGCGTTAGTAGCCGACATCAAGGGCGTGTGTAACAGGGATGGAACCCTGGAGATAATTTGGTAGCCGAGAAACGCGGCCAGAATTAGGACATAGAATGTCGCCAGCAGAACTTCAGGTGCCATTTGTCTTCGAGGTAATCAGTAATCAGTGAGTCAGTAATCAGTGGTGTTTTATTCTCCTACTGTCGGCTATTCGCGGCGCTCTCCTTGAACTCCTGCAACTCCTCGAACTCCTTTTCCATCGTTTCTGTTATGTCGCGCCGTATGCCTTCTTTATGGTTTCATTCACGATCTGCCCTCCATGGGTCACCACGCAGGACTTTAGGATTTCGTGATTGAGGTCTAAGCCAAAGGTTTTGGTTTCTTTGTTCCAAAAAAACTGCACAAAAGCGCAGAGGTTATTCGAATACATCTCACTCGCATGACCGGCGACCCGGCCGGCAAGATTAGAAAACCCGATAATCTTCACTCCGTTCAAGTTTACTTCTTGATCGCGTATCCCGCCTTCCACATTGCCACCCGTCTCCATCGCTGTGTCGACGACCACGCTGCCGGGGCGCATCCTACGCACCATCTCAGATGTGATAATTACAGGTGCCTTTCTGCCAAATACCTGTGCTGCGGTGATAACGATATCGGCTAAGGCCACGTGCTCAGCCATCAACTCCCGTTGCTTTTGCAATTGCTCCGGCGTTAGCGGCTTAGCATATCCGCCCGCGGTTTCACCGGTCTCACCTAAGTCGAGTTTTACAAATTTTGCGCCCAACGACTTAACTTGGTCCTCAACCACCGGCCTGGTATCGAAAGCTTCGACCCAGGCCCCTAACCGGCGCCCGGTTGCGATTGCCTGCAGCCCAGCAACACCAACGCCGATCACGAACATCCGTAACGGCTTGATCGTTCCGGCAGCGGTCGTCATCATCGGCAGAATGCGATTGATACCGGCTGCAGCCAGAATCACTGCCTCATAGCCGACCAAGTTAGCCTGCGAGCTTAAGACATCCATCGGCTGAGAAACCGTCACCCGCGGAATCATTTCCATGCTGATTGCAGTGACCTGTCTTTCCGCCAGACGCCTGACAAGTTTTTCATCATTAAATGGATCCAATAGACTCACATGAATTGCGGCTGCTCTTAAATCCCCGGCTTCTTCGATAGGCGGCTTGCGGACTCGGAGAATTAGTTCTGCCTCTTTGAGCGATTGGGTTCGATCTGTGCTTAAGCGAGCACCGGCTGTTTCGTAATCCTCATCCGTCCAGTTAATGCCGGCGCCAATCCCTTTTTCGACTTCTACCTCAGCCCTGAGTTTAATAAGTTTTGAAACCCCACCCGGCGAGATCGCGACCCGCGCTTCGCCCGGATACACTTCCTTAGGAACAAAGATTCGCATGACGCTTCAGCGATCAACTGGCTTCCATTGACGATAAAGAACCCAGGGATAGAGAGCGATGAACTGGCGGGACCGGCGGAGCGATTGCGGGCGCTGCGATCATAGTTTTGGGGGGGAATCTGTCTGGATGATGCCCAAATATTCTCAAAACATCAAGCGCCGGCCATAAGACGATGAACTTTTGCAGGTGCAAAGCAGTCCAAAAGACATCAGTACAACTTGAAAAGATTTTAATGAAAAGATTAGTGCTTGCCCTAGTCCTAATCCTGGCTGTGTCGGTCTCCGTCTCAAGAGCCGATATCGCCGCCCCTTTTCAAGGCCGCTCCGTCCACAATATGCCCAGACCAACTCATGCGGAACCCAGCCCATCCGATGCCTCGACCAGCTCAAGCCGGTGTGCGCCCACTTCGGTAGCATCGCCCGGACTGATTAACTCGGGCGTCGCTATAACTGCGGTAGCCGCCACCTCGTTAATCGGCATTATTGTGCTCAGAAAAAGGCATTATGAGCTCTGACGGTTTTCTCGGTGCAAATACCTGCATCAGATAAGCCGAAGGTTATAGGTTGCTAACTCACATACCGCGCGATTTCTCCTCAAGGGGCAGACGTGGGGTGCCAACCTCACAGGCGGACTGGCGGTCAAGACAGAACGTGGCTAGATTCATTAACTCTAACCGACTCGTAGCACCCGAAGGTAATCAATACTAGGAACGGCCGATTGAAGGAAAGTGGCTACCAAATTGACTTTCCAACAAAGCATCG
This sequence comes from Verrucomicrobiota bacterium, assembly GCA_019239825.1. Taxonomy (GTDB): domain Bacteria; phylum Verrucomicrobiota; class Verrucomicrobiia; order Chthoniobacterales; family JAFAMB01; genus JAFAVN01. The sequence goes on along the minus strand of JAFAZK010000008.1, from coordinate 23,431 downwards.
TTCGCCGACGACGATCGCGCGGGAGCAACCTTCGGATTCAACAAGGTCACAAACCACCAAAGGAGGATGGTTTGCTTGCAAACCACGAACAACGGCACCATCCAATCGCCAACGAATTGGAGCCAACCGCTGGCGTAGTCCGGGATATAGAGGTTCATGAAACCGATAGGAAGGCCCATGAACAAAATCGCCGGCACTGCTGGGCGACTCTGAGGATGACGAAGGGTGGCCAAAGCGAAAAATCCATTAGCAGGCAATATAGAGAATTGCCCGATCAAGCTAAGCTCCTCGTCGATGGCGCCGTACCCAAAACCGAATGGGTCGGCCAACGGAGGTTGACCATGCGATCCCCCCATTTCAATGAAGATGCTGATGCTCAAGGCAATCAGTCCAATCAGCCCGAAAAGAAAACCAGCGATCGCGTAAGGGCCATTGTCATCGATCAACAACCAGGCGAAGACACCGTAAAAACCTATCTCAAGAATGTTATGGCATATCATCAACCAATTAGACACGGTGTATAATGGCGATGGATTCGCGGCAACGGCCACGTCACCGGATAGAGAAGCCATTGCGCCGGTAACCAATGAGGCCACCATGATCGCCAGTTCCAAGGAAACGAGGACGCAAGCGAAGCGGAGCAGAGGCGCTTTCTTGTCCATAACGAGCTTCCACCTAGACTAGTCAGTTTCCTTTGATTGTGCGATCCCGAAGCAGGAGTGTTTATTTAGTCAGAATAGTTATTATAGTAATCCTAGCAATCATGACAGAAAACGCACTTCCAACGGCCTTTGCCAGGTAAACGCAGGTCTCTCTACTCGGCCAGCCTAACAAAACACTGAGAAAATCTATGAAATCTATCGCTAGTCGCGCTGCCGGAGCCGTTCTCGGCGCCTTAATCGGAGATGCCTTGGGACTTGGTCCTCACTGGTATTACGATCTCGCCGAGCTGCGGAAGGAATACGGAGATTGGATCGACGACTATGTTGATCCCAAACCTGGGCGATATCACGCCGGCATGAAGGCTGGCCAACTGGACCAAACCGGTCTGTTAATGGTCATGTTGCTCCGCTCGTTACTCGAGCACCGGGAATACGTTGAGGAAGATTTTACTCGCCGAGTCGATGAAGAATTGTTCCCGCTCCTTGATGGGACACCCATGAATGGTCCCGGTGGTTACACTAGCCAATCGATTCGAGAAGCGTTCAGGCGCCGGGTTGAGCAGAAGAGGAGTTGGAAAGAGACCGGAGGACATGCGGACACAACCGAGGCCGCAGAACGCGCGATTCCCGTGGCTGCGCGCTACGCTAAAAATCCGGCCGCGGTTGCTCGCTTCGTCGCCAGCCATTGTGCGCTAACTCAAGCGGATGAAGCCATTGTGGCGATGTCGACCGCCTACAACTGCGTAGTGGCAGCGTTAATCCGAGGAGAACCACTCGACGAGAATCTTTCCGATAAGCTAATGCTGCTGGTAAAACAGGGGCAACTTCCGTTTCATGCCGTCACCAGCAACGACTTGGGCGTTCCTCGACCTGGTGATCCCGACCCATCTAGAGCGGGCAAATTTTCGTCGCCTGACGCATTATTGACTCCCTCTTATATGGCTGAGGCAGCCCGGGATCCAGGGATTCGCATCGAACCGGCGTGGAAGGTATCAATCGTCTACGGCATGCCATGCGCCATTTATCATCAATTGCCGGCAGCTTATTACCTTGCTGCCAGGTTCAGTGATAATTTTGAGCTCGCTATCCTTCACGCTATTAACGGCGGCGGCCAAAACATGGCGCGCGCCTGCCTGACCGGCGCGCTGGTCGGGGCCCAGGTCGGATTGTCCGGGATTCCGAAACGGTTAATCCAAGGACTTCAAGGACACGAAGAATTGGTTTCTTTGTGCGAGCGGCTAGGGGCGCTGGCGGAACGCGAGTGATTTCGCGTTGGAGCTTTCCTAGTCGTTCTCGTACTCGTCCTCGAAAAGCGTTCATTGTCTCAGTGTGTGGACTGACCCAACGCCTGGAGGGGAGCCGCTTCGGCGCGTGACCCAACGACCCCGCGCGTTCGTTCTATCGTCCGGCCCGGCCACAAAACGTCGCAGCAGGCGGCTCCCGCGAATAACCCAGCGCGATGCAGCTCTATGAGCCGGGTGTAAACGAATCGAAGGCCATGAGTAAATACATCGCGCTGAGACGTTCCCGGGAGCCGCTTGTTTTCATGCGTTTTCGGCGGGATCAGCGTTGAGGCGAATATTGCGAGGGCGTCGGGTCACGCGCAAAAGCGGCTCCCCTCCAGGCGCGCCGTGAGATCATAGGCGTCAACAACGCCATCAAGGTTCGAGGACAGCTTGCCCGACGTAGCCTCCCGGCTTGCCCTACGAAGCCTCTCGGAGTCTAAACGACGGCGCGAAGTCGGGAGGACGCCGACGAGTACGAGAACGACTGGCAACCCGAACTCGATTAGTGTAAAGACCCCGAGCAACCCCCTTTTGCAACCCCCGCCTTACTATCTATCATGCTTGCCAAACCACGAATAAACCGGCTCTTCGCCGCTGACGGCAAATGTTTCGATGTCGCCATCGATCACGGATTCTTTAATGAAGCGGCTTTCCTAGCCGGGATCGAGAACATGCAGTCCGCCATCCGGACAGTTATATCTGCGGGCCCAGATGCGGTCCAGTTGACGGTCGGCCAAGCACCCCTTTTGCAATCCGTCCCCGGCAAACAGAAACCGGCGCTCGTGCTCCGGACCGATGTGGCCAATGTTTATGGCAAGACGTTACCATCCTATCTCTTCAGCAGAATGATCGATGACCCGGTGAAGCAAGCGCTTCGCTTGGATGCGGCTTGTTTGTGCATAAATTTGTTTTTGTTGCCGGACAAACCGGAAGTGCATGCCGAATGTATCGAGAACATTTGTCTGCTTAAGCCGGTAGCCGACGAATTCGGGATGCCGCTGATGATTGAACCGCTGGTCATGCAGGACAACCAGAAAGCGGGCGGTTACATGGTCGATGGTGATATCGAGAAAATCATGGCCCTGGTGCGGCAAGCGGTTGAGCTCGGCGCCGACATCGTTAAGGCTGACCCTTGCACGGATATCACGGAGTATCACCGGGTGGTCGAGGTCGCAGGCACGGTCCCCATCTTGGTTCGTGGCGGTGGGAAGGCGTCCGACACGGAAATCATCGAGCGAACGGTTGAGCTGATGCGGCAAGGGACCAAAGGAATCGTTTACGGCCGCAACGTCATCCAACATGAGAAGCCGGCGGCCATGACCCGGGCACTCATGAGTATCGTTCACGAAGGGGCTGATACTAAAAAGGCGTTGGGAATCCTTAGCGAGAACTAGCCCGATGAGCACGGAAATCCGTTTCGGAGTCATCGGCCTCGGCTTGATGGGGCGCGAGTTCGCCAGCGCGGCAGCCCGTTGGATTCATCTCAGTAATCTGGATGTACGGCCAGTATTGGTGGCAGCCTGTGACACCAACGAAAAGGCTTTTGACTGGTTTCGCGCCAGCGTCCCCACCCTCCAGTTTACCACAACTGACTATCACGAATTACTCGCTCGGCCTGAGATAGACGCCGTCTATTGCGCCGTCCCGCACAATCTTCACGCCCAGGTTTACTGCGATATCATCCAGGCCGGCAAACATTTGCTCGGCGAGAAACCATTCGGCATCGATCTTGCCGCCAATGACCAGATCAACGACACCATTGCCGCGCACCCAAAAGTCTTTGTCCGATGCTCCTCCGAGCTGCCATTTTACCCCGGCGGGATCGCCATTATCCGATCCTTGCTGGAAGACGATTTCGGCGAGTTTGTCGAAGTCGAGAGCGGTTTACTGCATTCCTCAGATTTGAATCCCGAGAAAGCGATCAATTGGAAACGGATGATCGAATTCAACGGCGAATACGGATGCATGGGAGATCTCGGCATGCACGCGTTGCATGTGCCGTTAAGGTTCGGATGGTTCCCTCGTCGCGTTCAGGCTCAGCTCACCAAGATTGTAAAGGAGCGACCTGACGGGAAAGGACGGATGGTACCCTGTCTTACCTGGGACAACGCCGCGATTTTCAGCGAAGTCGAAACGGCGGTCGGACACTGTTTCCCAATTACGCTGCACACCAAACGAATTGCTCCAGGAGAAACCAATACCTGGTTCTTAAAGGTTATGGGGACGAAGAGATCGATGGCCTTCTCCACCAAATATCCGCGCACCCTCCAAGTTATGGAATATAAACCCGGCGGAGTACAAGCGTGGCAGCACATCGATCTTGGTTATCAGAGCGCTTATCCGACAATCACCGGGTCCATTTTTGAGTTTGGTTTTACCGATACCATTTTGCAGATGTGGGCCGCATTTTGTGATGAACTCGTGCACGGACGAAGGAGCATGCAGCAGCCGTTCTATTGCGTAACTCCGGAAGAAGCGCACCAAAGTCATTTGATATTCACGGAGGCATTGCGCTCGCATGCAGCGTGGGCTGGGTTGAAGTGACTACGCTAAATGGAAAATCCGAACGTTCTTCGCTTCACTGGATTCGCTGATATCTACCACCAATACCGGCCAAAACCGCCGGAGATCATTCCGGACCTTTTACTGCAGTTGGCGGGGATGGATCGCGCCGATCATGTTGTTGATCTCGGGTGCGGCACCGGTCTTTCAACTCTGATTTGGATCGATCGGACGAATTCGATGACCGGGGTTGAACCTTCGCCTGATATGCGGGCGGTGGCAGCGCAACGGCCGGAGTGGGTGCGTTCAGGCGCCCGCGCTCAGTTCGTGGCCGCGGAAGCTCATCAAACTGGTCTGGCAGAGCAGAGCGTCGATATCGTTACCGCTTCGCAATCATTTCATTGGATGGATCCGGTACCCACTTTGGCCGAAATCGCCCGGATCTTGCGTCCCGGCGGAGTCTTTGCCGCCTACGACTGCGATTGGCCTCCGGTATGTGATCCGGTTGCCGACGCCGCTTTTGCCGAGTGTCATCAGCATGCGGACGAATTGTTGGCGGAAAGCGGGATCAGCAAAGCTAAAAAGTGGCCCAAGAATCAGCATCTGGAACAGATCAAAAAGAGCGGCCATTTTCGTTACACTCGAGACTTAGCTTGCCTGAATACCGATTCCGGTGACAGCGACCGCTTTGTCGGTTTGGTGAGAAGCCAGGGTAGCATGGCAGACTTGCTAAAACATGGGTATACCGAAGCCGAGGTAGGCTTAGATGGTCTGCGGGAAATCGTCCAAATACGCTTCGGCGGCCGGACCATGCGATGGTTCTGGTGTTATCGAATCCGGGTGGGGATTAAATAAGACGTGATAGGTGATTGGTGATTGGTCTGGGCGATGCCCATTTTAGTGCAGCGGTCCGGGATCGCCCTTTCGTCCATTCGGGATTCTCGCCACCACTAATCACTAGTCACCAATCACGAATCACTGACGCGCCGTGATAGCGCGTCGCACGGCGGCCAACGGCGCAGTATCATCAAACACAATATGGCCGTTCTGCTGCTTAACGCCGAGTTTTTTCCACAGACCATCCAGATCGACGGTAACCGGCGTTGCTTTCATTTGCTCGTAAAGGTCGTGCAAGACGGGGACGCCAGTCGCCTTATCCCCAATGGCAATAGCGCGTTCGAGAGGCCAGTCGGACTGGATGTTACCTTCCGCTAACACCGCACGCAGAGCGTCTTCTAACCCTTTCTGGTTATGGGTCCGCTCGCGAATCTGTACATCGGCCAATAGACAGAAGATGGCTCCCCCCCAATAAGTACGACCCCAGGTATGAGTGTAGTCTAAACCACGATCTCCCGCAGCAGGCTGGCCTTGGGGCATATCCCGAACCAGATCGCCCCAGATTTTCTCCGGAGTAAGTTCGCCGATCCGAGCCCGGGCGACGGGCTCAATATATACCGCCTGCCCTTCCTCGATCCAATGATGCTGGTCTTCCTGACTGGGAAAAGCCAGATGCACCATCTCATGGGTGGTTACCCAATCATCAGCAAAATCAGCAGGGGTGCTCTCTTTACCGACACTAATTCTAATGCGCGCTCCGTCCCAACCTGAAGCGTGGCCACCGCTCACTCCTCTCCCGAAATGGGGAGAGACATCGATCCGCACCTCCGACACCGGATACCGCCGATAATAGTTAACGATCGCTTTGGCAGAGAGTTTGACCCGATCAAGAACCATCTGGCGTAACCCGTCGGACACCGGCGAGCCGAACACGACATCAATCTCGGAGCCGGCAATCTGAATCTTGGTCTCTTGAGCAGAAGCAGTCATAACCGCGGAGAGGAAAGCGCAGGTAATGGCGAGGTACTTCATTGGGGTGGCAAGGCAAAGTAATCAGTAATCAGTGTCTCAGTAATCAGTAAATTGATGCTTGCCGCAACGGGTCTATTCCCAACTCTTCAGTCTGCTTTCGCTCTGATTAGTGACTCACTGATTACTGATTACTTTGCCGCCACCTCCACAGACGCCGAATCGCAAACTCAGTTGACCACGTTGACCGCCGGTTTGCCGCTGAGAAAATCCGCAATCGTACGAACCGCGCTGGTCCGAAGCTGTTGGCTTGCTTCCTCCGAATACCAGGCCACGTGAGGACTTAAAACGACATTAGGCAGATCAAGATACTCACTGGGAACGGTAGGCTCATGTTCGAAGACGTCTAAGCCTGCTCCAGACAGCTTCCGCTCGCGCAAACCCGCTGCCAGCGCCGCACTATCGATAAGGCCACCTCGGCTAACATTAACGAGGAGGGGCTGACGCTGCATCCAGCTGATGGTTTCCTGATTGATCAAGTGATGCGTCCGATCGCTGAGCGGCAGGTGCAGGCTGATTAGATCAGCGCTTTCCAAGAGCGGCCGCAGATCTTGAGGAACTGCTCCACGCTTCTCAATCTGATCAGGCGGCAGGCCGGGATCGTAAGCGGCCACTTCAGCTACAAATGGTTTGATTCTCGAAGCAAACTGGGCGCCGATCCGTCCGATCCCGATAACTCCAACCTTTTGCTTACTGAGGCGGCGAATGGGCCAATCCGTTTGATATCCCCACCCTTTCTGTCTGACCTTGTGGTCGTAGGGCAGGATGTGGCGATGCACCGCAAACAGAAGGGCGACGGCATGGTTAGCCACCTCTTCCACCCCGTAATCCGGGACGTTGCAGACGACAATGCCACGCTCCCGGCAGGCAGCCCCGTCGACCACGTCGAAACCGACCCCAAGCCGAACCACAATCTTGCAGCGTTTCAGAAAGCTCACTGTCTGCCGCGTAATTGGAGTGGTATCGGTCAGAATCGCATCGATCTGGTCGCCCACCGAAGCAATGTCGGCGTCGCTATTGACTTTATATCGGACCAGCTCAATTCCGGTTCCTTTGAGCACGTTTTCCTCCAGATCGAGTTCCGGATAAGTGGGATTTAGATAGAAAAGCTTCATCGCAGTTTATTAAATCGTCTGATAAGTTGGGTGAGGTTGCTCAACTTATGTCTCTGCGGGAATACGCAAGAAAACGGAATTTCGAGCAAACATCGGAACCTACAGGCCGCTCGCGAGTCCGAAAATCCAAAAAACCTCGGTTTGTGATCCAGAAGCACGCCGCGACCCGCCTGCATTACGATTTCAGATTGGAGATGGATGGGACTCTGAAGTCATGGGCGGTACCGAGAGGAATTCCGCTCAAGAAAGGAGAAAAACGGCTTGCTGTCCACGTGGAAGACCACCCCGTAGCCTATGCCGACTTCGAAGGAACGATCCCGAAAGGCCAATATGGCGGCGGCACGGTGATGATCTGGGACTACGGCACCTACGAACTTTCAGAACGCTACCCCGAGAAAACCCTTGAAAGCGGTCAACTCCATTTCGTGCTACACGGGCAAAAGCTCGAAGGGGAATGGGGTTTGGTACGACTGAAATCATCGGAAAAGGACGAATGGTTACTGATCAAGGCCGGGGCTGACGCAGCGCCTATCTCCGAAGAACTCGATGACACATCGGCAGTTTCGCAACACAGCATGGCCGAGATCGCGCAGACCGATGCAACTTGGGAGTCACGCCCGGCCAAGAAAAAAAAACGGCGCCGGCTAAGTCCTGGACCGGTAAAGGTGCCCAAATTTGTGGAGCCAATGCTAGCAAAGCCGGTCACAACGCCGCCGGCAGGCAATTGGTCCTACGAGTTAAAGTTTGACGGTTACCGAGCCATTGCCTTGAAAGGCGGAGATGAGGTTCGTCTGCTATCCCGCAACGAGAAAGACTTAGGGAAAAAATTTTCCGCCGTGACGCAGGCCGCGGCAGAACTGGATTGCCGGGACGCCATTATCGATGGTGAGATCGTGGCCTTGGACGAAAACGGACGCCCTTCGTTCCAACTTTTGCAAGCTTATGAAAAAGGCGAGGAAAAGCCGCCCCTCTTTTACTACGCATACGATTTATTACAGCTTGATGGAGCGGACTTGCGGGATCGTCCACTTACGGAACGAAAAGCGATTTTGGAGGAGCTCCTGGAGGGTGCTCCAGAAACCCTTCGCTACTCAAGGCCTTTTGATGCCGAATTAGAGGATTTGCTCGAGCAAGCCAGGTCGTTTGGATTGGAGGGACTGATCGGCAAACAAGCGGATTCACGCTACGAGAGCGGCCGAAGAACCGGCGCCTGGATAAAGCTTAAGTTAGTATCAAGCCAGGAATTCGTGATCGGCGGATACACGCCGCCGGCAGGTGGACGTAAGTATTTTGGGGCGATTATCGTCGGCTATTACGCGGACAACTCTCTCCATTTCGCTGCCAAAGTCGGTAGCGGATTTTCCGAGAAAACGCTCAAAGAGCTCTATCATCGGTTCGAATCACTGGCTCGCGAAGATTGCCCATTCGTCGATTTGCCGGAGAAACGTAACGGCCGTTGGGGGCAAGCGATCACCCCGGCTGAGATGCGCCGTTGTCGTTGGGTCGACCCAGCGCTGGTTTGCCAGGTCCAGTTCACGGAGTGGACCCAGGACGGCAAGCTGAGACAACCTGTTTTCCAGGGCCTGCGAGAAGATAAAGAACCGCAGGATGTCGTACGCGAATAATCAGTGTCCTGTCCCACGAATATCATGGCAAAAAAAACCACAGTCGATGTCGATGGACGCAGGTTATCGCTCACCAACCTGGATAAGATTTTCTATGCAAAAGCCGGATTCAGCAAGGCAGACTTGATCCATTATTACGTTCAGATTGCGCCCTATTTGCTGCCCCATTTGCATGATCGCGCAATTACGATGAAGCGCTATCCCGATGGTGTGGACGGCGAATACTTTTACGAGAAAGAGGCGCCCTCCCATCGCCCCGACTGGGTACAAACAACGAAGGTAGCGAAGGGCTCAGGCGCTTCTATTAACTACTGCATGATTAACGATTTGCCGTCCCTAGTTTGGATAGCAAACCTGGCCGATCTAGAGCTACACACTTTTCTGCACCGCGCGCCGGATGATGATCGCCCCACCATGATGGCGTTCGATTTAGATCCGGGTCCGCCGGCGGACATTAGGCTCTGTTGCCAAGTCGGCCTGTATTTGAAAGCGATCTTCGACGAGCTCGGCCTGCAATGCTTCGCCAAGACCTCCGGGTCGAAAGGATTGCAGGTCTATGTCCCGCTAAATACTCCGACGACGTACGAGAAAACTAAGACTTTTTCCCGCACGTTGGCCGAGCGATTGGAGGAAGAGCATCCCGACGAAGTCGTCTCCAATATGAAGAAAAGCGCTCGCGAGGGAAAAGTGTTTATCGATTGGAGCCAGAACGACGACCATAAGACAACGGTCTCCGTTTACTCTTTGCGAGCCAAGGAACAGCCGACGGTATCGACGCCGGTGTTTTGGGAAGAAGTCGCCCAATCGACCAAAACCAAAAGCCCGCTCAGTTTTACCTCCGATGAAGTGATCGCCCGAGCGGAGAAACATGGAGATATCTTTGCGCCCGTGCTGTCGCTGAAGCAAAAACTGCCGGCGGTGAAGAAAGTGAAAGATGAAACGTGAAAAACTTCTAGACGACGTTTTGCCCATTTTTGGTGGGGCGAGGCTCCCGAACGGCCTCGAGAGTTTTGCGGAGCGACTGATGTTATCTTAACAACCACGTTGTTAGGCCAATACGCGCGCCGAGCCGTGGTCTAGCGCGGTGCCACGGCTCGGCGCGTCGATCGATCTAGCCGCAGGCCTTCTGCCTTTAAAATCTAATCCTTCGTGAAAATCACGAGACCGTTCGGGAGCCTCGCCCCACCAAAAATGGCCGATGCCAGTTGGAGACCCAATTACCTTTCACTTTTCACCTTTCACCTTTCACTTATCACCTTTACCTATTCCCCGTATGACTACAGAGGCTTTTACCCTGAAAAATGCGCAGGGCGCACAAGTGCAGATCACGAACTACGGCGCCCGGGTGATCTCAATCAAAGTACCAGATCGGGATGGCAGGTTCGGGGATGTCGTTCTTGGGTTCGATTCTTTAGCCAGTTACCAAGGCCCGAATCCTTATTTCGGCGGGATCGTCGGGCGATACGCCAACCGAATTGCGAGAGGCAAGTTCCCCCTTGGCGAGACCACGTATCAGCTGGCTACAAACGACCGGCACAATCATCTCCATGGTGGTGTGAAAGGATTCGATAACGTCATTTGGGCAGCCCGCCTCGCCTCCCCTACCCAATTAGACTTAACCTACGAAAGCCCGGATGGAGACGAGGGGTATCCCGGTACCTTACTCACCCGGACGACTTACTCGCTAACGGAGGATAACGGCCTGTCAATCGACCTGCGAGCGACGACCAACAAACCCACCGTGGTCAATCTGGCTAACCACAGCTACTTCAATCTTACCGGTGACGGCACGAAAAGCATTCTCGATCACGAAATTCAAATCAACGCGGATCGCTTCACTCCCACCGACGCCGAGTCGATTCCAACGGGAGAATTAACATCCGTCGCCGGAACACCCTTTGATTTCCGCGCTCTGACTCCGATTGGTGCCAGGATCGCAGAGAAAGATCAACAGCTGGTATACGGCTTTGGATACGATCATAACTGGGTTCTAAATAGGACTAATCCAACCGAGCTGTTTCTCGCGGCGAGAGTGGTCGACCCCTTATCTGGCCGGCAGCTAGAAGTCCTCACTACCGAGCCCGGCCTGCAGTTTTATTCCGGCAACCTGTTGGATGGATCCGCCACCGGAAAAAGTGGCGTTCGCTATGCCAAGTATGCCGGCATTTGTTTGGAAACTCAGCACTTCCCGGATTCACCCAATCAACCCTCTTTTCCTTCCACTGAACTCAAGCCCGGCCAGGAATATCATCATCGGGTTATCTACCGTTTCTCCGTGACAAAATCGTAACGACCGAGAAGGGGTTATAAGTTTTGGGTTTTAAGTTTTAAGTTTTATGTTCCGCCGTATTTGGTGGGGCGAGGCTCCCAAACGGCCTCAGCAGTTTAGCGGAGCGACTGATGTTATTTTACCAATCACATTATTACACCGATAGGCGCGCCGGGCCGGGGATAGAGCGCCAAACACGTCTCGGCGGACCGCTCGGCCTAGCAACGCAACAGGCATTTCGAAAAGCTGCTGCCTCGCGAAACCTAACTCGCCACGCGGGAGCCTCGCCCTACCAAATTAACTTAAAACCTAGAACCTATAACCTAAAACCTTTAACCCTCCTGTCCAGGTTGGCGGTGCTAGTCATTGGTGCCTCCCTGTGCGTGTTGTCTTCAGCACCGGCGTTCGCGCGCAACATAATTATCTTTGTCGCCGATGGACTCCGGAATGGCTCGGTTAATCCGGTGGATGCGCCCACGATGTACGCGTTGCGCCAAGAAGGAACCTATTTCTCGAACAGCCATGCCGTTTTCCCCACATTCACGACTCCGAACGCGTCCGCCATCGCGACGGGGCACTACTTGGGTGATACCGGTGATTTCAGCAACACGCTGTATCCAGGTTTTCCTATCCCCTCGGTAAACGGCGTGCAGGTTCCGTATACCGAGACCCCGTTTATTGAGAACGACGCCGTCTTGGGTTGCATCGATGACCACTTCGGAGGCAACTATTTGGATGAAGAAACCCTGTTGCAATACGCGCGCGAGCACGGGTTTCTGACTGCTGCTGTCGGAAAGTTAGGACCGACGCTGATTCAAGACGCCTCGGCTGGGGCTCCGAAAGACGGAGCCGTGCCCACGCCCGACACGGTCATTATCGACGACAGTACCGGCAAGCCGGGCGGCATTCCGCTCGACCCTAAAATACTAAGCGCCCTGGCGAAGGCTGGCCTCGGCGGCATTGCTCCCGACCGATCTAACGGACAACCAAAAACCCAACTGAATAACGGGAATGCTGGCAACAGTACGAAAGCCGGGACCCTAGCGCCTAATTTCGTTCAACAGCAATACTTCGTTGACTGTTTGACCGACGCCGTGCTGCCTACCTTTGCTCAAGAAGGAAAACCGTTTGTTGTGGTCTACTGGTCCCGAGACCCCGACGGCACCCAGCATAATCAAGGCGATAGTCTAAATCAGCTTCAACCCGGAATTAACGGCCCTACCTCGAAAAAAGCAGTAAAGAATGCGGACAACAATCTTCGACAGATGCTGGAGTATTTGAAGATCGCAAAGTTAGATCGCGACACCGATATTTTCATTACATCGGACCACGGCTTTTCCACCATCTCGAAGCACAAGCTCGATCCTACCGGCAACACGGTTACCAGCAGTCTCGCCAGCCAAATGACTTATCCGGGTGTCCCGAAAGGCAATCTTCCGCCGGGATTTGTCGCCATCGATATCGCACATGTTCTCGAGCTCCCATTGTACGATCCTGACAAAACAATCTATCGACATGGCCAGCTCTCTTATTTAAAGGTCGTCGGCACCGGACCGGAAACGCCAGCCGAGGGTGAAGAAGAGCGGCCAATTTCGGGCGACGGCCTCATCGGCGGATCCGGAACGGTTAACGACCCATCCGACGCGCAGGCGATTGTTGCAGCCAATGGGGGTTCGGATCTTGTTTATCTCCCTGATCACGATGCGCAGACGTTGAAGCAGATTGTCGACTTTTTGACCACGAAAGATTATGTCAGCGGATTATTCGTGAACTCACGCTATCAGGATATACCAGGCGCTCTGACCCTCAAAGATATCAACCTGGAAGGCGCCACACGGGTTCCGACCCCGGATCTTGTGATCAATTTCCGAAGCTTCGCCGCCGATCCCTCCGAACCGATCATGACTGCAGTCACTGTCTGCGATACGATTTTGCAGGAAGGCCAGGGGATGCACGGCAGTTTCAATCGAGCGGACACGTTTAACAATATGCTCGCGATTGGTCCGGACTTTAAAAAACAGTTCGAAGACAAGGCTCCGGTAGGGAATACCGATGTCGCTTTAACCATCGCTTCAATCTTGAAGCTGGAGCTCCCCCGAAAAGGCGAGCTTGTCGGCCGAGTCTTGAGTGAGGCCTTGGCCGGCGGTCCAGATACAGTCCAATGGACATCCACAACGAAGTCCTCGGAGCCGGCTAAGAATGGGAAACGAACGATCGTCCTCCTGCAAAAAGTAGGCGACACCTCTTACTTCGACGCCGCCGGTTTTCCGGGATGGAGTGTTGGCGTTGAAGCGGCGGAAGGTAAGTGATTAGTAATTACTGACTGGTGATGGTGGGGCGAGACTCCCGAACAATCGTTTCTCTATCCCGAAGGGATAAAAGGACTCAGCCTGGGGTTTCAACCCCAGGTATCGATCGAAAAAAAAAGGCCCGCCCTGAAGGGGCGGAAGACGAATTGTCGCCGAACTTCGTTTTCAGTCCGGCGCTCGAATTGACCTCTCCCGCCCCTTCAGGGCGCATCGTCATGTTGCCCGTACCTGGGGTTAAAACCCCAGGCTGAGTCCTTTTATCCCTTCGGGATAGGTTCAGTTATTCGGGAGCCACCCCCTTCAATAATCCGTGTCTTTTCCAGCCTTGATCGCGGTTTGCAGAGCGCTGGCCAACTTCGGATCTAGCTGTTTCAGGGTGGCCAAATCTTTCTCGGCATCCGCCTTCTTACCCATCTCGACATAGAGTACTCCGCGGTATTCGTAGGCCTGAGCTAACTTCGGATTCAACTTGAGTGCAGTGTTGTAATGCTGCAACGAGCTGGCGAAGTTCTCCGGGCTTTGTTTACGCAGACAGTATGCCAGATTGTTGTGCGCTTCGGCTATGTTTGGATTCGCTTTGAGCGCCTCTTCAAACTTAACCTGAGCGGACGCAAATTTTTTAGCGTTCATCAATGCCACTCCCTCTTTAAACGGCTTTTCCGCGTCGGCCGTCTTTTGGGGTACTTGTGGCACTTGTTGGGGTGCAGTCATTGTGTTACTGCCAGCCGCGAATACAGCCGGCATCCCGGCTGTAAAAAAGAATAAAATCGCAATCGGGAGCGAACAATTCATAGCAAAGGCTCTATCCGCTAGTGGACTATACAAGCAAAACATAGTTTTTGAGGTTCCCAGACCGGCTTTCACCGGCCTCTACCCATTAATGACTCATCAATTCCTGATAAAATTCCCGCAAAAGTCGGACATTAGCTTCTAGTATCCGACGGCCCCCAGACACACCGTGCCCTATAGCACTTCTTCCGACGCAAACGGACATGGTACACTGCCACGCTCGATCTGCAGCGTCGCGTGGGTGATACCAAATTCGCTGGCGAGCGCTTGAGAAATCTTTTGAATTTCTTCGTCGCTACAATCGTGATTGGGCATCACCAGATGAGCGGTGAGCGCGGGTTCCGTGGTGCTCAGTGGCCAGATATGAAGATCATGGACCTCCGTGACCTCAGACCACGACTCGAGAAAGGTTTTCACTTTCTTTGGATCAATCGAAGTTGGTACCGCATCCAAAGAAAGATCAACCGATTCTCGGAGCAGCCCCCAAGTGCCCCAAAAGATAATAATGGATATCGTCAGGCTCAGGACCGGATCGATCCAAGTCCACTGCGTATATAAAATCAGGAGCCCGCCCAGGACGACGCCGGCAGAGACGACCGTATCGGCGGCCATATGCAGAAAGGCGGCACGCACATTGAGATCTTCTTTCTGGCCGCCGGCGAAGAGTACCGCCGTAACGCCGTTTACCGCTATCCCAACCAAAGCCACAATCACCACCGTCCATCCCGAAACCGGCTCTGGACGCCAAAATCGCTGGATCGCTTCCCAAGCGATGGCGCCAATAGCAAACAAGAGAAACAGCGCGTTGAAAAGAGCCGCCAGGATGGAAGACCGACGCATGCCGTAGGTATGGCGAGAGCTGGGCGCGCGCCTGGACAGCGCGAATGCCCCCCAGGCCAGAGCCAGCCCCAGCACATCGCTCAGGTTATGACCGGCATCGGCTACCAAAGCCAACGAATTAACCGCGAACCCAAAAGCCGCTTCGACTACGACAAACGCCAGGTTAAGGATGACCCCGACCATAAAGCGCCAGCCGAAGTCCGAGGGAGCGTGGCTGTGCCCGTGAGAATGCTCGTCATGGGAATGGTGGTCGTGAGCCATCGGAAAGTAATCAGTGAGTCAGTAATCAGTTTAGGAGCAAGGAACTAGAATCTAGGAGTTAGAAGCCAGCTCGCAACCACCCCTCATAAGTTTCATTAGGTCGCCAAGCGCCCTCGTGGTCACTAAGTCAGCCGTGTCTCGCCCTTCTCAAAGGTCGCTAGTACCTCCTCCGGTGTCTTGGCAGATTCTAGCGCCTTGCGGAGATGGTCCTCTCGGAACGCGCGCATCAAGACACCCACTAGCCGCAAGTAATCGGCGTCCATGGTCTCTGGGATACCAATCACCAGAACGAACCGAATACTGGCTGCACCCCGGCTGATCGGCTGAGCTAAACGGCCGAAGGCCATCACCATCGACGTTACGCTATCATTGCGGCCGTGCGGAATCGTCAGCCCCAGCCCAATGTTGATCTTACCGCTGCGTTCGCATTCCCCTAAACAGTGGATAAAGCCTGGCCAATCGATGATGCGGTTGTCACCCTTCAGTGAGTGACTAACCATTGTTATCGCCTCTTCCCGAGTCGTTGCTTTTACGTTCAGTAGAATCTGCTTGGGTAGCAGTATCTCTCTGATCCGGATCATATCGCGGTTCCACTCCAGCCCAGTTTCGCGCGCAACACACCGGCGAAAGTAAAATTGCTCGGCAACACCAGGGGTAAGGTGACGTCTGCAGCCCTGACCGTTACCTCGTCTCCCACATGAAAATGAATGGCTTCCTGACCGTCGATGCTCAGCGAAATCGGTTGTTCGACGCTTCGGTGGCTGGCTTTTAGACGGATGATCGAACGGTTGGATACAATCACGGAGCGGTTGGTCAGTACATGCGGGCAAATCGGCGTTACCACAAAAATACCGGAATTCGGTATCACGATTGGGCCGCCAGCGGAAAGTGAGTAGGCGGTTGACCCAGTGGATGTCGCCACAATCAATCCGTCGGCATTGTACTCGGTGAGAAAGACCTGATCGATGGACACCTCGATTTGGACGAGCCGAGAGCGGTCGCCGCGGCTGACCACGACGTCGTTGAGGCCGACTCGCGAAATGCTCTGTCCGCGCTGATCACGTACGGTGGCTTCCAACAAAGTGCGCTCTTCCACGCGATAATCACCCGACGCTAAGGCCTTGGCTGCTTCAGCGTAACTAGGGCCGCCAAAACCAGTGAGGAAGCCGAGCGACCCAAAATTAATCCCCATCACCGGCTTCATTTTTCCACGAAAATCCCGCACCAAGCGGAGCAACGTGCCATCGCCGCCGATGGTGATAAAAAGGTCGACCTGGTCTCGTAGTTCCTCCACAGTCTGCCCTTTGAGTCCGATTAACCCAGCGGAATTTTCCTCAAAAAGGGTCTTGATACCCACCCTCTGTAAACACTCGTAGAGGACCTGTAACGAGTTTGCAGCTCCCGGTTTCCGCCAATGCGCGTACAGCCCTAAAGTCAACGAAGACATGCTAAATATTCCTGGTTCCCTTTCGTTCCCAGCGTCGGAGAAGGGATGACTCCACGCCATTCTCGCCCCAACTGATGTACGACAAAATCCTGTATTTTCGCGACTGCGTCCAGGCGATCGGCCTCTTGTCGTACGATGCCGCCTTTGCCGACTCTATGGGGGTCCAATTCAAATTGGGGTTTAATAAGCACGATGGCCTCGCCGTTGCGCCGCAAGAGCTTTAGAATGTTATCTAACACCAGGGTCAACGAGATAAAAGAAAGATCAGCGACAGCTAGATCGAAGCCGGTCCCGGCTTGCTCAGCGGTGAGAAACCTAGCATTGACTCCCTCGATGGTAGTTACTCTCGGATCGGACCGAATTTTCCACGCCAATTGATTGTGCCCGACATCGACCGCCACCACATGGGCTGCCCCGTATTGTAACAGACAATCCGTAAAACCGCCTGTGGATGCGCCAACGTCAAGACATCGCCACCCGGTCGGATCGACCCGAAAAAAATCAAGAGCCCCTTCCAGCTTGAGGCCGCCCCGGCTCACGTACCGTTCACGCTCCGCCACGCGAATGGGAGCTTCCGGTAAAACCAGTAACCCCGGCTTATCCAATACTTGCTCATTCACGAGGACCTGACCGGCCAAGATCGATCTCTGGGCGCGCTCACGCGATTCAAAATGACCGAGATCAACCAAAAGTTTGTCCAGGCGAACTTTCTTGCCGGCCGCCATTTTTTGATCCTTCTTCGGAGGTTTCTTTGGTAACTTTACTCTTGATTAACGATTTAATCCGCCAAATCTAATCGATCCCATTCGGGCTAGTTCCTATTTATGCCATCAGACGAACTTAAGGAGCAAATTAAGGATATGTTGATCACGAACCTGATGCTCCGAACTCCAAAAGAAGAAATCGCTAACGACATGCCCCTTTTTGGCCCGGACGGTTTGGGCCTCGATTCGATCGACGCCTTACAGCTGGTCGTCAGTATCGAAAAAGCTTTCGGCGTAGGGGTACCGAACTCTGATGTCGCTCGAGTTGCTTTGGCATCGGTGAATACGATTCACGATTATATTCTCGAGCAGACTGGGCGGTAGGGTTCTAGGTTTTAAGTTCTAGGTTCAAGCTTTTAAGTTTTACGTTCTAAGTTCGCTGTTCTGCGCCGCGGGGCACCCGGCTAGGCGCACAGCGCAACCTACAACCTAAAACTTACAACTTAAAACCTAGAACCTAGAACCCTACCGTTGGTCCGCCCTATTGATCCCATCGATCAACTGCCGCAATCGACCGAAATTCCGGCGGTGCGGACTGCAGGTGAGTCTTGGCAAATGGAGGGTGTCCGGCTCGTTCTTCTCGGCTTTCAATGGGGCTGTAACCATCAACGGTCGCTTCTCAAAGAGGTCTACGAACTCCTTGTTCAAGCCTTCGACTGCTTGATCAGTCAGTGGTTTCTGCAACCGAAATACCAGTTGCTCCCCGACCCAGCGGTAAGAATGAAAATTCCGGTAAAACCCCACGATTTGTTCGACGGCGGCCCTGACATGATCCGCCACACTAAATAGATGAAAATCATCTTTGGAAACCAGCCCCTCCTTCAAGAGATGGTCATGGAGAAAATCAATCCACGTTTTCCAATAGTTTCCGCCCGGCTTATCAATCAGGACCATCGGAATGATCCGGGCCTTGCCCGTCTGCATCAGGGTCAAGCATTCGAATCCCTCGTCCATCGTTCCAAACCCGCCCGGGAACAGCGCTATGGCATGACTTTCTTTCAGGAAATTTAGTTTCCGCGTAAAGAAATAGTTAAAATTTACGAGCTTCGGATCGCCCTCGATGATCTCGTTTGCTCGCTGCTCGAACGGTAAACGAATGTTCAGACCGAAACTGTGCTCCCGCCCCGCACCCCGCTGGGCTGCCCCCATGATACCGTCCCCTCCTCCCGTGACGATCATGTAGCCCTCGCTTCGCATTGCCAAAGCAAACTCTTCGGCGGCCATGAATTCGGGTGTAGTGGGCGCGGTCCGGGCAGACCCGAAGACCGCAACCTTGCGCACTCCCTGGTATGGAGCAAAAACCTTGGACGCGGCTCGCAGCTCTTTCAGGGAGCGATTGATCATCTTGAGGTCAGCGACCGGCACCGCATCTCGGCCCATGCGTAATGCCGTTACAATCATTTCTGCGATCAATTCCGGCGATTGCGTGACTCCCCAGTCCGCTAACAACTCCCGGATCCGCCGATCGAACTCTTCATCCCCGGACGACGCAAACGCTGCATGGAGCGCGTGAATCCCACCCGCCGTAAAATCTTGCACGCCCAGATCTAGAACGAGATTGGGTCCTCCGCAACTGCGCTCGCCTTAGGCTCGCGCTGTGAGAAGTGAGACATGATGGGTGAGAAGTGAGAGGTATTTGGTGCCGAATCAGACACAGCGCGCGATCACCTCTCACCTCTCACCTCTCACTTCTCACTTCTCACGACGGCGAGCCAAGGCGAGCCGTCTACAAGACGGTGTGCAGCAGGCCCCAGACGCCGACACTCAGCGCGGCAAGCGAATCCCCGGCGATTAGGCCCCCTCCCACCAGTGAAGTCGTACTCATGTCGGACGGCAGCCCCTCGCCGTCAGATTCGGGCGCCGCTTTCGACCGCGCCGCCGTCAGTCCATTGTAAAGCGAGGAAATCACGCCGCCGGCGGTCCACCAAAGCACAGTCGGTATCTCGACAAACCCACCGAAGGAGGATGCGTATGGACTCGAGAGAAAAACGGCATCCAGAAGAAAGTCTGTTACCTTTCCCGTCCGAGATCCGGCTACCCACTGTTTGTATTGAGCACGGGTCTTAATCAGCTTGCGAAGGATCTCAATCACGAGACCTAGAGCAATCCCAAGTTGCAGAGCCGCCATCACTTGCGGCTGCGCTGACGTGATTCCTTTCAGAGCGCCGACAAATTTGTAAGTCATCGCAGACTGCCATTTCTCGGCGCCTGGCAGGTGCGGATTGGTAAATTGATCCTGAGTAAGAATGGGATACGCGCTCATGAACAACTTAGCCAAAACCACCGCAAGAATCGCCCCCATCGTGATACCGATAACCTGGTAACGAAATTGCATCACCCGGTTAGTGCCCAATCGCCAGCCGGTCGAGCGATCTTGCTGCATATCGCCGCCTTCACTACAGGCAATGAAGACGATAGAAGCGGCCAACAGACCGACCCCGGGGTCACGTAGTCCCAATGCGGCCATCAAAAAGACGCTCAGCACAAAGGCGCTCGAGATCGGGTTCCAATCCGAGATACCCAGCGAAATGCCGTTAACCAGAACAAATAGAAAAGAAAGCACCACCGCGATTGCTAGAAAAAGCCAAGGTTGATGCAGGACTTGGCTCCCAACCACAACAATGCCGATCCCCCAGAATAAGATCCAAACCAGGAGACCGACCTGGTTGACTCGTTTCCAGTCCTCCTGCGGAGCCGCTGCCTCTGCGCTCTTTTCAATGAACCGACGAACGGCTTGTATCAGGATCAGGATAATATCGATGATGGCTGCCCCTAGGATTGTGCCCAGGGAGATAATGAATCCTATCTTTCGAAAGGGATCTCCCGGATGAAGCCACCCGATGGCGATCAGATTAGGGGTTTGCCAGACACCGATCAGGGCGACCACCAAGGCGGGGATCGCGATCCGAGCGCCGACGATCGCGCCTGCACCCAGTGTCGATGCCGAAATACCCGCCTTTTCCAACATCGTTACGCCCGACGCGGAAAGACCGAAACGAGTGAAAAAGGAAATATTCAGTGAAGATACGCCAATGACGTAACCAGCTGCCATCCCACTCGCTAGTTTCGTGATCGACCGCCTGAGCAACTCTTTGTCAGACAGCGCGCGCAGAATATTTGCGACGGCATACCCAGAGGGGAACAAAAGCTCCATTCGATCCACTAAAATCGGCGTATAAAGCATCCCCACTCCCACACCGAACATTCCGATACAGAGATAATAGAGTACCAGCTCCCAGGCTGGCGGCTGGGGTAATCCTAACCAGACCATCGCTTGCGCCAGCACTGCCATCCCACACATACCCGCCACGGAAGCGGCCATGGTCTGGATATAGTTTGCGCCATGCTTCCCTTCGGGACCGTACCCGAAGGTCACAGCGCTGCCGAGAATCCCTGCCAAAACTTGTCCACCGACAAAAAACCCGATCGAGAAATTCATAAAGGCGGCCGTGATGCCACCCAGCGGACCGAGGATCAGAATGGCAACGGCTCCCAACAACACAAAATACCCTCGGGAGCCGATACGCGGTAAGAAACGCGGATGGCGGATGACGTCGGGAGATGGTTTTTCGGCGGTGGGAACCGTAATGTGCGTTACCTTCGGGGCAGAGGAATGACCCTGGGTCGCGTCTCGGTTAGTCGCCGTATTGTCGTACTCCAGGTTGAACGGCGGCTTCTGGTTGGGATCACTCATAAGGATTTGAACGGGGGAGCAAGGATCATACCGGCGCGCGACAAAGAGCACAAGGCACAGATAGAGCGCGTTAAGGGGTGGCCGAAAGAGTAACCAGTAACCAGTAATCAGTTCAGAATTCGGAGCCCGGTCGACGAACGTCAGTACTGATTACTGATCCACTGATTACTGGTTACTTGCGCCCCACCCCTCAGGACTTGCTCACGTCACCCCTCCCGTGCTATCAGGACGGTTCCGCATGATTGTTATTCTTAAGCCGCATTCCACTGAGCCAGAGATACAGGTTGTTATCGAGGAAGTAGAAAAACTGGGCTATACTCCCCACCCAATTCGAGGCGCTCTGCAAACTGTCGTTGCGGCCATCGGCGACGAGCGCGTTCATCAGACGCTCGAATCACTGAATGCATTGCCTCAGGTCGAGCGGGTCCTCCGAGTCCAAAAACGATACAAACTCGTGAGCCGGGAATCAGCGGATAATGATACCGTGGTTGACGTGGACGGAGTTAAGGTCGGCGGGAAGAACTTCGTGATTATGGCCGGTCCTTGCAGTGTGGAGTCCGAAGACCAATTGCTGGCCACGGCACGGGCAGTACGTAAGCGTGGGGCCAGTATCCTCCGAGGCGGCGCTTACAAACCGCGTACATCTCCCTATGAATTCCAGGGCCTGGGCAAAGAAGGTTTACGGATTTTGGATCTTGCTCGCCGGGAAACCGGACTCAAGATCATTACCGAAGTCCTGAGCGAACGGGATGTCGAACACGTGGCGGAAGCCGCTGACATCCTACAAATCGGCGCGCGTAATGCTCAAAATTTCCAGCTCCTGATCGAGTGCGCTAAATCGCATAAACCGGTCCTGTTGAAACGCGGCATGAACCAGAAAATTGAAGAATGGATGCTTGCCGCTGAATACCTCTTAGCTAACGGCAACTCTCGGGTCCTGCTTTGCGAACGCGGTATCCGGACATTTGAGACTTATACACGGAATACGCTTGATCTTGCCGCCGTTGCGATTGCCAAAAAGGAATCTCATTTGCCTGTCATCGTTGACCCGAGCCAAGGCTGTGGCCGGGCGGATTTAGTAAAAGTGCTTTGCCGTGGCGCCGCCGCAGTTGGCGCAGATGGCTTATTGATCGAAGTCCATCCAAACCCCGCCGAAGCCTTGAGCGACGGACAACAGCAAGTCGACTTTTCCACCTTCGGTGACTTGGTCACGGAGCTCGCGCCGTTCCTACAGGCAGCCGGACGGACTCTCGCGTGAGAAACGGGCGTCGCACATCATTGGTGGGGCGAGGCTCCCAAACAAGACAAGGGGCGAACAGAGAGGTTGATTCTCTCTATTCCGATCGTGGTGTTAGGCCGATAAACCCGCCGAGCCGTGGAATAGCGCATCTCCCCGGCTCGGCGGGCGTATCGGCCTAGCCACACATCTCTTACAGAAAAAATTTAGTCCTCGGCAGAAGTCGCAAGGCCATTCGGGAGCCTCGCCCCCCTATGGCTAGGGGCGCGATCCCTCTACCTACCCCGATACGCTTTCTCCAGAGTTTTGAGATCCAGCTTCTGCATCTGCCACACTGCCTTTAACACTCTGTTCTTTCGCTCTGGATTCTCTTCTGAAATCCATTCTTCAATCGACGAAGGAACTATCTGCCAAGACAAACCGAATTTATCCTTCAGCCAGCCGCATTCACTGGTCTCTCCCCCTTCCGAAAGCTTTTCCCAAAAATAATCGATCTCCTCCTGGGTATCGCATTTGACCCAAAACGAGAAGGCCTCCGAAAGAGTGAAGTGCGGGCCGCCGTTCAAGGCCACTATTTCTTCGCCATCGAGCTCAAACTTCACGGTCATCACCGACCCTTCTTTTCCCGACGATTCCGGTGGGTAATGATTAATGCTTAACACCTTCGAGTTCTTGAAGACTGAGACGTAGAATTTCGCCGCCTCTTCTGCTTGGTCGTTGAACCACAAGAACGGCATGATCTTTTTTTGCTTAACCATAGTTGCA
>JAFAZK010000202.1 GCA_019239825.1 Verrucomicrobiota bacterium | reverse complement strand
TCTCCAATAACGTAAACGTTTATATTATGGACTCGCAAACCGAGACGATCGGCTACGGCCCTGACGCCGGCTGCGGGACCTTCATGCGGGATGGCTCTAGGTTCGACGTGAACCGTAGCTTGAGCGCCCTTCAATTCTGTTCGAATCGCTTTCTCCACATCCTCCGTCAGGTGGTGAGCGGATTCCAATGAGCCTCCGCGCGGAGTTCCTACGGTCACGTCGACATAAGGACGCGTCCCGACAAAATGGATGCGCACTTTTGTCGAACCTCTGACGACACCATCCAAATTCTCTACCCTGCGCTCAATCCTATTCGTCAGCTCAACGGGAACATCGCCCATCAGCGCCCGAATAGATTCTGTTCCCAGACGCCACGCCGATTTCAGCGCAATGATGGCGACGACGATAGCGGCAAAGGCGTCAGCTCGTGATACCAACCATTCAGGTAAAGTCGCCAATCGGGAGATAAGGATAACCGCGAATCCGCCGAGTACCGCGATCGTTCCCAGGATGTCATTTTTGAAATGCTCAGCATCTGAAGCCAACGCCTGACTGTGGTACTCTTGAGCGGCTTTTCGTAGTGCACGAGCGCGATAGACATCGATCACCAAAGAGATCCCTAGTACCGCGATTGACCAGGTATTGACCGCCGGTGCGCGCGGTTCGAAAACGATTTTAACAAAAGCGTGATAAAGAATGAACAATGCCGTTGCGGCCAGAAGCCCCATTCCGGCCAACGCGCCAAGATTTTCGGCACGTTCGTGGCCATAGGGATGATCCGCATCGGGCGGAGCTGCGGCGACTCGCACGGCGAGGAATGTGATCAATGTCGAAACGAGATCGAAGAGGGAGTGAGCGCCCTCAGCGAGCAAGCCAAGACTTCCAGTCAACGCCCCGACAATCAGCTTTAACGCTGCAATGCAGCCGCTCGCAAGGACTGAGACCGTTGTGATCCGCCGCTTTGCCCTGCTATTTTTCGATCCCTGGGTTTCTAGCTCGTCACTTTCTTTGGTCGCCGGCGCGGTCATTAGGCTGTTCTCTTCTTCTACCATGGTTGGCCTGGGTATATTCTCGCCTTAGATCCCTATTAACACACGCCAACAGGATTGCCTAAAGAGTTAGGACACGGCGCGTCAAGTAATGCGTACAAAGATCGATTTAAATCTGAAACAAGAAAAAAAGACCTGAGGATCAAGCAGCTAACTCAATCAAACCTTTTAAAGTGCAAGACTTTTAGGCAATTCGAAGATAGTTGGAGCGAGACAAATTTCTTGCGAGTAGCTAGGCCATATTCAGTCATTGCTAATTCTGTTAGTTCCTCCTGAAATTCGGGATCCTGGTTGCGGCCGTGGCGATCGACTCCATGGTCAACCGCAAACAGTCGCCATGAATGCAGAAGCTCAAAATTAGTTCGAATCGTCGCTTCCTTGTTTATGAGGATGGCTCTCCGTTTTACTGGTTCGGAGATACAGTCTGGGAACTTTTCCATAGATCAACGCGCGAAGACGCCGAGCGCTATTTGGAAAAACGTAACGTCCAGAGGTTCTCAATCATCCAGGCGGTAGTGCTCGCGGAGGAGAACGGTATCCGGACACCTAATCGTTATGGGCAGCTTCCTTTGATTGACGAAAATCCGGCCAAACCGAATGAAGAATATTTTCAGCACATAGACTGGATTCTTCAGAAAGCAGGATCCCTGGGCCTATGGTTCGGTATCTTGCCAACCTGGGGTGACAAGGTTGGACACACGCACGGTGCGGGGCCCGCCGTATTTACACCCCAGAATGCTTGGGAGTACGGCCACTTTCTAGGCAGCCGTTATCGAGAGGCGAACCTGGTATGGATTCTTGGTGGCGATCGCACGGTTGATGATACCGAACAGTTCGAAATTTGGAGAGCATTAGCAGCGGGACTGAAGAACGGAGACGGCGGGAATCATCTTCTGACCTTCCATCCCAGGGGCGGCGATGATCTGGTTTCTACGTCTTCACTGCCATTTCCAAATTCTGATCCACTACTCGATTTTAATATGCGCCAAAACGGGCACTTCGATACGACGAAGACTTGGGCGCGGATTTCTGCTGATTACGCACAAACGCCGATCAAACCGGTTCTCGACGGTGAACCCTTATATGAAGATCACCCGATCTGCTTTAGATCAGTCGATCATGGATACTCGAACGCGCATGATATCCGGCGCTTTCTGTATTGGGACCTTTTCGCTGGCGCCTTCGGTCACACCTACGGTCATCATTCAGTTTGGCAAATGCATGAACCTGGCCGTGGAGAAGGGGTTAACCTTCCGATCAGTTTTTGGTACGACGCAGTCGAAAGCCCCGGGGCGAATCAGGTCCGGCATGCTCGCGCTCTTCTGGAAAGCCGGCCCTTCCTTACCCGTATTCCGGACAACTCTTTAATCTCCGCAACCTGTGTTCGTAGCGCTGTACCCGGAGCTGGTTCGAAATATTCGAATGCTACCCGCAACGACGATGGGTCTTACGGAATGGTTTATCTGGCCGCAAGCCGGCCCTTCGTGCTTGATCCAGCTAAGCTTTCCGGGGACGGCTTCCAGTTTTGGTGGTTCGATCCGCGTAACGGAAGAAGTATTGACTTGGGTAGCCTTCCGCGGGCGCGCCGGTTCGAAATCATTCCTCCTTCAGTCGGAGAAAACTTAGATTGGGTCCTGGTTTGTGACGACGCGGGTAAAGAGTATTTGCCGCCAGGGACAGGGGAGACCGATGATCGGACTGATCGAGGTGGAATCAAACCGCTGTCCGATTAGATCCGCGATTGTTTATCGCATGAGAAAACTGGTTTTTTCGGGAAAGGAATCAAGTTACTGGTAAAGGCTTTCCCATCGGGTTGTTTTCGAGGGCTTAGTGATCAATGGGCGGTCTAGTGATCTTCTTCCTGTAAGCTCGTAGAGCCGAAGGGATCGCAGAATTGCGCCGAACATCGGCCTTGAGGCAGCGCCACATCGCCGGGTGCACCCTTGGTTCTAAAGATATCTCACTCGCCTGAGGAAGCCCGCTATTCTCGCTAGCCCCGATTTCTCCGGAAGAGTTTTCCGTCCCAACCAATCCCCCAGGACAGTCTCTCTGATTCCGAGTTCAGTGGCCGTTTCGCGATGGCTCTTCTTGGAGTCTTTGGTGTAACGGCCCAAGGCATCAAGAACCTCGTCTGTGCTCATACGACAACCGTTCTAAAGGATGAAACTCCAAATGTCCATGGAATTAATAGGGATTTAGACAAGATCAATTTGGATGGTCTTAAATCCTTTCTCGGCACTGATCATTTTTGTCGTGTAGCGGACAGGTTTTCTTCCTCTTCTCCTTTGCGCCTTTGCGTGAATTTTCGCCTCTTTGGCCCGAAGGCCCTGCCGAATACTAGCAACCTCTGGATTCCACGGGAAATCAGGCTGCTGGAGGACCTGCAGTCACCCGGCGGTCGGTGCGCGGTTGGGCTTCCGTACCCGAAGGAATCAGTCCCACGGTGACAGCCAACCAATGCAGCACCAAAAGGCCAACGAAAGCGCCGCTGTTGATCGCAAAGATTCGAACCACAATACCGGCCGCGAAGTCTTCCACTCCTCCAAGACCGAAAAGTGCAACCGCGAAAAGGGCGACTTCAAAGACGGCGAACGCAGTAATAAAAGCGGCTACCAATCTGAGGAGATTGGGCGTCTTGCTATGACGGTATATCCATTCAGAAGCCAAGCTGGCTATCATGGTCGCCGCGCCCAAGACGAGGCCCCAGCTAACTGAATTAACGTTCCACGGATATCTGAGGACGGTGTAACCCACAACTTGATTAACGAACCAGACTCCTCCGCAGAGGATTAACGCATCCCGCCGGCTGAATGCCACAGCTGCGACCGCTGCAAATGCTGCCAGCGGAGTCGCACAGGAAAAACCCAAGGTGAACACCAGGCTCGAAAGGAGTAAGAGGATGAGCCAGATAGACTCCCGCGGGGAATTGATTAAAGCGGGGTCTTTAGGGTCGCCGTCAGTTAATGAAACGGAAGCGCTTTTAGTTTTAAGCAGGTTCATAGTGATAATTCTGAAAGTGTCGATTTGAAAGGGTTGGTAGTAGTCGTTTACCCGTGCTGGAATTTGAGTCCAGTCCGGTCCAGAGGATCGGGTCCCGATAAGCCAAGCCAACGATTACGAAGATAATCCCAGAGCGCTAATCGTGACCAATCGGGTTGTTTGGCGATCTGCATCTCAGGCGTCAGGAACGGATTAGGAAGAAAAATTGTCAGTTGTTGTTCGTCTTTACCGTTGTAAAGACGCAGCCCCCAGTAATTAGGCGTCCCACTCTCGCTTAGTTGGCGGTAGAGTTCTGCCCGCGAAGTTTGGCGATGCGCCTTGAGCGCTGGATCGGTGGGATGCGCTTTCGAGCCTTTGTTCTCCCCGATGCAGATATGAAAGTGCCAGTGCCCAAAATCGACTGTCAGATATCCATCGTGCAGAGTGACGCTCTCCGGCTTGTGATCTGCCTTAATCTCCCAGGCTGCCCCCTGAATCAGAATTCCGAAGACAATCTCCTCCCAATGATTTTCAAATAGATCCTTTAATAACTCGAACAGGACTGATTCGGACGGATCAAGATCAAATATTTCCAGCGTGCCGTTCCCCAATTCGAACACGGTCCTTGATTTTGCGGTCTGCGTTTTGTCGAGTGTCGGTTGCATGGCTTTGCCTAATTAGAAGTGGATTTCAGCTCCTCCAAACACGGCGGTCCCGAGGGCGGGAAACCCAATAGTGGTGTAATAATGCTGATCTGACAAATTCTCTACTCTGAAAGTGAACGCCAGATGATCGTTTACTTGCCATCGCGCGTAGGTGCGCAATACCCAATAATCGTTGAGCCTGACGTATTTCGCGGGAAAGAACGAAAAATCTTCCGCGATCTGTTGTCCGGAAAACAAGGCGCCGAATCCAACCGTTAAAACATTGAAGAATTTGTAATTCGTATCCAGGCTGAACAGGTAGCGCGGAATATCTGGATTTCTCTGGGTGATTCCAGAGGCGGTGAAATAGGACTCTGTCCAAGTAAAGGCTGCCCGAGTCTGCCAATTCTTAACCGGATTGAGGCGAATTTCTGTTTCAATCCCGTACGTCTCCCCAGAATTTTGGTTCTGATAGCTGCCGGTGACCGGACTGGCCGGGATAAAAGCGATAACGTCGTGAATCAAATTCTGGAAATAGCTGGCACTCAAGGTCACTGCGCCCTCCCACAAATATTGGTCGAAGCCGACATCATATCCCTGCGAGGTTTCCGGCCTTAGACCACGATTTCCCAACGCGAAAGCAGCGGTTGAAAATGTGTCAAAAAGATCAGGCGCCTTGAAAGCGGTGCCGTAGCTGGCCCGCAATTTAGTCTTGGTTGCGTCGATCAGATAGGCCGCGGAGAAACGATAGGTAAAGGCGTTGCCAGCTAGTTGATAATGATCGTATCGGCCACCCGCGGTCAGAGTTAGATTCGGGATGATCTCCCATAGGTCTTGCAAATAGAGAGCGAAATTATTCTCTTCCTGCTGAGGGAACGAATTATCGTGGCCCGCTTCTAAATAATAGGTAGCGCCGGCTACTGCGGTATTTTTGGAAGTGATCTGAAAGGTATTTTGCCAATCAGTCTCGAAATTGAAGGCCTTTCCGATATACACACTCCCTGTAAAAAACTCCGACGGAATAGGGGGATCAACGAAGGTGTAGCGCTCGTTATAAGCACCCAGAATAAGATGCTGCTGCCACCAGTCTGTGGTTTTCCAATTCACAAATAGCGTCACCAGATTAGTTTCACCGGTCGCTTTAGCATTTGGATCGTCAAAAGGAATATCTACTGGCCGATTGCTGCTGGGTTCGCCGTATCGGCCAAATTCGCCTCTCGCGGTCACTCCGATGGTGAGGCTATCGGTGAGGGGGATATCGAGACGGAATGAATAGCCGTCTTCCCGAAGATGATTGTTAGGCCGCGCATTGGCGGTTTCGTCATGAACGTAGTCAAAAGAGTATGCGATTTTGCCGATGAGACCGGAGCTGATGAGGCCGGCTTTGAATGAGTCGTAGGTCCCGTATTCGCCGAAGCCAGTGGCCGTGGGCGTTCCAGAACCTTGGTGTGTGGCCAGGGAAACTACTCCACCGATGGCATCGGATCCATACAGCGTGCTGTACGGGCCCCGGACAATGGTGATGGTATCGAGATTGAAGTTTTGAGCGTACGCCAAAAAAGGCGCTCCATTGTCAAAAATACCCGTGTTCACCCGCATTCCGTCGACTAGGAATAGGGTATAGGAGGGATCGGTCCCTCTGATACTAACGGTGGTGAATCCACCTCTCGCGCCGGTCTCCAAGGCGAATACTCCGGGCGTTGCATTCAAGGCCGTCTTCAAATCGTCTATCTGTTCGGTTTGGAGCTCTTCCCCGGTCAGTTGGCTGAACGAGCTGCCAATCTGTGACTCGTCTTCTGGAGTGCGCGTGGCCGTCACCACGATTCGGTTCAAGAAACTGTCCATGTTGCTGTTCGAATCATCGCCGAATGCGAAGTGAGTCGTGGTCAGAGACAAGAACGAAGCGGTTATTAATCTCGAGATATCGAGAAAGGGGCGAGGCTTTGGGGCAGATGTGGGGCAAGGCTCTGTCGGCAGCCGGGGACTTTCGTGAACTGGGTCGTAATGATCCAGCAAATCAGAGACTTTATTCGTTTCAGTTGGCATTTTTCCAAAGCACAAACCCGCCAAGGTTTATGCGTATGCACGATGCGAGTGCGCGGAAACGCCCTGAGCACCGTGGGTTTTTCGGAAACCGCACTCCTCGTGGACAGGGACTTGCCTGAACGCCGAACTGCAACGGTTCCCATCCTGTCTTTGGCGAGACAGTGATCCGGATAATTCCGGATCTGATGAGCTCTGGCAGAGGAGGTCTTCTGACTTCGAGGTCAACCTACTAGCTTCGCCTTCCCGTCTCGAATTTAGAGACAGTGGCAAAATGAAGCGTTCGTCACTCGTTACAGCGGCGCAACCGCACGGGATTTACACCCGTTTCCCAATTTCTCCCTTTGCCGTAGCAAAGGGCCCTCTACAGAATTTTCACTACCTCAATGAGGTAATGGCTCTGAGAAAGAACAACAGCGTTAGTTTGTAAGAGCAATCTGATTAGCCGTCAAGCATAGGAGTAGGGCGAGGCTCTCAAAAGAGCGGAACGGATGAGCAAAGAGGTTGGTTGGTCGGTCGCTGCTTTCTAGTGTGCCAGGCCGAGGGACGTGCCGAGCCGCAGGGCTGCGTCTGTCATCACTTCATGATTCCAATCCTCACGCTGCACTCGGTCCGGCCTCGGCCGCGCTCCAAAGATCGGGTCATTGCTCCTCTGGGTAATGGGAGATCACCCGTTTCAGCAATGGCTAAAACATAGGACGGCACGATCATAGTCCCGCTAACAAAAACGTGTCGGTAAGGAGGATCAATGTTTTTACTTTTTCCTGAATCAATAATGATTCCTGAAATGTTGGAGCGCCTGCGAGATAGTGACTTTGAAGATTGGCTCACTGCGGCGTTGATCGATAGTGCAAGGCAGCAGTCGCCCATCGAGGCGAGTTCAAACGATCAGCAATTGTCTCGATCTGCTGTAACCGATCTCTGGATGTTAGAAATCGCGGAGCGAAACGGGAATATTTGGAGGGGCAGCTTTCACGTCGAATTCGGACCTGAGAGTAATGACGAGGGCCAGGAGGTGAGCCTGGAAGAACGCAACGGGGGAGTGATCTCCTTTGCCATCAACACCGATACGGGTGAAATGAGAATTGATTCTGAAGGGCCGAGCGACAACGAGCTCGAACGAAAATAGGATCTGTCAGGATACCGGGTTGCATTCGCCGGTAATCAGTAATCGGTGTTTCAGTGGTCAGTTCAGGGCGCTAGGAGCTAGGTTCTGGGATTTGGAACTTGCAGCGTCAAGCCGGGTAGAGTTTCCCAAAGACATGTTTGACAAATCACGCGGATAGGTGTGTATATGCACATCAGAAGAATTTAGGAGTTTAAATTTAGAATTTAGAACGCCAGCGCAGGGCTATCGATCGAAGTACTAAGATTTAGCCTTCGGCCTATCCGAAGGCGCGGCCCGTCATCGTTCGAAATCTAAATTCGAAATTGGAACTCCTAGATCATCCGAAGCCTATGGATCTCTATTCCGTCGAGAACTGTACCTGTTTCAATTTGCGGCGCGTGACCCGGGTGATCACCCAATGCTTTGATGCGGAGTTTCGTCGTCATGGGATTCGGATCACCCAAACGCCCATTCTTAACGCGTTACAGGCCAGGAGCGGCTGGAGTATGGCAGAGATGAGCGATTTCCTGGGAATGGAACGCACGACTCTGCTGCGAAACCTTCGCCCGTTGCAACGCGAGGGTCTGATCAAGATCAGCGGGGGCGGCCGGGGTGTCCACGTCCAACTCTCCATTACGGACAAAGGGCGAACGGCCATCACCGAAATGTTACCGGCCTGGCGTTCAGCTCAGGAAAAAGTGGTCACCATATTGGGGGAAAAGCGTTGGTCGACTATTCTGGGGGATTTTGGTCGGGTGGCGACCGAGTTAAACCGCCGATGAAAAGATGATTCAGACCGAGTCAACATTTGCCGCAGAAGTGTATATGCACATCAACTGACTTTATGAGCACAAGGGTTAATGAACATCCCACCGTCAAAGCTTTCCGAGCCAAGCCTGTTGCCCCAGTAGTTTCGGCTCCTCTGGATGCGGACTGGTTACGGAAATTGTGTCTGGAAGCCGGCGCGGATGATGTCGGGTTCGTCGAAGCGGATCGAGTTTCACTCGGGGAAGAACGGGGCCGAATCCAGCGGGCTTTTCCTCGTACCCGGAGCTTGATCAGTTTTGTTGTCCGGATGAATCGAGACAATGTTCGTAGTCCGGCGCGCTCGGTTGCCAATAACGAATTCCATCATGCCGGCGATGAAGTAAACGAAGTCGCGCGCAGCATCACCGCCGCGTTGGAGCGTTCCGGCATTCGGGCGCTGAATCCGCCCATGGGTTTTCCTATGGAAGCAGATAGGTGGGGGACGGACCGGATTTGGGAGGTTGCCCATAAGCCGGTAGCGGTTGCAGCCGGATTAGGACGCATGGGAATTCATCGCAACGTTATTCATCCGCGCTTTGGTAATTTTATTTTGTTAGGCACCGTTTTGCTGGGGGCTGAGATCAGCGAGTATGCCCAGGAGTTAGATTACAATCCTTGCTTAGAATGTAAGCTTTGTGTAGCGGCCTGCCCTGTCGGGGCGATCAGTGCAGATGGCGCGTTTAACTTCTCGGCTTGTTACACGCATAATTACCGGGAATTCATGAGCGGGTTTATCGATTGGGTGGAGACCATTTCCGAAAGTCGCACCCGGCTTGATTACCGCCGGCGAGTTAACGATCCGGAGAGTATCTCGATGTGGCAAAGTCTCAGTTTCGGCTCAAACTACAAAGCGGCCTACTGCATGGCGGTGTGCCCTGCTGGCGAGGATGTCATTGGGGAATACTTAAACTCGAAAAAGGAATTCGCGGACGAGGTGATGCGCCCGCTGCAGGCGAAAATAGAACCGGTTTACGTGGTGTCGGGGTCCGACGCCGAGGCTCACGTCCGAAAACGGTATCCTCATAAAACCGTACGGCATGTGCACAATCGGATCCGTACGCTGAACGTCATGGCTTTCCTCCGGGGATTACCTGTCGCGTTTCAGCGGCAAGCGGCAGAGGACTTAGACGCCGTTTACCATTTTACTTTCACGGGCACAGAATCAACGGAAGCGACGGTAACCATTCGTGCCGGGACTATCAAAGTCGAGACCGGTCGCATCGGAACCGCCAACCTGCATGTCGTCGCAGACAGCCGGACCTGGCTAAAATTTCTCGCGAAAGAAAAGAATCTGCTTTGGGCTTTGCTCACCCGGAAAATCCGACTGCGCGGCGACCCGCGATGGCTGCTTAAATTCAGTCGCTGTTTTCCGTCATAAACCGGAGCCCGAATGCCTCACCTATAACGTGCAGATACGGAGTACGTTACCACGGCAACTGAGCCTTTCTAACCCCTTAAATCCAAAGAAACACCAAAGCGGCGATCGCGAAAAGGATGCCGCTCGCACAAACTCCTGGCCAGCCGGCCAGAGCCCAGGCTTGAGAACCAATGAAGGAGCCGATCGAACCGCCTAAGAAATAGATCACCATGTACACGGAATTGATCCGGCCATGGAGAGCGGGATCTAAGCTGTAGATTCTGGCTTGATTCGCGATTTGATTTCCTTGCGCTCCCGCATCGAGTAGTAGGACGCCCAGGCCGACTAGCAGTAACGTATTTTGCTCGCTGAAAAGCATCGCGAGAAACGCGAGAATGATGAGGGCGAAGAACAAGCCGTTGATCTGTCGCGGCGTCCATTTTTCGCCGAGGTGGCCGGCGAGAGGTCCTACCATGGCGCCGGTAATCGCCAATAAGCCGAACATTCCAGTGACATCAGAACCGTAATGTTGCGGCCGCGACTGAAGATAAAATGAGAGCGTGGTCCAAAAGGCGCTGAACGTGGCGAAACCGAGAGCGCCAAGAATACTATGCCGGCGAATGATTGGTTCGGCTCGAAGGAGCTGCGGCAGAGAGGCCAGTAGGCGCCCGTAAGGTTGGATGGCACGGGCCGGTTGGGATGGGAGAGCGAGCCAAAGGATCACGGCCAGAATCAGCATAAGGATAGCCCCGGCCCAGTAGACGACCTGCCAAGAAAATCTTGTCCCAACGAAGCCGCTCGTCGTCCGGGAAAGAAGGACACCGATCAGTAACCCGCTCATCACGGTGCCGACAACCTTGCCGCGGCCGGCTCCTGGAACCAATCTGGCGGCGTAGGGGATAGCGAGCTGGGGTGCAACCGAGGCGAACCCAAGGGCAAAGCTGGCGCCCAGCATGATAGGAAGGCTCGGCGAAAGCGGAACCACTGTCAGGATAGCGCACGAAGCCAGCGTAGATGCGATGATTAGCCACTTGCGATCGATCCCATCTCCGAGCGGCACGACGAATAAAAGAGATGCAGCGTACCCGAGTTGAGTGGCGGTTGCGACCCAGGCGACCGCAGCTGGCCCAACCTGAAACGTCGCTGCGATGGCGTTCAATATAGGCTGGTTGTAGTAAATATTCGCAACCACCAAACCGGAGGTTGCCGCTAATAAGAAGATTAGGCTGGCAGATGGTGCTGCCCCGGTCGCGTTAGACCTCGTGTTTTGATTACAAGGGGATGATCCCGTGCTCGCTTGCCCCACATCCATGAGAGAGTTCCAAGTTTTAGGCTTTATGTTCTAGGTTCCGGGTTCTTGTGCACGGGAGCTCCAACCCGGAACCTGGAACTTCGAACGTTGAACCTCAAACTAACCTTACGCCTTGGCGGCCTGTGCTCGGGGCCGGACGACCTCATGCCGTAGATTCCCTTTCCTGAGATTTGTCCACCAGAGGACGATCGGAGCCGCGATGAAGATCGATGAATAGGTGCCGATAATGACGCCTATGACGTTGGTGAAGGCGAAATCATCGAGAACCGGGCCTCCGAAAATCCAAAGCGAGAGCATGCAGATCAACGTGACGCCGCTGGTTAATACCGTCCGGCTCAGCGTTTCATTGATGCTATCGTTCATTAGCGAACGAATGGTTCCGCGGCGGCCGGAATGTAATCCTTCCCGGATCCGGTCGAACACAACGATCTTGTCGTTAATGGAGTAACCCGCCACGGTCAAAATCGCGCCGATGGTAACCAATGAGAATTGGCGACCGGTCAAAACGAAAATCCCGAGCGTGATAATCAGATCGTGGAACATGGCCACGATCGTTCCCACTGAGAAAGAAAACTCGAAGCGGACGGCGACGTAGATCATGACGCCTACAAAAGCGATGGCCAATGCGAAAAGGGAGGTTGTAGCTAGTTGGGCGCCCATTACCGGGCCCACGGTCTCAGAATTCTCGACAACTAAGTCACTGGTTTCAGGCGATGCCTTTAAATCGCTCAGGATTTTTTGACCAGTGCCATAGGGCGAACGGATAGCGATCAAATGTACGGTTTGTTGGTTACGCTGGCTGGACTCCTGTTGGATTACCGCGCTGCCCAAGCCGATTTTTTCAAGTTCGCTTCGGACTTTAGCTTCATCCACGGGTTTGTCTGAGCGCAACACCAAGGAATCACCGCCAGTAAAGTCCAAATTGAACATGTTCGCCCCGCGGACACCGAAGGCGATGCCGGAGACGATGAGCAAAATGATCGAGGCGATTACGGAAATCTTCCATTTACCCAAGAAGTCAAAATGCTTCGAGCTGATGAGGTGAAGCATCGAAATACGCTTCATCAGGTTGAAATGGATCAACCAACTAAAGATGTTTCGCGTAACCAAAAGGGCCGAAAACATCGAGGCGATAATACCGAGGGTGAGCGTAATGGCGAAACCCTTAACTGGACCTGAACCGAGCCAAAAAAGGATAACAACTTTCAGCAAGGTAGTGAGGTTAGCGTCAAAGATGGCGCTAAAGGCTTTGCGATAAGCCGTATCGATCGAGGCTTTAATACTCTTTCCTAAGCCGAGCTCCTCTCGCAAGCGTTCGTAGATCAAGACGTTAGCATCGATCGCCATGCCGATCGTGAGGATAACGCCGGCAATACCGGGCAGCGTTAAGACAAAGCCGAAAAGCGACATGGCGCCGAACAGCAAGATACCGTTGACCGCCAAACCAATCAGGGCCACAGCGCCCGCGGTTCGATAGTAGATAAGAACAAAGATCAGGGTGGCGGCTAATCCCGCCAAACCGGAAGCCAAGCCTCGACTGATCGAGTCTTGACCGAGTGTGGCCGAGACGCTCCGGGTCTCATCGATCACCACGGGCGTTTGCAGCGGGTTCTGCAAAGCGCTGGCTAAGTCTTGCGCCTCCTGGGCAGTGAAGTTTCCCGTAATCGAAGCCGAGCCATTGGAAATCTCGGTTTGAATCACAGGGGCCGATTGCACTTGGCCATCCAGAACAATGGCAAGTTGGTTGCCGATATTTTGCGCAGTAACGCGCGCGAAGGTTTTGCTACCCTCGGAATTGAAACTCAAATCCACTTCGTAGCCGCGCTGCTCGAACCTGGCTTGTGCCCGAGTGATTTCGGCGCCGGTCAATTCCGGCTTTTTCTTAACCAGGTACTGCTCTGGCTTGCCGGTTGCGGTTTTGCTTTTTACGCCTTCAAGAATCTCATAGCCAGGCGGCGTAAAAGTCTGTCCGGATTCGAGTTGCGGCAGTAGAGCGCCACTTTGCGGGTTAACCAGCCGAAACTCCAGTTTAGCGACGCGCTGCAATTGCTCGCGGGCCTCGTCGATTTTCGCCGTGTCCAGGCCCGGGATCTGCACGAGAATACGATCTGAGCCCTGGCTGGTGATGATTGGCTCACTGACACCGAATTGATCGACCCGCCGGCGAATTACCTCGACCGCCTGCTGCTGCATGTCCGGCGTGATGGTGCGCGGCTTTCCGTTTTCGTCCTTAGGCGGAACTAATCGGATCAGGAATGAAGTGCCGCCCTGCAGATCAAGGCCGTAATGGATCTTGGCGCTCGGCGGGTAGAACGAATAAATGCAAAACGCACACAACAGAACCGTCAGCGTCGTGCCGAGAAGACGTTTGGTTTGCTCTTTCTCAACGAGAAAATAGGCGCCGAAAATGCAGAGCAGGAATAGACCAAAAAGAAACGTCCACGTCGGGTTCATTGCTAGCGGCTGGTAGGGGGGGACTTACTAAGCGGTTGCTTTGGGCTGATCGACCGACTTGGATACAGAGGCGATAGCGTTCTTGTCGACCTCAATTTTAACGTTGTCGGCAATCTTAACCAGGAAGGTAGTGTCTTTGACGTTAGCGATCAGTCCGTGGATGCCGCTCGTAGTGATGACCTTATCGCCGGTCTTTAGGTTTGAGAGGAGTTGCTGATGCTCTTTTTGCCGCTTCTGCTGTGGCCGGATCAGCAAGAAATAGAAAATGACGAAGATAAACGCGAAGGGCAGCAGCTGCATATACCAGAGCCCTCCGGACTGGGCTTGACCTGCTTGCTGCTGTGCCAAAAACAAAATTGTCGAAATCATAAAAGGGAACCTTGATACACCACTTCAGCCGGGTAACAAGAGGAACTGAGTCAATAACTCAAACCCCGGTCGCTAGCAAAGGGTTTTTGGGCCGAGGGAAACGCTAAACCCAGGAGAAAAAATCTCACGCAAAGACGCCAAGGCGCAAAGATTAAGAGAACACAATGAGTAGCCGCAAAAGACGGTAGGGCGAAAAACCCGCATAAGGGGACAAAGTTCTAGCCGCGCTTAGATTTTCGCGCTAGCGCACTTTGCGGATATTCAGTCTTTCTTGTCTTAGCCTTTGCGCCTTGGCGTCTTTGCGTGAGATTTTCAGTTCTATGGCTGGACTCGGATTTGTCAGTTCACATGGGTTCGTTCTACGGCTCCCAAGAGTTTCCGTTTCGGACCCGGCACCGGATCCGGAGCTGATATCGTTTCTGAGGAATGCTGACCTCGAGCGACTCGGCGGATATAACCCAGAAGTGGTACCGTTTGTGCGCAGTTTATTGCTGTTGACGGCCGGCGACCTGGAGCGTGCGCACATATTGGTACAGGAAGCCTCGGCTGCGGACGGGACCTATATTCATGGGATCGTCCACCGAATCGAAGGTGATTTCGACAACGCCCGCTATTGGTTTAGACGAACCCCGGTACATCCCGCTGCTGCAGAGATTTATCGTAGAGCTGCTGCTAACAGCCCGAAAGTCGCGAGCTGTACGACATGGGACCCAGTCTGGGTGACGGATTGGGTTGAAGCCTCAAAGCGGACGGGCGCAGACGAAGAGTTGCGGGCGGTCCTAGCGATCGAAGCAGAGGTCTTGCTCGAACATTTTGCCGAGCACATGGTGGAGTGAGGGGGGAGGAGCTAGGAGCTAGAATCTAGGAGCTAGGACGGGGGGCTGGCGGGCTAGCTCCGGAGGAGCGAAATATTTATAGCAATGGCTATCCTAAAACGCCGTTAGCTCCGTAGGAGCGGCATCTTAGTCGTTCCGCGCAGCACTCAGACCGACGCAGCGGTCTGTGAGGTTCAGAATCACGGCATTACCACTCGCTTAAAATATGCCGCTGCTACGGACCTTGTCGGTTTTGAGAGATCGACAGGTACAAATATTTCGCTCCTACGGAGCTAGCCCGGCACCTCCTCCTGGCTCCTGAATTCTGATTCCTGAACAAAAAGGGCGTGCCGTTAGCACCGGCACGCCCTTATAAACTCTACGCTCTGTTCCGCGCGCCTATTTCCAGCCGAAGATGTTGAAGACGACGAATAGTCCGGCTGAGAAGGTGGCGGCTCCCAGCAAGACGCAGACTGGCAGAGTCAGAAGCCACGCGAGAGCGATATTTCTGAGAGTCGACAATTGCAGGCCGGACCCGTTAGCGGCCATCGTGCCGGCGATACCGGAAGACAAGACGTGAGTCGTGCTGACGGGTAACCCGAAGTTGTCGGCGGCGAAAATAGTCCCCATCGCGACTAGTTCTGCAGAAGCGCCTTGTGCATAGCTCAAATGCGTCTTGCCGATCTTTTCACCGACCGTCACTACAATTCGTTTCCAACCGACCATGGTGCCGCAGCCGAGTGCGAAGGCGACTGCTATCTTCACCCATGGCGGAATAAAGTTTGTGGCGGCATTCAGACCGCTGGAGAACTCCTTCAGCGTTTTGACATCTTCTGGGTCGGTAATCGCGTGGGTTTTTATAAGCTTCCCGATGGTGTTTTGAGTCAGGTAAATGTCGGTACGAACTCCAGCGCGGACAGCTCTACCCAGTTCGGGGAACGTCTTCTTGCCCTCCAGATTGGCCTCAAATGCTTCCAGGGTCACTACGAGCGCGCCAAACGTTTTGTCCGTCAGCTTGCCGGTGGTTTTTAGGAAAGCAGAGAGTTCGGCCTCTGCCTCTTTCTGATCGGCCGGACGATCTTTAACATACTTGGCAACAATGGCGGCGACATTGCCTTCTCCCTGTTCAATTCCGGCGATTGTTTTCGGGTCCAGATTGAGGTTCAGAGCAAAGACGGCGGGCACAATTCCAACCAGGATGAGCATGATCAAGCCCATCCCTTTTTGGCCGTCGTTCGATCCGTGCGCATAGCTGACGCCGGTACAAGTGAGAATCAAAAGGCCGCGGATCCACCAGGGCGGCGATTTTTTAGCGTCCGCCGGTTGGAACAACTCCGGCTTACGAACTAACGCCTTAACAATTAAGAGAAGAAGCGCCGCACAAATGAAGCCGACGATTGGGGAGACCAAAAGAGTCGTGAATACTTCATTGGCTTTTGCCCAGTTCACGCCTTCGCCAAAGTTATGGTTCGGCGAATTTATCCAGGCGTTGGCCAAACCGACGCCCATAATCGACCCGATGAGCGTATGCGAGCTGGAAGCGGGCAAACCGAGATACCAGGTACCGACGTTCCAGATGATAGCGGAAATCAGCAAGGCAAAGACCATGGCGAAACCGGCGCCAGAGCCGACGTTTAGCACCAGCTCTACTGGCAGCAGAGCGAGGATCGAGAAAGCGACCGCTCCGCTGGAAACCAGGACTCCGATCAGATTCCAAAGACCGGACCAGACGACAGCTACGACTGGCGGCAAAGAGTGAGTGTAAATAACGGTCGCGACCGCATTGGCGGTATCGTGGAAGCCGTTAACAAACTCGAAGCTCAGAGCCATTAACAAGGCCAGGATCAGGAAAATCGCCGTGGCCATGGGTAGGGTTTCGCCAAATAGATTCATAGGTACAGGTTTTGACCGTGGCGATGAGACCCGACCAGGAGCGAACTGGACAACGCTGATCAGGTTACAATTTTGTCACAAATGGCAGAAGACGACCGTCTAACGACAGGTTGGTTTTACTCTTTGCGAGCGCTCATAAATCCCATAGAGACCATGAATTACACCATCGGAGGATTCGATATTCAGGCGCCGGCCATCCCTTTCATGGCTCGGACCAATTCGGTTAAATCAATTCTGTAGCCAGGCCAGAAGAGGGGCGGCCCTAGTTTCCAATGTTCCTCAGCCGGATGCCCAGCCGAAAAAAGTCTCGCTGATCCTCTGAGTTCGGGAGATAAGGGAGCTCAAGTCGCCCAAAGATGTTGAAACTGTTGAGTAATTTTGATGCGCACCAGCGAGCCCTGACTGCGCTGGCCGTGGCTTTCATTGTGTTTGTGGCTACGTTTAGCGTGGAGCACCTGGCGTTCCGAATCATTCTAACTTGGAATGCATTTGCGGTGACGGGGATAGTTTTGGCCTGGTCGCGTATTGTCTTAGCGGACGCAAAAGAGGCCGTCGCAAACGCTAAGCTTCAAGATACGAGTCGCTCGATTATTTTGGGGATCGTGCTCTTAGGAGCATGCGGAAGTTTGTTCGCTGTTGCCTATTTGCTGGGGACGGCAAAAAACGCTCCTGGCACTCGATTAGTTCAGCATGTTGGGCTTGCGGCGCTCACGGTGATCTTTTCATGGTTCTTCATTCATACGATTTTTGCGCTGCATTATGCTCACGCTTTCTACCGGCAGATTGATGAGGGTGGAGAGCGAGGTGACGGGCTCAACTTTCCGGACTGTGATGAACCTGACTTCCTCGATTTTGCTTATTTCTCATTCGTGATCGGCATGACATTTCAGGTATCGGATGTGACGATCACTTCGAACCGGATTCGACGTCTATCATTGGTCCACGCGTTGCTGTCTTTTCTGTTCAACACGATCATATTGGCGCTCGCGATTAATTTGGCGTCGGGGTTGGTTTCCTCGTAGGGGCGCGAATGTTTTGCGTTGAGACGTTCCCGGGAGCCGCTTGTTTTCATGCGTGTTCGGCGGGATGAGCTTTGTGGCGAATGTTGCGAGGGGTGGCGGGACATGTGCCAAAGCGGCTCCCCTCCACGGCGGTGGGGCGATCGCACGCGGTAGCAACATTAGCCGCCTTCTTCGGACGATTTGAAAATCTGCCTTGACCAA